>JBBQNZ010000201.1:0-6093 GCA_038330415.1 Actinomycetales bacterium | reverse complement strand
ACTGGTAGAGCCCGATGGCGTCGACGCCCAGCCGCCGGGCCGAGTCGCGGGCCGCCTGCTTGAGGTAGGCGGGGTCGCCGTTGAGCGTCCACGACCCGTCGCCGGGGCGCAGGTGCCCACCCTTGGTGGCGACGACCACCGTGGTCGGGTCGCCACCCCACGAGCGCAGGGCTCCCGCGATCAGGTCCTCGTTGTGGCCGACGTCGTCGGCGGTCAGGTGGTAGGCGTCGGCGGTGTCGATGAGGGTGACGCCGGCGTCGAGCGCCGCGTGGATCGTGGACACCGAGCGCTCGGTGTCGGGGCGCCCCTCGATCGACATCGGCATCCCGCCGAGCCCGATCGCGCTCACCTTCAGGTCTGCGATGCTGCGCTGCTGCATGTCGTCAACTCCCGTTCGTCAGGTTCTGTGGATGCGGTGCGGGGACGAGGGTGGCCAACAGCCGCGACCTCGCAGACCTTCCCGTCGAGGTGGGGAAACCGTCACCAGCCGTTCACCGAAGGGTCTGTTCCTACGAGTCGCGGGCGCCCCCGGCGGGTGTTACGTTCGCGCCGCATCGTGTGCGGGCGAGGCGTCGCGTCTGGCGGCAAGACCCCCCGCTGAACCCTGGAGGGGATTCATGGTTTCGACGTTCCGTCGGTTCGTGGGGAGGGTCGCGGTCGGCGCCCTCGCCGTGGCCGTTCCCGTCGTGATGACGCCGCTCCCGGCGTCCGCGGCCGCGCCCAGTGACCTGTTCTTCTCCGAGTACGTCGAGGGGTCGAGCAACAACAAGGCCCTCGAGATCTACAACGGCACCGGAGCCGCGGTCGACCTTTCCGCCGGCGGCTACAGCGTGCAGGTGTTCGCCAACGGGAACCCCTCGGCCGGCACGACCGTGCCCTTGGACGGCACGCTCGTCGCCGGGGACGTGTTCGTGTTGGCGCAGGCGTCGGCAAGTGCAGCGATCCTGGCGCAGGCCGACACGACCAGCGGCGCGGGGCTGTGGAACGGCGACGACGCCATCACCCTGCGCAAGGGCACCACCGTGCTCGATGTCGTCGGTCAGATCGGTTTCGACCCGGGCGCCGCGTGGGGCTCGGGGTCGACCAGCACGGTGAACCACACACTGCGCCGGATGGCGACCATCTGTGCGGGGGACACCGACGGCGGCAACGCCTTCGACCCCTCGGTCGAGTGGGACGGGTTCGCCATCGACACCTTCGACGGGCTCGGCTCGCACACCGCGGAGTGCGGCTCCGACCCCGCCCCTGACGAGGCCCCGACCGTCACCGCGGTGACCCCCGCGTCCGGCGGCACCGCCCAGGCCGCGGTGAGCCCGACGGTCACCTTCAGCGAGCCGGTCGACCTGGCGACGGGTGCGATCACGCTCGCCTGCACGCCCGGCGGCAAGGTGGCCGCGACCGTCACCGGTGGCCCCACCACCTACACGGTCGACCCGGCCGACAACCTCGCCGACGGCGACACCTGCGCCCTCACCGTGCACGCGGCCCTGGTGACCGACGCCGATGCCAACGACCCGCCGGACGCCCTGGCGGACGACGTCACCTCGACCTTCACGGTCGCCGACTCGTGCGCCATCGTGGATGTCACGCCCATCGGCCAGGTGCAGGGCTCGGGTGAGACCAGCCCCCTCGTCGGCCAGCGCACCACCGTGCGCGGGGTGGTCGTCGGCGACTACGAAGGCCCCTTCCCGGCCCTGCGCGGCTTCTACCTGCAGGACCCGAAGGGCGACGGCGACCCCGCGACCTCCGAGGGCATCTTCGTCTTCAACGGCGGCAACCAGGACCTCGTGCAGCTCGGCGACCTGGTCACCGTCACCGGCAACGTCGGCGAGAACCAGGGCCAGACCCAGGTGTCGGTGACCGCCGCGAACGTCGCCGAGTGCGGCACGGGCACGGTCAACCCGACCGACGTCACCCTGCCGATGACCAGCGCCAGCGCGTTCGAGCCCTACGAGGGGATGCTCGTGCGGATGGCGCAGACGCTCACCGTCACCGAGCACTTCCAGCTCGGCCGGTTCGGCCAGGTGCTGCTCTCCTCCGGCGGGCGGCTGCGCCAGCCGACCAACGTCGTGGAGCCCGGCGCACCGGCCAACGCCCTGCAGGCCAGCAACGACCTCAACCAGCTGCTCGTCGATGACGCCAGCCAGGCCCAGAATCCCGACCCGATCGTCTTCGCCCGCGGCGGGCAGCCGCTCAGCGCGACCAACACGCTGCGCGGCGGCGACACCACGACCAACCCGGTCGGCGTCATGACCTACACCTGGGGTGGCGCCAGCGCCAGCCCGAACGCCTACCGGCTGCGCCCCGTCAACGCGCTCGACGGCGCCGTCGAGTTCACCCCGGCCAACCTCCGGCCCTCGCACCCCGAGGGCGTCGGCGGTGACGTGCGGGTCGTCGGCATGAACCTGCTCAACTACTTCAACACCTTCGGCACCACCGCGTGCACGTTCGGCACCCAGGGCGCCACCGCCGAGTGCCGCGGGGCCGACAACGCCGCAGAGTTCGACCGGCAGTGGCCCAAGACCGTCGCGGCCATCCTCGCGATGAACCCCGACGTCATCGGTGTCAACGAGATCGAGAACGACGGCTACGGCCCCGACTCGGCGCTCGCCGACCTGGTGGGCAAGCTCAACGCCGCCACCGCGCCCGACACCTACGCGTACGTCGATGCGGATGCCGCGACCGGACAGGTCGACGCGCTCGGCACCGACGCCATCAAGGTCGGGCAGATCTACAAGCCCGCGAAGGTGACGCTGGTGGGGAAGACGGCCGTGCTCAACACCACCGAGTTCGTCAACGGCGGCGACCCCGCCCCCCGCAGCCGCCCGTCGCTCGCTCAGGCCTACAAGGTCAACGCAACCGGTGGTGTCTTCATCGCGGACATCAACCACCTCAAGAGCAAGGGCTCGGCCTGCTCCGTGCCGGATGCCGGTGACGGGCAGGGCAACTGCAACGCCGCGCGCTCGGTGGCCGCCAAGGCGCTGGCCACCTGGCTGTCCTCCGACCCGACGGGCACCGGAGACCACGACGTGCTCCTCGTGGGCGACTACAACTCCTACGCGAAAGAGGACCCGATCAGGGCCCTCGAGGCGGCTGGCTTCACCAACCTCATCGAAGACCGGCTTGGCGCCGACGCCTACAGCTACGTCTTCGACGGCCAGTGGGGCTACCTCGACCACGCGCTCGGCTCGCAGTCGATCCGCTCGCAGGTGACGGGGGTGACGGAGTACCACATCAACGCCGACGAGCCCTCGGTGCTCGACTACAACACCGACTTCAAGACGCCCAACCTGCAGTCGACTCTCTACGCACCCGACCAGTACCGCGTCTCCGACCACGACCCGGTCGTGGTCGGCCTCAGGCCCAACTCACCGGCCACCGTGACGGCGGCCTTCGTCGACGACTCGCTGTCGTGCGCCCGCACGGCACGGCTCACCGTCGACATCAGCGACCGCGACGCCGCCGACACCCACACGGTGCGTGTCGACTGGGGCGACGGCTCGACGCCGACCACGGTCGACCCGGCCACCAGCCCGGTGAGCCTCACTCACCGCTACGCGAAGGCCGGCCGGTACACGGCCACCGTGACCGTCACCGACAGCTCGGGCCACGTGACGACCACGACGGCTGCCGTCTCGGTCGAGTACGTCAGCACCGGGCTGATCCCACGGCTTGGCTCGTCGACCAGCCCGCTTGTGGTGAGGCGGGGGGCCGTGCTGCCGGTCGCCGTCGGCTACGTCGACTGCACCGGCCGGATCCCGCGGGACATCGCACCGGTCATCACCGTCGAGCTCGGCGGCACGACCGTGCTGGAGCGGCCGATGAGCTCGATCGGCGTGGCCTGGCTGTACCTGCTGCGCACGTCGAGCCTGCCGGCCTCGACCGGCAAGTTCACGGTCACGGTGACCGTGCCGTCGACCGGCCAGACCGACACGGGCACTTTCCGCTTGCGTCGCTGAGGCACGACGCGTGACGGCGGGGTGGGCCCTTCGGCCCACCCCGCCGTGGCGCTCAGGGGGTGACGACCACGCGCCGGGATGTCGTGCCGCGGGCCACGCTCTCCCAGGCGGCCGGTGCGCCGGCGAGCGGCACGACGTCGTGGGTGACCTCGATCCGGCCGGCGGCGGCGTGCTCGAGCACGGTGCGGAACACCTCACGGCGACGGGTGTCGGTGAGCGAGGTGTTGGTGTAGCCCAGCACCGCGGCCGACCGGCTGCGCAAGGTGGCGGAGTCGACCGACACGACCGGCCCGGCGGCGCTGCCCAGGTTGACCAGGCGCCCGCCGGCGGCCAGCACCAGCGCCGCGGCTGTGCCCGGGATGCCGGCCAGCGGGTCGACGACGACGTCGGCCGAGCCGCCGCACGCGTCGCGGAGCCGCTCGGCGAGGGCGGCGGCGTCCTCGTCGTCACGCAGGTCGACCACGGCATCCGCGCCGGATGCCGTGGCCCGCTCCAGCGTGGTGGTGGACCGGGCTGCGGCGACCACCCGCCCCGCACCGAGCAGCTGGGCGGCCTGCACGGCGACCTGGCCGACGACCCCCCCGGCGCCGAGCACCAACACCGTCTCACCGGGGCGGAGCCCGGCCCGACCCTCGAGCACCTCCCACGCGGCCACCGCCGACAGCCCCAGGGCGGCCACCACGGTGTCGGGGAGGTCGGCCTCGACCACCACGGCCTCGGCCGTCGTCGCCACCGCCAGCTCGGCCAGCCCGCCGTCGCCGGGCGCCATCCCGGCCGTGGTGGGGAACCACACCCGGCGGCCGACGAGCTCCGGCGCCCCGGCACGCACCACCCCGACCGCCTGCACGCCCGGCACGTAGGGCAGCACGGGTGCGCCGAAGTAGGAGGTCCCGCTCGCGCAGAGCAGGTCGAGCGGGGTGATCGGCACGGCGGTCACCGCGACGAGCAGCTCGCCCGCCGCGGGCACCGGGTCGTCGCGGTCGACCACCTCGGGTGGCCGGCCGTGGGCGGTCAAGGTTGCGGCGCGCACCGGGCTCAGGTGGCGATGTCGGGGTAGGGCAGCGACAGGTGGGCCAGCGCGGCCCCGTAGCCCTTCTGGTACGACAGCGGCTCCGGGTGGTCGCGCTCGAACAGCGCGATGAACAGCGTGAGGGTGAGGAACGGGTGGGCCCCCATCCCGAACAGCGCCACGTGGTCGTGCGCCACGAGGGCCTCGCGCTCGGCGTCGGTGAAGGCCAGCCAGGTGCTCGCCTCGGCGTCGGGCACGTTGAGGATGCGGTTGGCCTGGGTCTCCTCCCACCACGCGACGAGCCCGGCCGGGTCGGCCCGGTAGCGCTCGACGAGGTCGGGGTCGCGGTCGACCGTGAACAGGAATTTGTTCAGCAGGTACTTGCTCATGCCGGCGCTCCGTTCGGGTACCAGGTGAAGTAGGCCTCCATCGTGTGGAACAGGTCGAGGTGGTCGACGTGGTCGGCCTTCGCGTTCTCCCCGGCCACGCCCATCATCAGCATGAAGTCCATGAAGCCGTGGGTGGCGTTGCCGGGCTGGTGCAGGCTGTCCAGGCTCACCTCGCGCAGGCAGCCGTCGAGGTCGCCGTTCGCGATCCACTGCACCGCCCGGTGGTCGAACTCCGGGTCGGGGCCGTGCGGGCCGAACTGCCGTGGGCCGCCGAGCTCGAGCGAGAGGTGGCCGGTGCCGATGATGGCGACCCGCTGGTCGCTCGGCCACGACTCGACGAGCGTGCGGATCGCCCTGCCCAGCTCGACGAAACGCTTCGGCTGCGGCAGCGGTGGCGCGAAGATGTTGGTGTAGATGGGCACGATCGGCAGGTCGGCCTGGGGGCGCAGGGTGATGATCGGGCAGGTGATCGAGTGGTCGATGCGTAGCTCGTTGCTGAACGCGAGGTCGAAGCCGGAGTCGAGGCCGCCGCGCAGGATGTGCGACGAGAGCTCCTCGTGGCCGTCGAGCCGGAACCGCGGCAGACCGAACTCGCGCTCCTCGTTGTACCAGTTGGCGTCGTACTGCTCGGCGTGGCCGACGAGGAACTGCGGCATGTTGTCCAGCCACAGCTGGTGGAAGTGGTCCGACCCGACCATCACCAGCACGTCCGGGCGGGCCCTGGTCAGGGTCTCCC
>JBBQNZ010000200.1:0-6113 GCA_038330415.1 Actinomycetales bacterium | reverse complement strand
CCAACCCGGGTGGGCCGGTGCGGGCGCTCGCCGTGGCACGCAGCATCCCCACTGCGGTCACCTACCTGCTGGGCCGCGGGCGCCTCCCGGCGTCCTAGACTCGTCAGGCCCATGACCACCTCGCCCGCCTCCGCCCCGCCCCCCGCGCCCGCGGGCGCTTCGGCGTGGGTGAGCATCGACCTCGACGCCATCCGCGACAACGTGGCCGAGCTGGTGCGCCGAGCGGGGTCGGCGCGGGTGATGGCCGTCGTCAAGGGCGACGCCTACGGCCACGGCCTGGTGCCGTCGGCGCGAGCCGCGCTGGCCGGAGGTGCCACCTGGCTCGGCGTGGCCCAGCTCGCCGAGGCGCTCGAGCTGCGCCGGGCCGGCGTCACGGCCCCGCTGCTCACCTGGCTCTTCCCGCCTGGAGGTGACGTCGGCGGCGCCATCGACGCTGACATCGAGGTGACCGTCGGCAGCGACTGGACCCTCGATGCCGTCACGGCCGCGGCGCGCGAGCGGGGTCGCCCCGCGCGCGTGCAGGTGAAGGTCGACACCGGGCTGGGGCGCGGCGGCATCCTCACCGACTGGTCGGAGATGGTCGCGCGGGTCGCGGCCGCGCAGGCGGAGGGAGTGGTCGAGGTGACCGGGGTGTGGTCGCACTTCGCGTGGGCCGACGCACCCCAGCACCCCACCGTGCGCGCCCAGCAGGCGCGGTTCGTCGAGGCGGCCGACGAGCTCGAGCGCGCCGGCGTGCGACCGGCGCTGCGCCACCTCGCGAACTCCGCGGCGACGCTCACCAACCCATCGGCCCACTTCGACATGGTGCGCCCCGGGCTGGCCGTCTACGGGCTGTCGCCGGTGCCCGACCTCGGCGACCCCGAGCACTTCGGCCTGCGCGAGGCGATGCGGGTGACCGCCCGGCTCACCCTGGTCAAGCGGGCCCGGGCCGGCCAGGGCGTCAGCTACGGCCACGAGTACGTCACCGAGCGCGACACCGTGCTGGGCCTGGTGCCGATGGGTTACACCGACGGCATCCCGAGGTCGGCGGGGGGTCGCGGCCCGGTGCTGGTCGGCGGGCGCCGGCTGCCGGTGGCCGGCCGGGTCTGCATGGACCAGTTCGTTCTCGACCTCGGTCCGGGGTATGCCGGCGGGGCCGGTGACGAGGTGGTCGTGCTCGGGCGCACGGCCGACGGCGAGCCCTCGGCGCAGGACTGGGCCGAGGCGGCCGGAACCATCAACTACGAGATCGTCACCCGGATGGGTCCGCGGCTGCCGCGGGTGCTGCTCGGGGGCGGGGACTGATGGCGCTGGGCCCGCTCGGCAGCGCCGCCAGCGCGGTGGGTGACCGGGTGGTGCGGGCACGCGCCGGCTACCGCTCCGTCGACGCCCCCGACGGCTGGGCGCACACGCCCACGGAGTCGCTGTGGGTCACGGCCGACGACGGCGTCGCCCTGCACGTCGAGATCGACGCCCCCGACACCTCCAGCCTCAGCCGGCGCCACCTCGCCGGGCGCACGCCGACCGTGGTGCTCGTGCACGGCTTCAGCCTCACCCTGCGGTGCTGGGTGCTGCAGCGCCGGGCGCTGATCCACTCCGGCTTCCGGGTGGTCACGTACGACCAGCGCGGGCACGGTCGGTCCGGCCAGCCGGCGCTGGAGAACTGCACGGTCGCCCAGCTCGGCCGCGACCTCGCCGCGGTCATGGACGCCACCTGCACCAGTGGCCCGGTCGTACTCGTCGGGCACTCGATGGGCGGCATGACGGTGATGTCGTATGCCGGGCAGCACCCCGACGTCGTGCGCGACCGGGTGCTGGCGGTCGCGCTCATCGCGACCAGCCCGGGTGGGGCCGAGATGACCGAGTTCGGCCTGGGGCCCACGGTCGGGCGGGTGGTGGGCTCGTTCGGGCCGGGCGTGCTGACCCGCATGTCTCGGCACGCCGGGCCGATCGGTGCGCTGCGCAAGATGGGCCGCGGTGTGCAGGCTGCCGTGGTGCAGCGCTGGGCGTTCGACTCCCCGGTGAGCCCCGAGCTCGTGCAGCTCGTCGGCAACATGATCTTCTCGACCTCCTTCGACGTCATGGCGGCCTTCCTACCCGACTTCGACGTGCTCGACATCAGCGCCGACCTCGCGCCGCTCGTCGGCATCGAGACCCTCGTGATGAACGGCGCCGGTGACCTCATCACGCCGCCGTCGCACAGCGAGGAGATCGTGCGCCGCATCCCGGGCGCCGAGCACGTGGTGGTTGAGGACGCCGGGCACATCCTCATGCTCGAGCACCCCCAGCTGGTCACCCAGCAGCTGCTCATGCTCATCGCCCGTGCGCAGCGTGCCGTGGCCGAGGGGGTGCCGGTGAGCAGCAAGCCGCGGGTGCGCCGCACGGTGCAGGACATCTCGAAGAAGCGCCAGGTGGCGCGCGCCCGGGCCGGCCGGGGCGGTCGGGAGGCCGCGTCGTGAGCGGGCGTCGCGTGGCGCTGCCGGAGGTCGACGACACCCGGGCTCTGGGGCGGGTGCTGGGGGCGCTGCTGCGCGCCGGGGACCTCGTGGTGCTCACCGGGGGCCTGGGTGCCGGCAAGACGACCCTGACCCAGGGCGTCGGCGAGGGCCTCGGCGTGCGGGGGCCGGTCACCTCGCCGACCTTCGTCATCGCCCGGGTGCACCCGTCCGTCGTCGGTGGCCCGGCCCTCGTGCACGTCGACGCCTACCGGCTCGGCGGGGCGCTCGAGCTCGACGACCTCGACCTCGACGCCTCGGTCGACGAGAGCGTCACGGTGGTCGAGTGGGGCCACGGGCTGGCCGAGGACCTGAGCGAGGACCGCCTCGAGGTCGTGCTCGACGTCGACATCGCCACCGAGGAGCGCACCGCGACGGTCACCGGCATCGGTGGGCGCTGGAGCGGCGAGACCGCGGATGCCGGGCTGGTCGCCCTGGGCGGTGTGCCGTGCTGACCCTCGCGATCGACACCTCGACCTCGGCCATCGGCGTCGCCGTGCTCGCACCCGGGTCCGACCCCGTCGTCGGTGTCGAGGTCGACGCCCGCGCCCACACCGAGAAGCTCGCACCGCTGGTGCGCGACACCCTCGCGGCTGCCGGTGCGACCCCGGCCGACCTCACCGACATCGCCGTCGGCACCGGCCCCGGCCCGTTCACCGGGCTGCGGGTCGGCCTGGTCACGGCGCTCACCCTGGGGCACGCCCTCGGCGTCCCGGTGCACGGGGTGTGCAGCCTCGACGCCCTGGCGGAACAGGCGCTGGTCGCGCTGGGGGACGTCGTGGGCGAGGTGCTCGTCGCCACCGACGCGCGGCGCAAGGAGGTCTACTGGGCCCGCTACGCGCGTGGCGCCGACGGGGCCGTGGCGCTCACCGAGCCCGCCGTCGACCGCCCGGCGGAGCTCGCTCACGCCGCGCGGGCGCTGCCGACCGTCGGCCGCGGCCCGGTGCTCTACCCGGACCTCTTCCCGAACGGCTTCGACGGTCCGCTCGACGTCGACCCGTGGTGGCTGGGGCAGGTAGCCCTGCGCCGGATCGCCGCGGGTGAGCCGATGCCGGTCGAGCCGCTGTACCTCCGGCGGCCCGACGCGCTCACCACGGCCGAGCGAGGTCGGGCGTGACCGTGACGGCGCCGATGCTGCGCGAGGCGCACTGGACCGACATCCCGGCCCTGGCGGTGCTCGAGCGCGACCTCTTCGCGCACGACGCCTGGGCCGAGCCCACCTGGTGGGCCGAGCTCGCCGGCCGACCCCGCCGCGACTACGTCGTGCTCACCGACACCGACGGCATCCTCGGGTATGCCGGGCTCGACCACGGCGGCGACGTCGCCGACGTGATGACCATCGCCGTGGCACCGCGGGCGCAGGGCCGCGGGGTCGGGGGTCGGCTGCTCGACGAGCTACAGCACCGCGCCCGAGCCCGGGGCGCGGCATCCGTGATGCTCGAGGTTCGCGCCGACAACGCCGCCGCGCTCGGCCTCTACGGGCGCGCCGGCTATGCCCTGCTGAGCACCCGCCGGCGCTACTACCAGCCGGGTGACGTCGACGCCTTGGTCATGCGAAAACTGCTGATGCAGAGGGGGGTCGGCGATGAGTGATGCACCCCTGGTGCTGGGTATCGAGACGTCGTGCGACGAGACCGGTGTCGGCATCGTGCGTGGCGAGACGCTGCTCGTCGACGCCATTGCCAGCAGCGTCGACGAGCACGCCCGCTTCGGTGGCGTCGTGCCGGAGGTCGCCAGCCGAGCCCACCTCGAGGCCATGGTGCCAACCATCGAACGCGCTTGTGCCGCAGCCGGAGTCACGCTGCGCGACGTGGATGCCGTTGCGGTCACGTCGGGCCCGGGCCTCGCCGGGGCGCTGATGGTGGGGGTCGCCTCGGCGAAGGCGCTGTCGCTCGCCCTCGGGGTGCCGCTCTACGGCGTCAACCACCTTGCCAGCCACGTGGCCGTCGACATCGTCGAGCACGGCCCGCTGCCCGAGCCGGTACTCGCGATGCTCGTCTCCGGTGGGCACTCCTCGCTCCTGCTCGTGCCCGATGTGACGCACGACGTGCGCAGCCTAGGCTCGACCATCGACGACGCCGCCGGTGAGGCGTTCGACAAGGTGGCCCGGGTGCTCGGGCTGCCCTTCCCCGGCGGGCCGCACATCGACCGGGTCGCGCGCGGGGGCTCCATCACCATCGACTTCCCGCGCGGGCTCACCACGGGCCGCGACATGGAGCGGCACCGCTTCGACTTCTCGTTCTCGGGGTTGAAGACCGCCGTGTCGCGGTGGGTGCAGGCGCGCGAGGCGGCCGGGGAGCCGGTGCCGGTGGCCGACGTGGCGGCGAGCTTCCAGGAGGCCGTCACCGACGTGCTGACCCGCAAGGCGGTGCTGGCCTGCCGCGAGCACGGCGTCGGTCACCTGCAGATCGGTGGCGGCGTGGCCGCGAACTCGCGGCTGCGGGCGATGGCGCAGGAGCGGTGCGACGCGGCCGGCATCCAGCTGCGGGTGCCGCGGCCGGGGCTGTGCACCGACAACGGCGCGATGGTGGCGGCGCTCGGCGCGCAGATGGTGCTCAAGGGGCGGGCGCCCTCCGACCTCGCCCTGCCGGCCGACTCCTCGATGCCGGTCACAGTGGTCCAGGCCTAGCGGGGGGAGCAGGGGAGCAGGCCCATCCGCTCCTTGAGGGTGACCACCCGCTGCACTGACGCCTGCACCTTGGTGGCGAAGGCCGGGTCGTCCGCAGCCCTGGCCTTGACCGCCGCGATCATCGCTGGCGCGCTCGAGGCGCGGCCGGTGAGCACGATGTCGCCCCCGGCGTCGATGAACCGCACCGCCCGCTCGGGTGCCGGTGTGCTGCGCACCGCCCGGGCGTTGACGTCGTCGGTGATCACCACACCGTCGTAGCCGAGCGTGCCGCGCAGCAGGTCGGTGACGATCGGTGCCGAGAACATCGCCGGCACCTTGGGGTCGAGCCTGCTGTAGCGCGCGGAGCCGACCATGACCAGGCCGGCGCCCGCCTCGACACCCGCCGCGAACGGCTGCAGGTAGGGGTCGTTCGCGTCGGTCACGTCGTCGGTGATGCCGGTGCTGCTGAAGTCGGTGTTGCTGCGGATGCGCCCCAGACCGGGGAAGTGCTTGACCGTGCCCTCGACGCCGCCGGCCAGCATCCCCTTGAGGAAGGCGGCCGAGGCCCGCTCGACCGTCTCGGGGTCCGAGCCGTACTGCCGCCCGTAGCGCCCGATCGGCTCGTTGGCGCGCCCGATGTCGCTGGGCACGGTGTCGGTGACGGGGGCGAGGTTGACGTTGACGCCCGCCCCCTTGAGCTCGCGGGCCCACCCCGTGGCTGCCCGGGTGAGCGCGGCGGACGACATCGTCGCCTGCTTCTTGGCCGAGGGCGGTCGGGTGAACCCGGCGCCGCGCAGCTGGTGCACCTCTCCGCCTTCCTGGTCGGCGGCGATGAGCAGCCCGACGTCACCGGTGCTCGTGCGCGACACCAGGCCCTGCAGGTGCTCGGAGGTGCGGTTGACCTTGGCGGCGCCGTCCCAGCCGCCGAGGTAGATGACGTTGCCGATGTGCGAGCGCCGCACCAGCGTGTCGAGCGAGTCGAGCGAGGCGTTGGCGTCGACACCGACCATGAACAGCTGGCCCAGCCGCTG
>JBBQNZ010000199.1:0-6116 GCA_038330415.1 Actinomycetales bacterium | reverse complement strand
GACGAGCGGGAGGGTGATCTTCAGCAGGGCCTGCAGCTTGGTGGCGCCATCGAGGTCGGCGGCCTCGTAGACGTCACCGGGGATGGACAGCAGCCCGGCGATGTAGATCAGCAGCGTGCCGGGGATGGCCTGCCACGCCGTGACGATGACGATGGCGACCCACGCGAGGTCGGAGTTGGCGAGGATGCTCTCGCTGAGCCAGCTGATGCCGAGCGCATTGCCCGCTGCCGGAACGGAGTTGGAGAAGAGGTAGTTGAACACGTAAGCGATGATGATGCCCGAGATGACCATCGGGATGACGAAGACCGCCCGCAGCGCGGACTTCATCCGGATCTTGGCCGTGAGCCCCACCGCCAGCAGGAAGGCGAGCACGTTGACCACGATCACCGTCGCCGCGGCGAAGCCGAACGTGAACAGGTAGCTCTGCCAGATCGCCGGGTCGGAGAACATGGCCTGGTAGTTGATCAGGCCGACGAACTCCCACTCGCCGAACCCGATCGAGTTCGTGAAGCTGTAGAAGATGCCCATGATCGCCGGCAGCGTGATGGCCAGCGTGAACAGCAGCAGCGCCGGGAGCAGGAACAGGTAGTAGATCGGTTCGACCTTGCGGCGCTTGCGCTCTGCCTGCTCAGGTCGTGGGGCTTCTCGGGTGTCGACTCGGGTTGCCGTGCTCGTTGCCATGTCGTCAGTCCTTCCGGGTCCGGGGCGTCACTGGCGCAGGGCCAGGCGAGCCCAGTCGGCGTCGAGGGTCTGCAGCGTCGGCTCGACGCCGGCACCGGTCACGATGCCCTGCAGGTAGTTCTCGGTGGGGATGGTGAGCGGGATCGCCTGCGACGCACCCGTGTAGAAGCGCGCCTCCTCGAAGTAGGGCTTCATCCCGATGATCCGCGGGTCGGTGACCGGCGCGGCATCCGTGGTGGTGCCGTAGCCGAGCTGTGCCTCGTTGTAGGCGTTCATCACGTCGGGCTGGAACAGGTAGGTGAGGAACGTGCGCGCGGCGTCCTTGTGGGTGGAGTCCTCGGGGATCCAGGCGGCGAGGTCGATGTTCACCCGCACCCTGCGCTCGCCCGGGTCGTCGGTCATCGGCAACGGGAAGGTGCCGAGCTCGAGGTCGGGGCCACTCTTGGCGATCTCGCCCAGCGCCCACGGCCCCTGGAAGTACATCGCCCCCTCGCCCTTGCTGAAGGCGAGGTTGCCGTCGCCGTAGCCACGGCTCGGGGCATCGTCGTTGGTGTACTTCTGCGCGAGCATGTCCATCCGGCCCACCGGCTCGCTGAGGGTCTTGGTGAACGACACGCTCGAGCTCGGGCCGACATTGGTGCCCTCCTTGCGCAGCTGGTCGTAGAACGTCGCCACGTCGACCATCCCGCCGACGGTGTAGTCGAACAGGCCCTGCGAGACGGTCCAGGCGTCCTTGAAGGTCGCGTAGATCGGCGTGACGTTCGCGGCCTGGAGCTTGTCGCAGACGGCGATGAAGTCGTCCCAGGTCTCGGGCACCTCGATGTCGTTGTCGGCGAAGATCTGCTTGTTGTAGATGACCGACGCGGCCATCACCGAGTAGGGCAGCACGCTGGTGCGCCCCGGGTAGGTGGCGAGGTTGTTCACCAGCTTCTGCACCTCGGGCAGGATGCGCTGCGCCTCGGGCATGTCCTGGAGGTCGCTCAGCGCGCCGCGCGCCATGAAGCGCGCCATCTCCATGTTGTAGTTCAGCAGCCCGAGGTCGGGTGGGTTGCCGCGCAGGAAGCCGGCCTGCAGGTTCGATGAGGTATCGAAGACGACCTCGACGTCCTGCTGGGAGGCGTTGAACTTCGCGATGAGGTCGCGGAAGTAGGGGATGGCCTCGGGTTTGCTGAGGAGGAACCGCA
This sequence comes from Actinomycetales bacterium, assembly GCA_038330415.1. Lineage (GTDB taxonomy): Bacteria > Actinomycetota > Actinomycetes > Actinomycetales > Dermatophilaceae > Fodinibacter. Next base: position 4,251 of record JBBQNZ010000199.1, on the reverse strand, counting down.
CGGGTTCTCGCCCGCTCGAGCTCGAGCAGCCGGCCGCTCCGGTGGCGAGCGCCGCGGCCGGTATGCCCGCGAGGAGGCTGCGTCTGGTGATCTGCTGGGGTGAAGGCACGTCGTTGTCCTCTCCGGCCCTGCTGGCGGGAGGGACAAGTTCCGCCTAGTAGATTTTGTCATCGTATAAATTGCCCCACAGGCATGATGGCCCAGGAGAGGACGGAGGGCAACCCCAAGTGACAGGGCAATTCGGTGAGCGGTCGCGAGGTGCCGGCGAGTCGGTTCCACGGCGGGCCAGCCTCGACGCGCTCCTGCGCTTCGCCTGGGACGCCGACGTCTTCACGGCCGGCGACGCCCTGGGCGCGGTCGGGCTGTCGCGCTCGACGACCATCGAGGCGATCGACGACCTCCTGCTGCTCGGGCTGGTGCGCGAGCTGCCCAACGCGCGGGCCGGGGGCGACTACCGCAAGGGCCGGCCGGCGCGACGGTTCGAGCTGCGCGCCGACGCTGCCGTGGTCGTCGGGGTGGATGCCGGGCAGGGGCACCTCGTCACCACCGTCGCCGACCTGCGCGGCAACACCCTCGCCACCCGCACCGACCTGGTCGCGGTGGGCGGTGACTCCGCCGCCCGGCGCCGCACGCTGGTGTCGAAGGCGATCGACGCGGCGCTGGTGGAGGCGGGCTGCGCCCGCGGCGACGTGCTGTCGGTGTGCGTGGGCGTGCCGGCACCGGTGGACTCGGCGGGGCTCTCCCCGGTGCACCGCGCCGGCTTCTGGTTGCGGATGAACCCCGATTTCGCCGGCCTGCTGTCGTCGTGGGTTCCGTTGGTGCGCATCGAGAACGACGCGGTGCTCGCCTCCGTGGCGGAGCACGCCAGGGGTGCGGCGGTGGGGCTACGGAACACGGTGACGTTGCTGGCCGGCCAGCGGCTCGGAGCCGGCGTCGTCATCGACGGCACCCTGCTGCGGGGCGCCCACGGTGGCGTCGGCGAGGTCGTCGTGCTCCGGCACCTGCGCGGCGTCGACGCGGCCCACGGCATCGGTCACCACCTCGCGGAGTGGGCCGGTGAGGCCGTGGCGTCGGGGTCGCTGCCGGCCGACCACCCGCTGCGCGCCCTCCCGGCGGATGCCGTCACGGCGCGTGCCGTCATCGACCTCGCCCGCGCAGGGGACCCGGCGGCTCGAGCGTTGGTGGAGCGCGCGGGTGCGACGCTGGCGCGGATCGCGGGGGTGTTCGGGAGCCTGTACGACCCGCAGCGGATCATCGTCTCCGGCGGGTTGGCGCCGGGGGTCCAGGAGCTGCTCGTCGTGGCGCGGCGCCTGCTGCCCGACGAGCTCGACCTACCGGCGCCAGAGCTCGTGGCCTCCACCCTCGGGGCCGATGTCGTGTCGATCGGCGCGGTGGCGGCGGCCCTGGAGTGCGCGCGCGACGGGGCGCTGAGGGTCCGATGACCTGGACCTCGCTCGTGGAGGTGCACCGGGCTGCCGTCAACACGCTCGCCCGGCCGGCCTGAGGCGGGTGCTGTCGATGCCTTCGCTGCTGCGGGCCGCACATGCCGGTCCGGCCCTGGCGGTGGTCGTGCTCTCGCTGCTGCTGGGGGTGGCTGACGGCCTCGATGGGCAGCGGTTGGTGCTCGTGGGCCTGGCCGTGCTGGCCGGCCAGCTGTCCGTCGGCTGGTCGAACGACCTGATCGACGCCGCGCGCGATCGGGCGGTGGCGCGCGCCGACAAGCCGCTCGCCACTGGAGAGGTGAGCACGCGTAGCGTCACGGTGGCGTGCGCCATTGCCGTGGTCGCCACGGTCGTCCTGTCACTGGCCTGCGGGGTGGCAGCGGGACTGGTGCACCTGCTCTGCGTCGCGTCGGCGTGGGCCTACAACGCGGGCCTGAAGGGGACAGCGTGGTCGTGGCTGCCCTACGCCGTGTCGTTCGGGGGGCTGACGGTGTTCGTGTCGCTCGCCGGGCAGCCGCCCGCGGTGCCCGCATGGTGGGTGATGGTCGCGGGCGCCCTGCTCGGGGTGGGGGCGCACCTGCTCAACGTGCTGCCGGACATCGCGGACGACGAGGCGACCGGCATCCGGGGGCTGCCGCACCGGGTCGGGGCGCGGCGGCTGCCGGCCGCGTCCGTGACGGTGCTCGTCGCGGCGACGCTCGTCGTTGTTCTCGGCGCTGACCTGGCGTGGCAGTGGTCGGTGGGTGGGCTCGTGGTCGTGGCCCTGCTCGGTGGGGTGGTGCTCCACGGTCGCGGTCGTTGGCCGTTCCTTGCGGCTGTCGGCATAGCCCTGGCGGACGTCGTGCTGCTGGTCACGGCCGGCTGAGGGCGGGCCGGGCCAGCCGGGCGAGCTCGTGGCGGCCCTGGGTTGTCACCGCGTGGTCGCCGCCCGGATCAGGCGCGCGTAGGCCTTGGCGCCGGCGCCCGGCCGGGGGTGGATGCCGTCGCCGTAGAGGATCGCGCCGTGGCGGGCGGCGTAGGTGTCCCAGTCGACGACGCGCACGTTGCCGCCGGCGAACTGCTGGCCGGCCTCGCGGATTGCGCTGTTGGACTGGGCGATCCACGACCGATCGGCGTGGCAGGTGACCAGGATGACGCGTCTGCGGTCCTTGAGCAGGTTGAGGATCGACGTGAGGTCGGAGCTGCGGATACGGCCGTTGGTGCCGGCGCCGATGACCACCACGTCGCCGAGCCGGCCGAGGCGCTTGCGCTCGCGGATCCGGTCGAAGATCACCTCGGGGCTCCGGCTCACGTCGGCGTCGACGGTGATGTGGGAGATCTGGGCGTCGAGGGCTGGGGCTGCGGCGAGCATGACGGAGTCACCGACGGCCGTGGTCGTCGTGGTGGCCGTGGTCGTCGTGGTGGCCCTGGCCTTTCGCTTGGCTGGGGGTGGCGGGGCTGCTCGGGGTGTTGCTGCCGCCTGCTGAGGTCTCGGGGCCGGCGCAGGGGTGGGTGGCCGCTGGGTGGCCGCGGCCGGCATCCGGGCAGGTGCAGCAGCGGCATCGGATGCCGTGAGCGTGCCGGTTCCGACCGGGGTCAGGCCTTGGAGCTCGACCGGCAGGGTCGGCTCGCGCACCAGGCTGAGGCCCACGCCGAGCGCGACGACGATGCCGACGGTCGCGGCGGCGACCAGCGGTGCCCGTGTCGGGCGGCCGGATTGGACCGACTCCCGCCAGCCGGCCCAGAGCCGGCCGACCGCTCCCCGGCGCACCGGCATCTCGACGAATCGGTAGGAGAGCTCCGCGGCCAGGAGGGTGAGGGCGAACCGGGCGACCTCGACGGGCCAGCCGCGGGCCTCGAGGTCGATGCCGGGGCGCAGCACCATGAAGATCGGCCAGTGCCACAGGTAGATGCCGTAGGACCGTTGGCCGACCCAGCGAAGCGGTGGCACGGACAGGGCTCGGGAGAAGGCCGTCCCGTTGACGGCGGCCGCGGCGACGACCCCTGCGGTGATGACGGCCACGATGAGGAAGCCGCTGCGGTACAGGCCCCACGACATCGGGTCGGCGAACCGGAACGCGGCGACGAGAGCGACCAGCGAGGCCATGCCGAGGGCGCTCACCAGGCGGCGGCCTCGGGTGGTGAGGGCCGCGATGGCGCCGGTTTGCGTCCAGTAGGTGGCCAGGACCGCCCCGACGAGCAGCGTCATGGCGTGGGTGTCGGTGCCGAAGAAGACCCGGCCCGAGTCGGTGACGAAGGGGACCCCGTCGCGGATCGCGATCCATGCCATGAGGACGGTGGAGGCGAGCACGCCCGCGAGCGCTCCGACGCGGACGGCTTCGACTCGGCCGAGGCGCCACAGGCCGTAGAGCAGGACCGGCCAGACGAAGTAGAACTGCTCCTCCACCGCCAGCGACCACAGGTGCTGCAGCAGCGGTGGCCGTCCGGTGGACTCGAAGTAGGGCGTGCCGTGAGCGACGTACCACCAGTTGGTGACGTAGAGCGCGGAGGCGATGAGGTCCTCGCGCACCCGGGCGGCGGCATCCTGGGCCACTGTCAGTGCAAGCAATGAGGTGGCGGCGAGGACGAGGATCAGGGCGGGCAGGAGGCGCTTGGCGCGGTGTTGGTAGAAGCGGCCGAAGCTGATGCCGCCGCGCGCCTCCAGCTCGGTGAGCAGCAGTGAGGTGATCAGGAACCCGGAGAGCGTGAAGAAGACGTCGACGCCGAGGAACCCACCCGGGAGCCAGTTCGGGTTGGCATGGAAGACGAGCACCGCCATCACGGCGACGGCCCGGATGCCGTCGAGCCCCGGCATCCGCAGCAGCGAGCC
>JBBQNZ010000198.1:0-6206 GCA_038330415.1 Actinomycetales bacterium | reverse complement strand
GCCCCCATCCAGTCCCACCTCCTCACCCTCACCGGCAGGCAGCCATCCACTTCGGGAAGCGCGCGGTCGCGCACTGAACCTACAGACCGCCGCCACCCGGGCCGTCGCGCTCCCTCTTGAGCCCGCCGACAACCCAAGCGCGATGCCGTCCAGGCGCAGAGACGCATGTCTTCGGTCTCGCGCCTTCTTTGCCGCGTTGTCAGGCGGGGAAGCGCCCCTTCGGCATCGCGCCTCCTGGAATCGACAGCGCGCGCCAGGCCCGCTCCGGTCGCGGCTTGAGCCGAGGCGGGACGCGACGACGGGGCAGGGGCCGGCTGGGGCAGTTGGGTCATTTCTAGGGTGACCGCGTCCTGGCGCATCATGGGCCGGGACGTCAGGTGCTGCGGTGTGGCTTCTCGGGCGGGGCGAGCCGAGGGGCGACGAGCGCTTCGACTCCGTCGAGGATGCGCTCCACGCCGAACCGTGTGCCGTCGTCGATGGAGCCCGGGGGCGGCGGGTGCATGTCGTCGAGCTGACCTGACGCGATGACGGCGTGCAGTGCGGGGAAGCGGGCGGGGTCGACGAGGATCCGTAGCTGCTCGCCGTACCCCAGGGTGCTGTCGGCTGCATCCACCGAGAAGCGCGCCTCGCTCAGGGCGTAGCTGGACAGGAGACCGATGACCGCCATCCGCTCCCATGGTTGCAGCGGCAGGCGTTCCATTGCCTGGAGCCCCCGCTCGACGAAGGCGAGGCTGTTGGGTCCCATGGGCGGGCCCGGCATCCGCAGCGAGAGGATCCACGGGTGGGCCAGCAGCACGGCGAGCTGTTGTTCGGCCCAACCGCGCAGGGCGGAGCGCCAGTCGCCCGCGGTCACGGGAGGTGCGTCGCGCAGGGCGTCCTCGGTGACGGCGTCGAGCAGCAGCACGAGCAGCTCGTCCTTGCTGCCGACGTAGCGGTAGAGCGACATCGTCGTGTAGCCCAGGCGAGACGCGATGCGGGCCATGGATGCGGCCTCTAGCCCGTCAGCGTCGGCGAGGTCGATCGCGGCGCGGGTGATCGCCGCGAGGGTCAGGCCGGGTTTGGGGCCACTGCGCACGTGTTCATCGAGCCCCCACGCGCGCGCGACCCCGAGTGGCAGGGCCGCGACCTGCTCCGCCGTGGGCCGGAACTCGGGATCCACTCGACCTTTCCCGTCGCAGGGGTTGCGCTGACAGTGTGGAGGGTACACAGTATGCGCCATACACAGACAAGTGTATGAAATACACAGAAGGGTGCACCGATGGACGAGGCAACGTCTGGGATCCAGGCACGAGGGTTGGCGAAGAGCTATGCCGGGCGGTGCGTCCTTGCGGGCGTCGACCTCACCGTCGCCCGTGGCGAGGTTGTGGCGCTGCTGGGGCGCAACGGCGCGGGCAAGTCGACCACCATTCGGATCCTGGCGACCCTCACCCAGCCGGACCGAGGCAGTGTGCGGATCGCCGGAACCGACGCGCTGGCAGAGCCGGCCGCTGCCCGCCGCCACCTCGCCCTGACCGCTCAGGACTCGGCGGTGGACGGCCGGCTGACAGGTCGGGAGAACCTGCAGCTCATGGCGCGCCTGCGGCACCTGCATCGTTCCGAGCGACGCGGCCGCTGCGCGACGCTGCTCGCCGAGCTCGACCTCACCGACGCCGCGGACCGCCGGGTCTCGACCTACTCGGGCGGCATGCGGCGACGCCTCGACCTGGCCATGTCGCTGTTGACACCCCCGGCCGTGCTCTTCCTCGACGAGCCCACGACCGGTTTGGACCCCCACAGCCGCGAGACGGTGTGGGCTGCCGTGCGGCGACTCGCCTCGGCGGGGACGGCGGTGCTGCTCACCACGCAGTACCTCCAGGAGGCAGACGTACTGGCCGACCGGGTGCTCGTGCTCGACGCCGGCGTCCTGATCGCCGAGGGAACGGCCCAGAAGCTCAAGGCTCAGCTGCGCGGGGAGGTGGCTCGTCTTGAGATCGCACCGGAGCACGATCTCGCACGGGCACGCGGCATCCTCGGGGACCGCGTCGTCGGAGAGAGCTCGACGGGCGTGGTGGATGTCGCGACCGACGGGTCGGCTGCCGACCTGCGACGACTGCTCACCGAGCTCGACGACGCTGGCCTGGTGGTGGGCCGGATCACCCTCGACCGCCCAACCCTCGACGAGGTGTTCCTGGCGCTCACCCACCGAGAAGGGGCCGCCGCTTGAGCACGCTGAGCCCATTGGCGAACTTTGCCGGCGAGAACGCCGCGATGATCGCCCGCAGCATCCGACACACCTCGCGCGACGTCGAAACCCTGGTGATGTCGATCATCCTTCCGGTGCTGCTCATGCTCATGTTCGTCTACGTGTTCGGCGGGGCGATAGACACGGGTTCGCCGTACGTCAACTACGTGGTGCCCGGCATCATCCTGTTGGCCGCCGGGTTCGGTTCCGCCACGACGGCGGTCAGCGTGTGTTCCGACATGGTCAATGGCGTGGTCGACCGGTTCCGCTCGATGCCCATCGCTGGGAGCGCCATGCTCACTGGCCACGTCGCGGCCAGCCTCGCCCGCAACCTGCTCTCCACCGCGGTCGTGATCGCCGTCGGTTACGCCGTCGGATGGCGACCCGTGGCCGGCCCGTTGCAATGGGCCGCTGCCCTCGCGCTCGTGGCGCTGTTCATCCTCGCGGTCTCCTGGCTGTCCGCGGCGCTCGGCTTGGTGGCGGGCAGCCCGGAGTCGGCCAACGCATTCACCTTCGTCATCCTGTTCCTGCCCTACCTGTCGAGTGCCTTCGTCCCTACCGCGACGATGCCGGCCGTCCTGCGCGGCTTCGCCGAGAACCAACCCGTCACCCCGGTCATCGAGACGCTGCGAGGGCTCTTGATGGGAACCCCGACCGCCGCCGAGGCGATCCTCGCTGTCGGCTGGTGCCTGCTCCTCCTGACCGGGTCCTGGGCTGCGTCGGCGTTCCTCTTCCGCCGCCGCACCTCTCGCTGACCACTCTCGCGCACCAGTCGTCGCGGCCGGTGCAGTATCCGCACACGCGCGGCGCAGTCGGCCACCGCTCCCACACGTTCCGCGAAGGGGACACCCTCCGGGAGACTCGGGGCGGTTCAGGCCGGACCCAAGGCCTGCGTCGCTTCGCCGCATCTCGCTCAGCCCAGTTGGTGGTTCGGGCTGAGCGCGCTCACCTAACGTCGATCCACCAATGGGCTGAGAGACTGTAGACCAACCCGATCCACGGGAGTCGAGGAGACGTTGATCGCGGCTTGGAAGACCGACTGCGGCAGGACTGTGACTCTTCGCACCAGTGACCATCGCACGCCCAGCCGAGGTAGCCCCATTCGAGGCTCAGGAATGAGCCGGTCAGGAGACATCCAATGAAGATCCAGGTCAACACTGACAAGAACGTCGAAGGCAGTGCGGCCCTCATCGAACGGACCGAAGCAGACCTGGGGAGTGCCCTGGCGAGGTTCGAGGACCGCTTGACGCGGGTCGAGGTCCATCTCCGCAACGAAAGCGCTGGCCGTTCGACAGGGGACGACTTCCGTTGTCTGATCGAGGCGCGACCCGCGGGGATGGACCCCGTCACAGTCGACCATCACGCTGCGACTCTCGGCGAAGCGCTCCAAGGCGCCACGGACAAGATCGAGGCCCTCCTGACCAGCAAGTTCGAACGGCGTGAGGGCCAGAACACACGCGACACGATACGCGGCCACTAAAGAGCCAGCGCCCTTGGACAGCCTTGGGCCGGGCAGCCCGGCAGATCGCGCTGCACTACTGGCAACTCGATGGAAGCGACTTCAATTCGTGGCCCCCTTCGGGTGTTAGTTGCTGGGCGGCCTTCGGCCTCACCGCCCGAGTGACCGTCAGCACTGGCCGGACTTCCGAAGATGACGGGCACACGATCGACCGAATATGGCCTGTGATCTGGGGAAACGCCGAAACGGCGGGTTGGGGTCGTGTTACTACAGAGCCGCGTGACGGGCTGGTTCAGCTGGTCTGGGGCACTGTGAAGTCGAAGAACCGCGGCGGCTCGGGGAGCTCGAGGGCGGCCAGGATGGTCTTCTGGCCGGTCGTGGTGGTGGTGCGTTGGGCGATGTGGCCGTCGGCGGTGGCGAGGGTGACCAGGTGCATCCGGTCGAGCTCATGGCGGACGTTTCGCCAGGTGTCGCCGGTGGCGTTCTCGACCACCCGGATCAGCAGCAGCGCGAGCCAGCAGAGTTGGACGTGAGCGCGGATCCGGTCCTCGCGGTGGTGGAACACCGGGCGCAGGCCCAGGGCGCCCTTCATGTCGCGCCAGCCGCGCTCGACCTGCAAGAGCTGCTTGTAGGCCGCGGCAAGGTCCTCGGGGGTCAGCGTGGGGTCGCTGGTGCGCAGCAGCCACTTGCCGTCCAGGTGCGACTCGGCCTTGACCGCCGCGGCGTCGATGCGGAGCAGCCCGCCGGCGGTGCGGCGCAAGTACCTGCGCAGCCCGGGCTTGCCCTTCAGGGATCCGACGAGCTCGTCGCGACGTCGAGCGGTCCACTTGTCGGAGCCGGCGATGAGCTCGTGCAGGTGCGCCACCAGTCGGCCGCGCACGACGGCGTCGCGGTCGGCCTGTTCGGGGTTGTGGCAGACCACGAACCGCTGCGTGCGGGCGCCGTCGTCGCCGTCGCCGTGACCACCGGGCGCCACGTGGACCTCCTTGACCCGAAGGTTGCCCGCGACGGTGGCGTACCGGCCCGGACGGGCCAGCGCGGCGGCGGCCTCGCTGTTGGTGTGGCGCAGCCTCTCGGCGTGGATGTAGTGCCCGCCACCGCGGGTCAGGTACGCCCGGTTCGCGGCGGAGGCGAACCCCCGGTCGGCGACCCAGACCATCCGGTGCAGGTTCCACCCGGCCAGGTCGTGCTTGACAGTGCGGATGATGGCCTGGTCGTTCTCGTTGCCGGGGAACGTCCAGCACCGCACCGGGACCCCGTCGCGGGTGACCGCCATCGCGATCACCACCTGGGGCAGGTCGGTTCGGTGGTCCTTGGAATGGCCGAACGCCCGCTTGGCCTGCTCAAGGGGCCGGCTGGTCCCGTCGTCCTCGACGGTCTCGGCCAGGTCGACCAGCTCGTCGGTGACGTCGACCTCCCAATACGTTGATGTCGTATCGACAAAGAGAATGTCCAGGTCGAGGTTCAGCAGTGTGGCCACCGAGCCGAAGATCTCGGCGGCGATCTCCTCGAGCGCGTCGAGCAAGAAGTCCATCGCGGCGTATGCGGCGTCGTCGGAGAACCCCGCGCAGCCGCCGATCGCGACCCGCTCCGCGACCCACCGGGTGCCGGCCAGCTTGCTGCCCGGCTCCAACGCACGCTGCGCGACCAACGCGAACACCACCCGCTCGACCGCCTCCCCGTCCAAGCGGCGGCCGGTGGCGACCCGACGGATCGCAGCCCCGATCCCGAGCCGTTCCCAGACCCGGTCCAGCGTCCAGGCGCCACCCAGGCGACGTGCGTCCAGCACTTCCACGTCCGCTCCGGTCGCGGCGACCAGCGCCTGCTCCGGGGTCAAGAACCGCGAGATCGACGACACCAGCCGCGACAGCGCGTCACGGTCGACATGCTCGGCGCGGCCGAAGTTGTGGATCACCTTCGCCACCGAGTTCCCGGTCTCCGGGTGGCGCTCGTTGTGCGCCAGCTGCAGGTAGGCCACCACCGAGCCGTCCCGGTTGGTCCGCCGCGTCTCCCGCAGGTACATGCCCACCACTCAACCCCGAACGAGCGGTCATGTCGAGCGACACGCGCAAAGTCGTGTGCCTACAGGAATCGAGCGCCGACGGACCCACCACGCCCCTGACCTGCGACAATGCCCGACAATGAGCCCGCATGTGCCCATTACCTTCGGAAGTCCGGACTGGGCGGCGAGCCCACGATGGTCAGGAAGGCGGAGGAGCACATAGGCCGTGACCCGGCTGGGAGGCGATCGCGCGTGACGCCAGGACCCGCGGAACGCGGACCAGGCGTCGGAGACAGTGTGACCGCCGGGGGGACCCCGATCCCTTCGCCACCGCCGCCTGGACCCGGCGAAGTCGACTTGAAGTCGCTCCCGCTGGCGCAGGTTCAGTCGATGCTGGGGTGGTCACCGGACGGGCTGAGCCAGTCCGAGGCGTCCAAGCGGTTGGGCAGTTCGGGCGAACGAGCTCGAGGAACACAGGGCCAACGCGTTGTTGAAGTTCCTGACGTACGTCTGGGGCCATATCC
>JBBQNZ010000197.1:0-6259 GCA_038330415.1 Actinomycetales bacterium | reverse complement strand
CAAGCAGCGCGTGCCGCGGTTGCTGCCGTGGCTGGATCAGCGCCAGCCGGACGTGGTCTGCCTCCAGGAGACCAAGCTCGCCGACGACTCGTTCCTCGATCTGCTGGGCGGCGAGCTCGCCGACCGCGGGTACGCGGTCGCCCTCCATGGCGAGGCGACGTGGAACGGCGTCGCGATCCTCTCGCGGGTGGGCCTGGCCGACGTGCAGGTCGGCTTCGACGGCGACCCCGGCTGGGGTGAGCCGCTGGTCACGGAGGCGCGCTCGATCGGGGCGACGTGCAACGGCATCCGGCTGTGGTCGGTCTACGTACCCAACGGCCGCGCGCTCGACGACCCGCGCATGACCTACAAGCTCGACTGGCTGGCGCGGCTGCGCGAGCGGGCCACCGAGTGGGCGGCCGACGGCACCCCCGTGGCGCTGTGCGGCGACTGGAACATCGCGCCGCAGGACGACGACGTGTGGTCGATGGAGTACTACCTCGACAAGAGCCACGTCTCGCCCGGCGAGCGCGCCGCCTTCGACGCCTTCCTGGATGCCGGGTTCGTCGACGTCGTGCGCCCCCACACCCCCGGCCCGGGCACCTACACCTACTGGGACTACCAGCGCCTCGCCTTCCCGAAGCGACGCGGCATGCGCATCGACTTCGTGCTCGGCTCACCGTCATTCGCCTCCCGGGTCGTCGGCGCGGCCATCGACCGCGAGGAGCGCAAGGGCACCGGCGCCAGCGACCACGCCCCCGTCGTCGTGCAGCTGAAGGACTGAGCGGATGCCGTCACGCACCACCTCGCGCCGGGCCACCTCCCGCGCTGCTCGGCTTCCGGACGGCGCTGTGCGGCACCGGGTCCGGCTCGGTGCCGGCACCGACGTGCACGTCGTCGAGTGGCCGGCCACGGCGGCGGCCGCCGGCACCGCAGCCGACGGGGTGACCGTCGTGCTGGCCCACGGCTGGACCCTCACCCACGAGAGCTGGCTGCCGGTCGTCGAGCTGCTCCGCTCGCGGTTCGGGGTGCGGGTCGTGGCGTTCGACCAGCCCGGGCACGGCCAGTCGACTCCCGAGTCGCGCACCCCGACGGTGCACGAGCTGGGCGAGGTGCTGCAGCGGGTGCTGACGGCTCTCGCGCCGACCGGGCCCCTGGTGCTGGCCGGGCACTCGATGGGTGGCATGACGATCATGGCGTGGGCCGCCGACCACGCGGAGGCGCTGGCCGACCGGGTGCGTGGGGTCGTCTTCGTGGCGACGTCGGCCAAGGTGGGCGAGGACCGGGTGCGGCTGCCGCTCGAGCGGGCGATCATGCGGGCCTCGGCCCGCGCTCCCCGGGTGGCGCCCGGACGGCTGATGTCGACCCGGGCCCAGACCCGGCTCCTCTACGGCCGCGACACGGCCCGCGAGACGGTGGTGCCCGGGGTGACGCTCATCCGGCACACCTCGCTGCCGACGCTGGGGCGCTACTTCCTGGCCCTGCAGCATCACGACGAGACCGAAGCCCTCGAGCACCTCGGGGCGGTCCCCACCCGGGTGCTCGTGGGCACCGCCGACCGGCTGACCCCGGTGACGCACGCTCGGGCCCTTGCCTCGGGCATCCGCGGTGCGCAGCTCACCGTGCTGCCCGGGCTGGGGCACATGCTCACCTACGAGGCACCCGGCGCTGTCGCCGACGCGATCGCCGACGTGCTCACCGCCGGCTGAGGATGCCGCTCGCGTAGGCGGCCTGGCCGGCGTGCTGGGTGCAGTCGTTCACGACGCTGACCAGCCGCACCGCGAGGGTGACCGGCGGGTCCCAGTGCTCGTCGACGACCCGGTCGAGGTCGGCGTCGGTGACCTCGCGCAGCGCGTCCTCGGCGGCGGCGAAGGCGGCATCGAGGTAGCCGCGCAGGTGCTCGGTGGAGGCCTGCACGAGCAGCACCTCGTCGAAGCTCATGCCGTAGCCGTGGGCGTCGGCCGGCAGCGGCAGGGCGAAGCGCTCGCGCCAGCCACCGGCCTCCCACGCCGCGTCGTACCCGAAGGCGCCGGCGACCTGGGCGTCGACCCCGCGGGTGAGGTGCCAGACCAGCCACGCGACAGTGTTGGTGCCGGGTGCCGGCGCAGTGGCCAGGAGGGTGTCGGGGGTGTCGTCGAGCACCCGGTGCGCTGTGTCGCGGACCCGGCCGAGCGAGTCGATGAGCAGATCAGCAGTGGTGGCCATGCGTGTGACGCTACCGCCGTGGCTACAGGCCGAAGGTGGTCGCGTGCTCGCCGGTGCGGCGGCGCAGGCCCAGGGCCAGCGCGGCGAGCGCGCCGAGGCCGGCCGCCACGGCAGCGCCGCGGAACACCCAGGCCACCTGCACCACGGCCGCGCCCTTGAGGGCCTCGGTGTCGGTGGGGTCGGGCAGGGTGGCGACCAGTGCGTAGTACTGGTGCAGCCCGATGGCGGTGAGGAGCGCGATGCCCACGACCATTCCCACCATCCGCGCCACGACGACGAGCGCGGATGCCGTGCCGCTGGTGTCGCTCGTCGCCTCCGCCAGCGCGGCGTCGTTGACCGGTGCGAGCGCGAGCCCGATGCCGAGGCCGGCCAGGGCCAGCACCACGGTGGCCGGGAGGTGGTCGAGCGACCCCCGGCCCCACGTGCTCATGGCGGCCAGGCCCACGGTGGTCAGAGCCAGTCCGCCGGCGGCGACGACGCCGTTGCCGAGGCGCCGCAGCGCCCATCCGCCGGCGAGCGCGCCGACCGGCACGGCGAGCAGGAAGCGCACCAGCACCAGGGCGGCCTCGGTCTGGCTCGCCCCCTCGACGATGTGCGCGAGCAGCGGCACGTCGACCACCACCGCCACGAGGGCGACCCCGACGAGCAGCGAGACCACGAGGGCCCAGACCAGCCCGCCGCGGACCAGGCCCCGGGGCACCAGCGGCGAGGTCGCCCGGCGGTGGTGCACGGCATACAGCACGGCGAGCAGCAGTGCCGCCGGCAGCAGCGCGACACCGAGCGGGCCCACGACCTCCGTGGCCGGCTCGGAGGCGGCGAAGGTGAGCACCACACAGCCCAGGGCACCGCCGAGCAGCAGGGCACCGAGCAGGTCGGCGCGGCGCAGCAGCGGCCAGGCACCCCGGCCGCCGACGGCCAGCGCCGCGAGGAGGGAGACCGCTGCGACGACGCCGATCGGGGTGGCCAGTCTCGACGTTGCCTCACCGAAGGGGACGAACGGCAGCCCGAGCGAGACGCTGGTGACGAGCGCGTCGGGGGCGGCCAGGGTGAGCCACCCGGTGACCGCCGCCACCGCCGACAGCGCGACGACGAGGGCACGGGGCCGCGGGATGCTGCCCCCGCCGGTCACGACGACGGCCGCGGCGAGCAGGGTGCCGAGGAACGCGTTGAGCCAGAAGATGGCCCGCCACTCGGCGACAACCAGCACGAGCGCGCCCAGCACCGGCCCGAGCACCGAGCCGAGCTCCTGCACGGCGCCGACCACGCCCAGGGGCACCCCGCGGCGATCGGCGGGCCAGAGCTGGGCGACGATCGCCAGGGTGGCCGGAACCAGGCCTCCACCGCCGACGCCCTGCACCACGCGTCCGGTGACCAGCACCGGCAGGTCGGTGGCCAGGGCAGTGACGGCCGAGCCGGCGACGAACACCCCCAGGCAGGCGAGCAGCACCCGCTGCCGGTCGACGAGGTCGGCGACCCGGCCGATGAGTGGCAGCACCGCGACGTATCCGAGCAGGAAGCCGGAGATGATCGGTGCCGCCCGCTGCAGCGCGTCGATCGTGACCCCGACCCCGCGCATCATGTCGGTGAGGGCCAGCACCACGACGTAGGTGTCGGCGGCGGCGAGGGAGACGGCGATCGCGGCCGTCGTGAGCAGCGCCCTAGGGGCGGGTGATCTCAACGGGTGCCCCGTAGTCGGTGAGCACCAGCACGTAGGTCGCCTCGACCGCGGGGAAGAACGGCCCCTTCAGGGTCGCGGTACGCAGCTGGTCGGAGTCGGTGATGCCGTAGCTCACGGCGAAGGTGCCGGTGCCGTCGCCGAGGTGGAACAGGTCCTCGACGGTCGAGCCGGGCAGGGTGCCGCTGATCTTGGTCAGCACCTCCTGGCCGGACCGGGTCTGGCCGTCGGCCTTCGGGTCGGCGGTCTTCGGCAGCAGGGCGGAGATGCCGGTTGAAGGGTCGAAGAACATCGCCGGGTTCGGGGCGTTCAGGGTGTTCAGGTCGGTCTTCTTGTAGTCCGGCGTGAAGAACTTCAGGTAGGCCGTCTCGCCGAACGCGATGACGTCGATGGTGCCGGCCAGCCCCTTGATGGTGCCGGTGATCGTGCCCTGGAACTTCGGCTCGGTGACGTCGATGACCCCGGCGCCCTTGGCGGCGGTGACGCCGTTCTCGCGGAGCGGCACGTCGCGGCTGGACAGGTCGAGCTGCACGGTCTTCGCGGCGTCGAAGGCCTGCTTCGCGGCCGTCAACTGCTCGGTCGGGCTCTGCGCCGGAGCCTCGGGCGCGTCACCCGAGCAGCCAGCAAGGGCGAGCACCACGCCGACAGCGAGCGAACCCGCGACGGCGTGCACGCGTCGGCGGCCGCGCAGGGCTGGGGTGGGGCGTCGGCGCATGGCGGCAACAGTAACCGCACCCACCGCAGCGACACGGCCGGGACAAGATCGACCAATAGGTCAAACTTGCCCCAGGTGTCCGGCTCAGCCCCGGGACAAGATCGACCAATGGGTCAAAGTTGCCCCGGGTGTCCGGCTCAGCCCCGGGACAAGATCGACCAATGGGTCGAAGTTGCCCCAGGTGCGCAGCTCAGCGCAGGAGCAAGCCGTCCTCGCCCCGGTCGACCACCACGGTGTCGCCGTCGCGGACGTCGCCGGCCAGCAGCGCCCGGGCCAGCCGGTCGCCGATCTCGCGCTGCACCAGCCGGCGCAGCGGCCGGGCGCCGTAGGCCGGGTCGTAGCCCTGCTCGGCGAGCCACGCCTTCGCGGTGTCGGTGACCTCGAGGCTGATCCGGCGGTCGTGCAGCCGGGTCGCCAGCGTGCGCACCTGCAGGTCGACGATGCGGGCGAGCTCGCCGGTCGTCAGGGGGTCGAACACGACGACCTCGTCGAGCCGGTTGAGGAACTCCGGCTTGAATGCCTGCCGCACCGCAGCCATCACCGCCTCGTGCTTGGCCCGCGGGTCGAGCGTCGGGTCGACGAGGTACTGCGAGCCCAGGTTCGAGGTCATCACCAGGATGACGTTGCGGAAGTCGACCGTTCGGCCCTGCCCGTCGGTGAGCCGGCCGTCGTCGAGCACCTGCAGCAGGATGTCGAAGGTCTCGGGGTGCGCCTTCTCGACCTCGTCGAGCAGCACCACCGAGTAAGGCCGGCGCCGCACCGCCTCGGTGAGCTGGCCGCCCTCCTCGTAGCCGACGTAGCCGGGAGGAGCGCCGATCAGGCGCGCCACCGAGTGGCGCTCGCTGTACTCCGACATGTCGATGCGCACCATGGCGCGCTCGTCGTCGAAGAGGAAGTCGGCCAGGGCTTTGGCGAGCTCGGTCTTGCCGACGCCGGTCGGGCCGAGGAACAGGAACGACCCGGTCGGGCGGTCGGGGTCGCTGACCCCGGCGCGGGTGCGGCGAACAGCATCCGACACGGCTCGAACCGCGGCAGCCTGGCCGCTGAGGCGGGCGCCGATGTGCTGCTCCATGTGCAGCAGCTTCTCGGTCTCGCCCTCGAGCAGACGTCCGGCGGGGATGCCGGTCCAGGCCGAGATGACGTCGGCGATGTCATCGCTGCCGACCTCCTCTTTGACCATCGGCTCGTCGTCGCCCGAGCTGGATGCGGCTTCGCTCTCCTGAGCGGCCGCGAGCTGCTTCTCCAGCGTCGGGATGTCGCCGTAGGCGATCTTCGACGCACCTGCGAGGTCGCCGTCTCGCTGGAGCCGGTCAGCCTGGGCGCGCAGGTCGTCGATCTGGGCCTTCAGGTCACCGACGGCGTTGAGCCCGGCCTTCTCGGCCTCCCAGCGGGCGTTGAGCGCGGCCAGCTCCTCGGAACGGTCGGCGAGGTCCTTGCGCAGCCGCGCCAGGCGTTCGCGAGAGGCGTCGTCAGTCTCGTTCTCGAGCGCAAACTCCTCCATCTTCAGCCGGTCGACGGCGCGGCGCAGCTCGTCGATCTCGACGGGGCTCGAGTCGATCTCCATGCGCAGCCGCGAGGCGGCCTCGTCGATGAGGTCGATGGCCTTGTCGGGCAGCTGACGCCCGGAGATGAACCGGTCGCTGAGCGTGGCCGCGGCCACGAGGGCAGCGTCGGCGATCGTCACC
>JBBQNZ010000196.1:0-6272 GCA_038330415.1 Actinomycetales bacterium | reverse complement strand
GATGTCCTCCATGGCCTGGATGTGGCCGCGGCGGGAGTTGATGTCGCCGATGACGTCACCCATGTAGTCCTCGGGGGTGCGCACCTCGACGGCCATCATCGGCTCGAGGAGCACGGGCTCGCACTTGCGCACGGCCTCCTTCAGGGCCATCGAGCCGGCGATCTTGAACGCCATCTCCGAGGAGTCGACGTCGTGGTAGGCGCCGTCGAGCAGGGTGGCCTTGATGCCGACCAGCGGGTAGCCGGCGAGCACGCCGTACTGCATGGCGTCCTGGATGCCGTGGTCGACCGAGGGGATGTACTCGCGCGGGATGCGGCCACCGGTGACCTTGTTCGAGAACTCGTACATCTCACCGTCGGCCGTGTCGAGCGGCTCGAGCGCGATCTGTACCTTGGCGAACTGGCCGGAGCCACCCGTCTGCTTCTTGTGGACGTAGTCGTACTTGTCGATCGAGCGCTTGATCGTCTCGCGGTAGGCCACCTGCGGCTTGCCGACGTTGGCCTCGACCTTGAACTCGCGCCGCATGCGGTCGACGAGGATGTCGAGGTGCAGCTCGCCCATGCCGGCGATGATCGTCTGGCCGGTGTCCTCGTCGAGGTGCACCTGGAAGGTCGGGTCCTCCTCGGCGAGCTTCTGGATCGCCGTGCCGAGCTTCTCCTGGTCGCCCTTGGTCTTGGGCTCGATGGCCACCTGGATGACCGGCTCGGGGAAGGTCATCGACTCGAGCACGACCGGGCTGCTGATGTCGCACAGGGTGTCGCCGGTAGTCGTGTTCTTCAGGCCGATGGCGGCGTAGATGTGACCCGCGAGGGCCTCGCCGACCGGGTTCTCCTTGTTGGCGTGCATCTGGAAGAGCTTCCCGATGCGCTCCTTCTTGACCTTGGTCGCGTTGAGAACCTGGGTGCCCGCGGTGATGTGGCCGGAGTAGACCCGGATGAAGGTCAGGGTGCCGAAGAACGGGTGCGAGGCGACCTTGAAGGCCAGCGCCGAGAACGGCTCGGTGGTGCTGGGCGCGCGCGAGACCTTCTCGTCCTCGTTGCCGACGGCGTGGCCGACCATGGGCGGCACGTCGAGCGGCGAGGGCAGGTAGGAGATGACCGCGTCGAGCATCGGCTGCACCCCGCGGTTCTTGAACGCTGAGCCGCAGAGCACCGGGTAGACCTCGGAGGAGATCGTGAGCTTGCGGATGCCGGCCACGATCTCGTCGGCGGTCAGCTCGGCACCGTCGAGGTACTTCTCCATGAGGGCGTCGTCGGCCTCGGCCACGCGCTCGACGAGGTGGTGGCGGTACTCCGCCGCCTTCTCGGCGAGGTCGGCCGGGATCTCCTGGACCTCGTACTTGGCGCCGAGGGTGACGTCACCCTTGGAGTCGCCGGGCCAGACCAGCGCGCGCATGTGGATCAGGTCGATGACACCGATGAAGTCGTTCTCGGCACCGATCGGCAGCTGGAGCACGAGGGGCTCGGCGCCGAGGCGCTCCTTGATGGTGTCGACGGTGAAGTAGAAGTCCGCGCCGAGCTTGTCCATCTTGTTGACGAAGCAGATGCGCGGCACGTCGTACTTGTCGGCCTGGCGCCACACGGTCTCGGACTGGGGCTCCACGCCCTCCTTGCCGTCGAACACGGCGACGGCGCCGTCGAGCACGCGCAGCGAACGCTCGACCTCGACGGTGAAGTCGACGTGGCCGGGGGTGTCGATGATGTTGACCTGGTGGTCCTCCCAGAAGGAGGTCACGGCGGCCGACGTGATCGTGATGCCGCGCTCCTTCTCCTGCTCCATCCAGTCGGTGGTGGAGGCGCCGTCGTGCGTCTCGCCCATCTTCCGGTTGACACCGGTGTAGAAGAGGATGCGCTCGGTCACCGTGGTCTTGCCGGCGTCGATGTGCGCCATGATGCCGATGTTGCGGACCTTCTTGAGGTCCGTCAGGACGTCCTGTGCCACGTGCGTGCTCTCGTCTCGTTCGCGGGGTGTGCGGTTTCTGGTGCGGGTCGGTCAACACCGACCACGGCTGCGGTATGCCGGACGCACGGTGGTGCGGACGGCATACCGCAACGGGTGGTCACCAGCGGTAGTGCGCGAAGGCCTTGTTCGACTCGGCCATCTTGTGGGTGTCCTCGCGACGCTTCACAGCGGCACCCAGGCCGTTGGAGGCGTCGAGGATCTCGTTCATGAGGCGTTCGGTCATGGTCTTCTCACGCCGCTGGCGCGAGTAGCCGACCAGCCAGCGCAGCGACAGCGTCGTCGCGCGGTTGGGCTTGACCTCGACCGGAACCTGGTAGGTCGCACCGCCGACGCGGCGGGACTTGACCTCGAGGGTCGGCTTGATGTTGTCGAGCGCGCGCTTGAGGGTCTGGACCGGGTCGGTGCCGGTCTTCTCCTTGCAGCCCTCGAGGGCGCCGTAGACGATGGTCTCGGCGATCGACTTCTTGCCGTCGAGCAGGATCTTGTTGACCAGCGAGGTCACCAGCGGGGACTGGTAGACCGGGTCGATGACGAGCGGCCGCTTCGGAGCGGGTCCCTTGCGAGGCATCAGCCCTTCACCTTCTTCGCGCCGTAACGACTACGGGCCTGCTTGCGGTTCTTGACGCCCTGGGTGTCGAGGGCGCCGCGGATGATCTTGTAGCGGACGCCCGGGAGGTCCTTCACACGACCGCCACGCACGAGCACCATGGAGTGCTCCTGGAGGTTGTGGCCGACGCCGGGGATGTACGCGGTGACCTCGATGCCGCTGGTGAGTCGCACGCGGGCGACCTTGCGCAGGGCGGAGTTCGGCTTCTTGGGGGTGGTGGTGTACACACGCGTGCACACACCGCGGCGCTGCGGAGAGCCCTTGAGGGCAGGAGTCTTGGCCTTCGTGGCCTTGTCCTGCCGGCCCTTGCGCACCAGCTGGTTGATGGTAGGCAACCTGGTTCCTTTGCTTGTCTGGTCGATGCCGCGGCTATCGTGCCGTGGCTCCTTGGGATGTCCGGTGCGACCCCCGATGTCGGGTGTGTCGCTCCGGGTGCTCCTCCCTGCACTCCCCATGAGTCACCTGCGGAAACAGCAGGAGTGGGGCGCCCGGCAAGAGGTGGGCGAGGCCGGTTCCGCGCCTTGCGGCGAGGAGCTCGGCTCCTGGGTCTGGACCTAGCCAGACACGATGACCAAGATTACCGGTTGGCAGGGGGCCGCTCCAAATCGTTACCCCTGCTCAGGAGTCCAGGTCGAACGCCGGGGGGTAGCGGAAGGCACCGGCCAGACCGGGGTGCCAGGCCTGCAGTGGACGCACCTGGAAGAACCGGTCGGCCCACGGGCCCGGCGAGCCGATGCCGTGCTCGGCGGCGGTCTCGAAGCCGAAGTGGGCGTACCAGCCCGGGTCACCGAGCAGGACCACCGACGGCTCGCCCGCGAGGTCGGCCGTGACCAGCACGGCGGCCACCATCGCCGAGCCGACGCCCTGGCCCTGGTGCTCGGGGTGCACGGCGATCGGGCCGAGCGCGATGCAGGGCCCCTCCCCCATCGTGGCGCGGCTGCACACGAGGTGCCCGACGACCTCACCGTGCAGGTCGGCCACCAGCGTCAGGGCGTCGACGACGTCACCGTCGACGCGCAGCCGGTCCAGGATGCGCGTCTCGAGCGAGTGCTCAGCCCCCTCGGGCACCCCGAACGCGAGGTCGTGCAGCACCCGGGTGGGCTCGGTGTCCTCCGGGCGCTCGCGGCGCAGCACGAGGTCACGGTTCACGGCGTCATCCTCACGGCGTCGTCCTCACGGCGTTCATCCTCACGGCGTTCATCCTCGCAGGGCGCTGCTCGACCGGGCGAGTGAGTACAGGGCGTACCGGAACGAGCGGCCCTCGCGCTCGACCCGCACGACGTCCTCGGTGACCTCGTCACCGTCGACCGCGACCTCGGCCAGGGCCTGCAGCAGCCTGGGGGCCAGGTGTGACGACCACACCGTCAGCAGGCCACCGGGACACAGCACCGACCGGGCCGCCGCGAGCCCCCGCGGGGTGTACAGCGGTGCGTTGGAGGGGTGCACGAGGAAGTCGGGACCGTTGTCGACGTCGAGCAGCACGGCATCCCACGGCCCGCGCGGGGGACCTGCCCCGGCGAGCACGTCGAGCACGTCGGTGACGTGCAGTGTGCACCGCTCCCCCTCCAGGCCGGCGAGCTCGGGCGCCAGCCCGTCGCGCGCCCAGCCGACGAGCGGCGCCGCGAGCTCGACGACGTCGACGTGGAGCACCCGCGGGTCGGCGA
Organism: Actinomycetales bacterium; assembly: GCA_038330415.1. Lineage (GTDB taxonomy): Bacteria > Actinomycetota > Actinomycetes > Actinomycetales > Dermatophilaceae > Fodinibacter. The sequence continues at coordinate 2,039 of JBBQNZ010000196.1, read as the reverse complement.
GCACGGCGCGCGCCGTCATCCCCAGGCCCAGCCCGCCGACGAGCACGCGCTGCGGTGCCCGGTGGTGGCCCAGCGCGCGCTCGGCCAGGGCCACCTCGGTGCTGGTGTCGACGGTGTCCATGGCGAAGATGCCGTCGACCACGAGCTCGAGCACCGCGCCGCGGCGGCGCAGCGCCACCTCACCGTGGGGGGTCTCGGCGCGGGCGACGGTCACCACCTCGGCAGGTGCGCCGAGGAGCGGGCCCCCGGCACCGGCATCCGTCACACCCGCCACCCTACGAAAACGCCGACGGGCGGGTGCGCGCGGTGGGAACCACCGGCGCACCCGCCCGTTGTGGCGGGGCAGCGACCGTCAGAGGCGGTCGAGACCCAACTCGCTGTCGTCGAGGCGGACGGCCTCACCCGAGCCGGGCCCGAAGGCAGCGTAGGTGTAGTCGTCGTAGCTCGGCATGGAGTACATCGCGGCCTTGGCCTCCTCGGTCGGCTCCACCGCGATGTTGCGGTAGCGGGGAAGCCCCGTGCCGGCCGGGATGAGCTTGCCGAGGATGACGTTCTCCTTCAGGCCCAGGAGGGAGTCGGACTTGCCCTCCATCGCGGCCTCGGTCAGCACCCGGGTGGTCTCCTGGAAGGACGCCGCCGACAGCCACGACTCGGTCGCGAGCGAGGCCTTGGTGATGCCCATGAGCTCGGGACGACCCGAGGCCGGCTTGCCGCCCTCGGCCATGACACGGCGGTTCTCGCCCTCGAAGCGGCCACGCTCGGCCAGCATGCCCGGCAGGAGGTTGGCGTCGCCCTCCTCGATGATCGTGATCCGGCGCAGCATCTGCCGGACGATCACCTCGATGTGCTTGTCGTGGATCGACACACCCTGCTGGCGGTAGACCTTCTGCACCTCGTCGACCAGGTGCACCTGCACGGCGCGAGGGCCGAGGATGCGCAGCACCTGCTTGGGGTCGATCGACCCCTGGGTCAGGCGCGTGCCGACGGCCACGTTCTGGCCGTCCTGCACCAGCAGGCGCGCCCGCTTGGTGACCGGGTAGGCGTGCTCCTCGGAGCCGTCGTCGGGCGTGAGCAGGATGCGTCGAGACTTGTCGGTCTCCTCGATGGTGATCCGGCCGGAGGCCTCCGCGATCGGGGCGACACCCTTGGGGGTGCGCGCCTCGAACAGCTCGACCACACGCGGCAGACCCTGGGTGATGTCGTCACCGGCCACACCACCGGTGTGGAAGGTACGCATCGTCAGCTGGGTGCCGGGCTCACCGATGGACTGCGCGGCGATGATGCCGACCGCCTCACCGATGTCGACGAGCTTGCCGGTGGCCAGCGATCGGCCGTAGCAGAGCGCGCAGGTGCCGACCTTGGAGTCGCAGGTGAGCACCGAGCGGATCTTCACCGCGTCGACGCCGGCCGCGAACAGCGCACCGATGACGACGTCACCGAGGTCGATGCCGGCCGGGGCCAGCACATCGCCGTCCTTGACGACGTCCTCCGCCAGCGTGCGGGCGTAGACCGAGGTCTCGACGTCGTCGTGCACCGTGCGGGCGCCGGTGCGCTCGTCGGTGGCCGCGATCGGCATCGGCAGGCCGCGGTCGGTGCCGCAGTCGTCCTCACGGATGATGACGTCCTGCGACACGTCGACCAGACGACGGGTGAGGTAACCCGAGTCGGCGGTGCGCAGTGCGGTGTCGGCCAAGCCCTTTCGCGAGCCGTGCGTGGAGATGAAGAACTCCAGCACGGTCAGGCCCTCGCGGAAGTTCGCGCGGATGGGTCGCGGGATGATGTCGCCCTTCGGGTTCGACACCAGGCCACGCATACCGGCGATCTGGCGCAGCTGCATCCAGTTACCACGAGCACCCGAGGACACCATCCGGTAGATGGTGTTGGTGCGCGGGAGGTTGGCCTCCATCTCCTTGGCGATCTCGTTGGTCGCCTGGGTCCAGATCTCGATGAGCTCCTGGCGACGCTCGTCGTCGGTGATCAGACCGCGCTCGTACTGGGTCTGGACCTTGGTGGCCTTCTCCTCGTAGCCCTCGAGGATC
>JBBQNZ010000195.1:0-6303 GCA_038330415.1 Actinomycetales bacterium | reverse complement strand
GATCGAGGGCGGCCCGCCCGAGCACGCGGGTAGGGCGCTGGAGGTGGTCGGCAACGGCCACCCGAGATGGATGACCGTCACCGCGTCGCCGGCAACGGCGGCACGGGACAGAACCCGGCCTACAGCCCGACTCGTCCACTTCAAGCCGCTGACCTGCGGAAATACGATCAGTGAGGCGAACCAGTCCGCAGATTGTCCGCAGAGAAGTCTGGGGCGCCGCCGCCCAGTTGCGAGTCGACGGCCTCCCGCGTGCGGTCATCCGAGTCGGCCACAAGTGGCCGTAGGTGTCCAACGTCTCCGAGGCGTGGGCGTGACCCAGCCGCGCTTGCACTGTCTTCACGCTCTCGCCGTAGCGGATGAGCAATGACGCGTACTAGTGCCGCAGCACGTGCAGGCCCGTCCCGTCGGGAAGGCCCGCAGACCTCGCAGCAGGGCGCCACAGACGCCCGAAGTCCTGTCGGGTGACCGACTGCCCCTCGAGGGTGAACAGGAGGCCTGCTCATCGTCAACGGTCAACGAGACTGCGAACCGCAGGGTTCTGCCTCCCGGGGGTACATAGAGGATTGAGCCGGTGCTCTTGCCCCGGTCTGTCGACGTCGAACGTGGCGGTGGTGCCTGACACCACCCGCTCGCTGTCGTAGTTGGGCCAGTGCGCACGTGGGCTCAAGGTCGGGTGCAGCGACTGGGGGTGCGCTGGAGTGGGTTTTCTCAAACCACATCGGCAGGGCGTGGTCATCCCAACTCGTAGCGCTCATCATTCCACCAATACCGTTGCAGCCGAATGGGATAGGGATCTGTGTCCCAAACATACCGGCACAGTCAGCGATCGCGCTGGCCCGGCGTGGCAGCGCTTGCCGGCCCACCACCGTCCCGCTGCGTGTGTCTCCTCTCACCCGAGATTCGGACACGGGCGTCAAGACGCCGGAATACCGTTGGAGGCGCCCTTCGGTAGAGGGGGGCAACGACGTGGAGACAGTGGTGAGATGAACGCTCCAGCGGGGTGGTATCCGACTCCGGAGGGCAAGCTGAGGTACTGGGACGGGTTCCAGTGGACGGCTCATTTCGCCCCAGCGCCCCCGACGCGGCCATCCATGGGGTCGGTGAGTCCTCACACCTCTGCAGCGAACGTGGCCCGCGCGGAGACTGGCTCTTCCCGACTCTCGCTGGCGAGCTGGCTCGGCTGGGGCGGGCTGGTGCTCGTGGCCCTGCTGGGCGCCGCGAGCTCGGGGATGAGCGGGCTCCTTGCCATGACCGGGGGCTACGTGCTCGTCGTTGCGCTCGTGGCTCTGTTCCGCGGCCACGTTGACTGGGCCTGGCTGCGCAGCCGGGCCGCGGCCGGAGCAGCCTTGGCTGCTGCCCTGGTGCTGACGACCGTGGCGGGTGCCACGGCCGGACCCACACTGCAGAGTCCCACCGCCGCGCCCGCAACCAGGTCCACCGAGCCCACGGCTGCGCCGTCGTCAGGCCAGCCAAGCGCCAGCACCTCGCCTACCCCGAGCGTGACGCCTACCCCCACCGCGACACCGACACCGACTCCCAGCCCCTCACCGACGGCGCCCCCCGTCCCAGCTGCTACCAAGGGCACGGCGCTGGCCGCAGTGGCGACCCTGACCGTGAAAGGCCGCGCCCCCAAGACGGGCTACTCGCGAGAGGCGTTCGGGCAGGCGTGGTACGACGCCGACCGCAACGGGTGCGACACCCGCAACGACGTCCTGCGCCGGGACCTGAAGAGCAGGTCAATGAAGAACTCCTGCAAGGTGCTCGCCGGCACCCTGAAGCCCGACCCGTACACGGGCGAGCAGATCCGGTTCGTGTACGGCGGAGCCAGCGAGGTCGACATCGACCACGCCGTCGCGCTCAGCGACGCCTGGCAGAAGGGTGCGGCCGGGTGGGCCGCCGGCAAGAGGGTCAAGCTCGCCAACGACCCGCTCAACCTCCTGGCCGTCGCCGCCGGAGCCAACCGCGCCAAGGGCGACGGGGACACCGCAACCTGGCTCCCGCCGAACAAGTCCTTCCGGTGCGCCTACGTCGCCCGCCAAGTCGCGGTCAAGGCCAGGTACGGGGTGTGGGTCACTGCGGCCGAACGCGACGCCATGGTGCGAGTGCTGCGTACCTGTCCCGCCCAGAAGCTGCCGGTCTCCAAGGCCATCCCCCTGGGTGGCGGCACCATCACCGCGACGCCATCCACTCCGAAACCCACCCCACCGGCACCGCGCAAGCCGTCCACCCACCTCGATCCCCGGTTCGACACCTGCCGGGCGGCCAATGCTGCAGGGTACGGGCCGTACCAAGAGGGCAAGGACGCAGAGTACGACTGGTACCAAGACCGCGACCACGACGGTTTGGTCTGCGAGTAGCAGGTGAGCTGCTCCAGGCTGGTCTGACCGACAAGGCGGCCAGAGAGGAGCGAGGCTGCACGACGGTGGTCTGCTCATGCTTCCCCGGCACGGGACACGGTCTTGGTCCGGTGACAAGTCTTTGGACTCGCGACACATCTCGTGCTGGCACATCGGTTCGCAGACAGTGCACAGGACGTTCACTGATGATCAGCGATCATCAACGTTCCAAGGGAATCGTCGCAGGTCAGGCTGTTACAGCCACCGACAGTCAACGGCAACCAGTCGTGCTGGGCTTGTCCCGGCCTACAGCCCGACTCGTCCCCCGGGCCGCAACACCGGCAGGGTGCGTCTTCCGGCGTACAGTCGAGGGACAGGACCATCTCGCGCGAACCCGTCTGGGGATCGCCTGTCCTGCGCACGACGACTCGGGCGCCCCGCGTCCGTGATGGGGATGGCACATCATGAGCCACGTCGACCCGACCGCCCAGGTCACCCTCGAACCCGCCGCCGACCTGCAGCCCGCCCGCCTGGTGCTGACCAGCACTCCCGGCAGCAACGTGCTCGACGGGGTGTGGTGGCCGCACAGCTGGAGCCTGCACCGTGAGGTGCCCTTCCTCGACGTCGCGGTCCACGACGCCACCCATGCCCGCATCGCCCGGCTGTCGTACACCGTGGGCAGCTGGGACGAGGATGCCACCAAGATCTGGACACCGCTCGGCATGGTCAAGGTGGGCTGGTTCATCTCGAGCGAGCACCCGAGCGATGTCGACCTCAGCCTCACCGACAACCGGCGGGTCGTCCTGCGCGTCATCGCCCCGAGCACGTCGGCGCCCGAGGCCAACGCGCGCCTGCAGCTGGCGGAGGAGTCCCGGGCGCAGAGCGAGCCCTCCATGGTGCGCACCGACGCCGCCCTCGACCTGGCGGACGGCTCGGCGTCGATCCGGCGGGTGCGGATGATCGCCGACCCGGCGGCGCGCGCCGAGGCCGCCGGCCGCCTCGAGGCGAGCTTCGCGCGCGGCGCCACCGAGGCCGCCCGGCTGCGCCGGGAGGCGATGGCCGCCACCCGCTGAGGCGCCGGACCGCCGACGTCGTGACGCACCGACCGCCGGGCGTTGTGACGCGCGGCACCCGCACACGAGTGCCTTCGGTGCCGCGGGTCTGACGTAGCGTTTTCCGTGGCCTCTCCCGGCCTCGGAAGGATCGCATGCCTGAGAACCCCGGCGCCGACCACGACGCCACCCGCCGCAGCATGATGGCGGCCGTCCGCCAGCTCGACGGCCCGACGGTGCGCGACGTGCTGCTGCAGTCGCTGCTCACGGCCGGGGTCGACGCCACCGTCACCGACGTCGCGATGCCGGTGCTGCGCCAGGTGGGCGACGGCTGGCAGAGCGGTGAGCTCGGGGTGTTGCACGAGCATTTCGCGTCGAGCACCTTTCGCGGTGTGCTCGGGGAGCTCCGGATGCCGGTAGAGGGCGAGCGGGTGCGCACCGCCGTGCTCGCCTGCCCGCCGCACGAGCTCCACGACCTCCCGCTGGAGCTGTTCGGGGCGATGCTGCACCACCGCTGGTGGCACGTGGTCAGCCTGGGGGCCAACACCCCGATGGGCGCCGTGGGTGATGCCGTGCGCTACCTGGGCGCCGACGCCTGCGTGCTCGCCGGGGTGCGCCGCTCGGCCTTCGAGTCCCGGATGCCGTCGCTGTCGCGGCTGGGGGAGCGGGTGCCGCTCTTCCTGGCAGGGGAGGGGGCGCTCAGCCTGCCGACCCCGCCCCGGGGAGTCACCGTGCTGCCGCGCGACCTGAGGGTCGCGGCCGAACTGGTCGACGCCATCGCACCCGCGACCTCCCGGCACGCCGACGACAGCAACGAGCCCGCGGTCGGCTGACCCGGCATACGGTGGGTCGATGCGAATCACCCACCTCGGACACGCCTGCCTCCTCCTCGAGATGGCCGACACCCGGGTGCTCGTCGACCCGGGCACCTTCGCCGACGACCTGGGCGACGTGCGCGACCTCGCGGCCGTGCTCGTGACGCACCAGCACCCCGACCACCTCGACCCCGAGCGGCTGCCGGCGCTGGTGGCCGCCAACCCGGATGCCGTGGTGCTCTGCGACCCCGGCAGCGTCGAGGTGCTAGCCGCGCTCGGGGTCGACGCCCGCGCGCACGACGGCGCGACCACGGTCGGCGCCGTCACCGTGACCCCCTTCGGCCAACAGCACGCCCTCATCCACGACGACATCCCGCGCATCCCCAACGTCGGGGTGCGCCTCGACGCCGAGGCCGAGCCGTCGTTCTTCCACCCCGGTGACGCGCTCGACGCCGAGCCCGGTGCTGTCGATGTCCTCGCCTTCCCGCTCCAGGCGCCCTGGCAGCGCAGCCGCGACATGACGGCGTTCCTGCGCCGGCTTGCCGCACCGCACGCCGTGCCGGTGCACGACGGGCTGCTCCGGGCGCGCGGGCGCGGCCTCTACCTCAACCAGGCCGGCCAGCTCGGGTCGCCGAGCACCCGCATCCACGACCTCGCCGGGGCCGGCGCCACGGAGTTCCGCGCCGGGCAGTGACCCCCGCGCCGGTGACTCCGTGGTCTTGGGTCAGGCCTTGTGTCGGCCCTGCGACTCCTGGGTCTGGCTGGCGAGCAGGGCAGCACCGATGATGCCGGCGGCGTTCTCGAGGGTGGCCGGCACTATCGGCGTGCGGATGTCGAGCAGCGGCAGGAACTTGTGCGCCTTGCGGGAGATGCCGCCGCCGACCACGAACAGGTCGGGCCAGATGAGGTCCTCGAGGTGGCGGTAGTAGCGCTGCAGCCGCTTGGCCCACTCGTCGTAGCTGAGCCCCTCCTTGGTCTTCACCGAGCTCGCGGTGACCGTCTCGGCGTCGATGCCGCCGATCTCGAGGTGCCCGAACTCCGAGTTCGGCACCAGCACACCGCGATACATCACCGCGGTGCCGATGCCGGTGCCGAGCGTGGTCAGGACGACGAGGCCCTCCTGGCCCTTGGCCGCGCCATAGTAGAGCTCGCCGACACCCGCCGCGTCGCCGTCATTCACCACGACGACGTCGTGCTGGAGGCGGTCCTCGAGCAGCTTCTCGATCTCGCAGTCGATCCACGACTTGTCGATGTTGGCAGCGGTCTTGACCACGCCGTGCTGCACCACTCCGGGCACCGTCACCCCGATCGGTGAGCCGTCGTTGACCTCGTCGAAGCGGTCGACGATCTCGGCGATGACGTCGCACACCGCCTCGGGCGTCGACTTCGCCGGCGTCTCGATCTTGAACCGCTCCTGGGCGAACTCGCCCTTCTCGAGGTCGACCGGCGCCCCCTTGATCCCGCTGCCGCCGACGTCGATGCCGAGAGGCCTGGCTGTGCTCATGCTGCATCTCCCTGGGTGAGGATCTCGGGACCGGAGTCCGTGACGAGGATGGTGTGCTCGAACTGCGCCGACCGCCGGCGGTCCTTGGTGACCACGGTCCACCCGTCGTCCCACATCTCCCACTCGTGGGTGCCGAGGTTGAGCATCGGCTCGACGGTGAACGTCATGCCGGCCTCGATGACGGTGCTGTAGGACGGGGCGGCGTCGTAGTGGGGGATGACCAGCCCGCTGTGGAACGCCGAGCCGATGCCGTGGCCGGTGAAGTCGCGCACCACGCCGTAGCCGAACCGGCGTGCGTAGGACTGGATCACCCGGCCGATGACGTTGACCTGGCGCCCCGGCACGGCCGCGCGGATGCCGCGCATCATCGCCTCGTGGGTGCGCTCGACGAGCAGGCGCGACTCCTCGTCGACGTCGCCGACGAGGTAGGTGGCGTCGGTGTCACCGTGCACGCCGTCGAGGAAGGCGGTGATGTCGATGTTGACGATGTCGCCGTCCTCGAGGCGCCGGCTGTCGGGGATGCCGTGGCACACGACCTCGTTCACCGAGGTGCACAGCGACTTCGGGAAGCCCTTGTAGCCCAGCGTGGAGGGGTA
>JBBQNZ010000194.1:0-6337 GCA_038330415.1 Actinomycetales bacterium | reverse complement strand
GCGGTGGTCGCGGGGGTGGCGACGTTGTGTGGTTTCCGGGCGGGGCGGGCACCGGCCCGGTGGGCGGCCGCCCCCACCCCGCCCCGCAGCACCTCCCGTTCGCCTAGCGTCACCAGCACGGCCCCACCGCACCACGACCATCCAAGGAGCACCCCCATGGCACAGCGCACCGTCACCATCGCCTCGTCCGTCGGACTGCACGCCCGCCCGGCCGCCCTCTTCGTCGAGCAGGCATCCGAGAGCGGTCTCGACATCGAGATCGGCCGGCCCGGTGAGGACGCCGTCGACGCGACGAGCATCCTCGGGGTGATGGCCCTGGGCGCCACGCACGGCGAGGAGGTCGTGCTCACCGCCGAGGGTGAGGGCGCCGACGCGGCGCTCGACGGGCTGGTCGCCCTCCTGTCGCGCGACCTCGACGCGGAATGAGCACCTTGGCCGCAACCAAGACCCGCCAGGGCATCGGCGTCAGCCCGGGGTCGGCCTACGGGCCGGTGGTGCAGGTCGCCCCACCGGTGCGACCGCCGGCCAACGAGCCCGCCGTCGACGACCGCGAGGCCGCGCTGGCCGAGGTGAAGGCGGCGTTCGAGTCCGTCGCGGTGGCGCTGGAGGGCAAGGCCCGGCACGTCGACGACACCGCCCAGCAGATCCTCAAGGCAACGGCGCTCATCGCCCGCGACAAGGGCCTGGTCAAGGCCGCCGACAAGCAGCTGGCCGCCGGTCGTGGCCGGGCCACGGCCATCGCCAACGCGGTCGAGGAGTACTGCACGCAGTTCGAGGCGCTCGGTGGCTACTTCGCCGAGCGGGTCACCGACCTGCGTGACGTCGGGTCGCGGGCGGTCGCTGCCGTGCTCGGCGTGGCGGCACCGGGCGTGCCCGACTTCTCAGAGCCGAGCGTGGTCGTCGCCGAGGACCTCGCCCCGGCTGAGACGGCCACCCTCGACCGCTCGCTCGTGGTCGGCATCGTCACCCAGGCGGGCGGGCGCACCAGCCACACCGCGATCCTCGCGGCGCAGATGGGCATCCCGGCGGTGGTCCAGCTGGCCGGTGCCACCGGCATCCCGGCCGGCACCCCGGTGGCGCTCGACGGCGACACCGGTGAGGTCACCATCGCCCCCGACATCGCCCTGGTCGAGGCGCAGAAGGTGCGTCGCGAGAAGCGGGCTCAGGCGCTCGCCGTGGGGAGTGGCCCGGGCACCACCCGTGACGGCACCCGCGTCGCGCTGCTCGCCAACATCGGTGGCGTGCAGGATGCCGAGGCCGCCGGCGCCCTCGACCTCGAGGGAGTCGGGTTGTTCCGCACCGAGTTCGTGTTCCTGTCGGCCGACAAGGCGCCGACGGTCGACGAGCAGGCGGAGATCTACCGGCAGGTGTTCGCGCCCTTCGGTGGCCGGCGTGTGGTCGTCCGCACGCTGGACGCCGGGGCCGACAAGCCGCTGGCCTTCGCCGACCTCGGCCCGGAGGAGAACCCGGCGCTCGGGCGCCGCGGGCTGCGGTTGTCGGCCGAGCGCCCCGAGCTGCTCGACGCGCAGCTCGAGGCGCTCGCGGTGGCGGCCAAGGACACCGGTGCCGACGTGCGGGTGATGGCGCCGATGGTCGCCACCGCCGAGGAGGCCGCGTGGTTCGCCCGGCGGGTGCGCGAGAACGGCCTGCCCAAGGCCGGCGTGATGATCGAGGTGCCGGGCGCGGCGCTTCGGGCCGCGCACGTGCTCGCCGAGGTCGACTTCGGCAGCCTCGGCACCAACGACCTCGCGCAGTACACGATGGCGGCCGACCGCATGCAGGGCGAGCTGAGCGACCTGCTCGACCCGTGGCAGCCGGCCGTGCTCGACGTCGTCGCGGCCGCCTGCGAGGGCGCCCGGCGGGTCGGTAAGCCGATCGGCGTGTGCGGTGAGTCGGCGGGTGACCCCCTGCTCGCGCTGGTGCTCGCCGGCCTCGGGGTGTCGAGCCTGTCGATGGCACCGAGCAAGGTGCCGGTGGTGCGCCTGGCGCTCTCGCTGCACTCGCTGCCCGAGTGCCAGGGGCTCGCGACGGTGGCCCGTGAGGCGCACACCGCCAAGGACGCGCTCGAGGCGGTCCGCTCCCGGGCCCGAGCGGAGCTCACCGACCTCCTCTGACGACCCCCGGCATCCTCGCCTCGAGTGCGGAAGTGGTCGGTCCGGCAGCCACTTCCGCACTCACGGCGGGGGAGTTGAGGTGCGGTCAGGCGTCGAGCAACGGCACGGCGACGTCGGTGCCGCCCTGCCGGGTGAGCCGTTCGCGCATCTGCACGAGCATCGGCACCGGCGCGAAGCCGCCGGCCAGCAGTGCCTCGCCCTGGACGAACCCGTTGGACGCCCGCAGCATCGACCGGGGAGCGAACCCGAAGGTGCGGCCCAGCTCGGCGACGTCGTCGGGGCTGTTCATCCGCATCAGCATCAGGTTGTCGCACTGGCTGAGGATCTGCGGGTGGATCTTCGAGGGCCGCTGTGAGGACAGCAGCAGCCATAGGCCGTACTTGCGGCCCTCGGCGGCGATCTGGATGAGGCGGTCGAGCAGCCGCTGGCCCACCTGGCCGGTCGGCTGGGTGCCGCACAGGTTGTGCGCCTCGTCGATGACGAGCAGGGTCGGCACCCGGCGGTCGCGCTGCGCCCAGAGCTCGTCGACCACCTCGAGGCAGACCGCGACCGGCTCCGCCGGGTCGCCGAACCCGCCGAGGTCCATCACGGTCACGCCGTCGCCGCCCGTGACGAAGTCGGCCGCCGACGGCAGGTCGCGGGCCCAGACCTCCCAGTCGAGCAGGCCGAGGTTCTCCATCCGCCGGGCGAGCGACTGCTGGCCGGGGGTGCCCGACCGCAGCCCGAGCAGCACCGGGCCCATGTCGGAGCCGCCGAGCTGGGCCAGGAAGCTGACGAAGGCGTTGTACTCGTCGCGGTCGTGGATCGGGTCGAGCTGCAGGGTCGCGGCCTGGGCCTGGCGGGTCATCGTGCGAAAGCGCATCCGCAGCGGCTCCTCACCCTCGCCGCGGGTGGAGTCGCTGCGCAGCACCTTCACGTCGCGCTCGGCGATCCGCTGCGCGTCGGCCTCCGGCACCCCGGGCAGCGTCTTGCCGAGGTGAACGAAGTCGGCGTTGGGGTCGAACACGGCCATCCGCAGGTCGGTCTGCAGCAGCAGCCGCTCGAGCAGCACCCCGAGGGCGTAGGTCTTGCCCGAGCCGCTCTGCCCGCACAGGAAGGTGTGCCGGTTGAACCCGCCCGCCCGCAGGTTGGCGGGCGCCCCGACGTCGCCGGTGCGCCACACGCCGATGGTCATCGTGCCCGCGGCCGCGCCGTCGAGACCACCGAGCTCTTCCGGGCGGGCCAGAACCAGGGTGGCGCCGCGGAACGGCGGCCGGTCGCCGCGCTGCACGGCGCCGTCGTCGCCCAGGCCGCCGATGACGACCCCGAAACCGGTCAGCGGGTCGTCGCCCGTCGAGTCCGCCACGTCGACGATCTGGCCGAGCACCCGGCTGCCGGCGTCGCTGCTGATGACCACCATGTCGCCCGGGGCGACCCCGTCGTCGACCCCCGCCGTGAACGAGAAGCTCCGCCCGTCGCGGGACTCCGCCCTCGCCTCGCTCGCCGTCACCGTCATCGCCTTGCTCCTCTCACGGACACCGGCCGGGGCGGCCCTTGTCGTCGTGGTGCCACGGCCATTGTGTCGGATGCCGTGTCGGGCCGCGCGGCGCTCCTGCGCCCAGCCCGCCCTGCGCCCGGTGCACCCCCGACCGGTAGCATGAAGGGCGTCCCGTGGCACCCCGCAGCCCGTCTGGAGCCCTCGCGCGTGAGCACCCCCCGCCCGGCCGCCGTCATCGTCCTCGCTGCCGGCGAGGGCACCCGGATGAAGTCCGCGACTCCCACGGTCCTGCACCCCATCGGTGGCCTCGCGTTGCTCGGGCACGCGATCCGCGCGGCCCGCGCGACGGGGGCCGACCACGTCGGCGTCGTCGTCGGCCACGAGCGCGAGCGGGTCGTGCAGCTGTGCGCCTCCCTCGACGCCGACCTGGTCATCGCCGACCAGGACGACGTCAAGGGCACCGGCCGGGCCGTCGAGTGCGGCCTGCTGGCCCTGCCGCCCGGCCTGAACGGCACCATCCTGGTCACCTACGGGGACGTGCCGCTGCTGGCCGGCGAGACGCTCGTCGAGCTCATGGCGGCCCATGCCGAGAGCGGCAGCGCGGTGTCGGTCGTTACGGCACACCTCGGTGATCCCACGGGCTACGGCCGCATCGTGCGCGACTCCGAAGGACACGTCGAGCGCATCGTCGAGCAGAAGGACGCCACCGCGGCCCAGCAGGCGATCACCGAGATCAACTCGGGCATCTACGCCTTTGACGCCGACGTGCTGCGCGAGGCGCTCGCTCGCGTCGGCACCGACAACGCGCAGGGCGAGAAGTACCTCACCGACGTCGTCGCCATCGCCCGCGAGGCCGGCCGCCCGGTGCGAGCGCACGTCATCGACGACCTGTGGCAGACCGAGGGCGTCAACGACCGCGTGCAGCTGGCGGCGCTGGGCCGCGAGCTCAACCGCCGGGTCTGCGAGCAGCACATGCGTGCCGGCGTCACCATCGTCGACCCGGCCACCACCTGGATCGACGTCGACGTGAGCATCGGCCAGGACACCACCGTGCTGCCCGGCACCCAGCTTCTCGGCGCCACGACCATCGGTGCGGATGCCGTGGTCGGCCCGGAGGTCACGCTCACTGACACCGAGGTCGGCGACGGCGCCCAGGTCACCCGGGCCGTGGCCAACCTCGCCGTCATCGGCGCCGGAGCCACCGTCGGCCCCTACTCCTACCTGCGACCCGGCACCCGGCTCGGGGCCCGCGGCAAGATCGGTGGCTTCGTCGAGACCAAGAACGCCGACATCGGCGAGGGTGCCAAGGTCCCGCACCTGACCTATGCCGGTGACGTCACCATCGGCGAGGGCGCCAACATCGGGGCCGGCACGATCTTCGCCAACTACGACGGCGTCGCCAAGCACCACTCCACCGTCGGCCGGTACTCGTTCGTGGGGTCGAACTCCGTCGTGGTCAGCCCGGTGATCATCGGCGACGGCGCCTACGTCGGCGCCGGCTCGGCGGTCACCGGCGACGTCGACCCGGGCCAGATCGCCGTGGCCCGCGGCCGCCAGCGCAACATCGACGGCTGGGTGGCGCGCGCCCGGGCCGGCACCAAGACCGCCGCGGCCGCCGAGGCCGCGAGCACCCGGCATCCCGAACCCGAGCAGCCGACCACCACGGAAGGTTCCCACCAGTGAGTCACAACCGACCGCCGTCCGCGAACATCCGGAAGCGGCCGAAGAAGCAGATGATGCTCTTCTCGGGTCGAGCCAACCCCGGTCTCGCACAGGAGGTTGCGGCGCAGCTGGGCACCGAGCTGGTGCCGACCAGTGCCTACGACTTCGCCAACGGCGAGATCTACGTGCGGTTCGAGGAGTCGGTGCGCGGGTCCGACGCGTTCGTCATCCAGAGCCACACGAGCCCGATCAACGAGCACATCATGGAGCACCTGCTCATGGTCGACGCGCTCAAGCGGGCCAGCGCGAAGCGGATCACGGTGGTCATGCCGTTCTACGGCTACGCCCGCCAGGACAAGAAGCACCGCGGCCGTGAGCCGATCAGCGCCCGGCTGATGGCCGACATGTTCAAGACCGCCGGCGCCGACCGGCTGATCTGCGTCGACCTGCACACCGACCAGATCCAGGGGTTCTTCGACGGCCCGGTCGACCACCTGATGGCGATCCCGATCCTCAGTGAGTACGTCGGCATGAAGTACGGCGACCAGGACCTCGCGGTCGTCTCTCCGGATGCCGGCCGGATCAAGGTCGCCGAGCAGTGGTCGACGCGCCTCGGCGGCGCGCCACTGGCCTTCATCCACAAGACGCGCGACATCAACCGGCCCAACGAGATGGTCGCCAACCGGGTCGTGGGTCTGGTGCGCGACCGGGTGTGCGTGCTCGTCGACGACATGATCGACACCGGCGGCACCATCACCAAGGCCGCCGATGCCCTGATGGCCGACGGCGCCAAGGCGGTCGTCATCGCGGCCACCCACGCGATCCTCAGCGAGCCGGCGGTCGAGCGGCTGCGGGCCTGCGCCGCCGAGGAGGTCATCGTCACCAACACGCTGCCGATTCCGCCGGAGAAGAAGGTCGGCGGGGTGACCGTGCTGTCGATCGCCCCGCTGATCAGCGCGGCCATCAAGGAGGTCTTCGAGGACGGCTCGGTCACGAGCCTCTTCGGCGGCCGCGCCTGAGCGGTGTTCCGGGGGCACCTCGGTCGGGTCACGCCTGTTTGTGACCGCTGCGCGGTGGGATGCCG
>JBBQNZ010000193.1:0-6363 GCA_038330415.1 Actinomycetales bacterium | reverse complement strand
CACCGTCACGTAGCTCGTGGACGTCGGGTGGGTCGCCGTGACGTTCATCGTCACCGCCGTCGCCCCCACCGGCAGACCAGGCACCGTCAACGTCACCGTCCGCCCGGCGCCGACCTTCGCGGTCGGGGCACCCACACCGATTCGGGTGTCCAACACCCGCACCGGCGACACCGCCGTGAACCCCGCGCCGTTAGGGACGAATGCCGGCGTCACGGACGCCGACGGAGAGGACTCCGCACCGGTACCGGCGCTGTTGGTCGCGGTCACCGTGAACGTGTACACCGTGCCGTTGGTCAACCCCGACACCGTGCAGCTCAGCACCACCGCCGTGGTGCAGGTCCGCCCGCCCGGGCTCGAGGTCACCGTGTACGCAGTGATCTCCGCACCACCAGCACTCGCCGGAGCCGACCACGACACCAGCACCGAGCCGTTACCGGCCACAGCCGCCACCCCCGTCGGCGCACCCGGCACGGTGACCGGTCCCAGCGGGGTGACCGTGTTGCTGGCCGCCGAGGCCGCACCGCTGCCGGCGCTGTTGGTCGCCGTCACCGTGAACGTGTACTCCGTGCCGTTGACCAGGCCGGTGACGGTACAGCTCAGCGCCGAGGTCGTCGTGCACGTCTTCGCGCCCGGGCTCGAGGTCACCGTGTACCCGGTGATCGCGGCTCCACCCGTGCTGACCGGCGCCGCCCAGGACACGCTCGCCTGGCCATTGCCCGCAGCCGCCGTCACCCCGATCGGTGCACCGGGTGCGGTCACCGTGGTGACGGTGAGCTTCTGCGGATGGGGGTGCGACGTTGCATCGGTGTTGCTCAGGGTGTCGGTCAGGGGGTTGATCGCCACGGTCCACGTTCCGGTCGCGGCCGTCACCGGGACGCTGACCGTCCGCTGGTAGGTGCCGTCGCTGGCGGTCCCCGAGACGAGGGTCATCGCGCCCGCACCGAGCGTCTGCGCGGTGCTGTCCGAGGAGAGCACCAGGGTGGGCACGACGGCACCGGTCGCGTCGGTGACCCGCGCCGTGACCACGACGTTCGCGGGGCCGGTGGCGACGTTGACGCTGCGGGGCGAGAAGTCGAAGGCCGACAGCACGGGGGCTGCCGTGTCCGGCAGCGGAGTGGCCGGAACGAACGTCCACTCGAGCCGGGTATCGCCCACGCTGGGTGCCTGGCCGCCGCCCCACCCGTCGACGGCGATCCGGTAGGTCACCCCGGCGGTCACGGGGCGTGCGGCGATCCGGCTCGTCAGCAGTGCCCCGTCGTCGTCGTTGGACGCGACGGTGGTCAGGGTCGCGGCGGTGGACCCGGCGTAGAGACCGAGCAGCGTGTCGATCCCCGAGCCGCTCGTGGTGAGGGCCAGGGTCCCGTTGGAGGGCGCCGTCCACCGGTACCAGATCGACGCACCGCCGGGGTCCCCGGCATGGCTCGGCTCGCCGGTCTCCTTGGTCGCGGTCCCGTTGGATCCCGTCACGGCGCCGGTGTCGCCGGTCAGGGTCTGGGATGCCGCGAAGGCGTCGTTCGCCGCGGTGGTCGGGGCGGTCGTGGCGCCGGTCAGCGTGGCCGGCATCGTGGCGGCGCACCCGCGCTTGGCCGTCATCCGCGCCGTCGTGGCGGTGCCGCTGTTGAGCCGGGTGCTCGGTGCGGTCGAGGTGGTGAGAACCCGGTGGAAGTTGATGCCGTGCCACGCGTCCCCGGGGCCACCGCGGTAGGTGATGTGGTTCAGGCCCTCCAGCCCATCGGCCTCGACAACGTCGACGAGCCGGTCGGCATCGTTGGCGTTGCTGGTGCGTCCCTCGTGCACGTGGTAGACCACCAGGCCGCATCCCGGCAGGGCGGTGTCGAGACCGGCCTTCTGCCGGTTCTCGACCAGGAAGTACTCCCCGACGCCAGAGGTCGAGTACTCCGGACCCTTCGGGTCGGGAAGCAGCCGGTAGACGGTGTCGGCCGTGGTGACCTGTGGGAGGGAAAAGCTGCTCGTCGAGTTGACCTCGACCGGGGTCACCCACGACTGCACCGAGCGGCTCCAGGCGTCCGGCAGCACCGGGGCGTCGCCCGACGTGCTGCTGCCCGACTTCGTGCCCCAGCTGCCCGAGGCCATCAGGCTCCAGTTGCCGACTCCCTCAGAGGAGGAGTCGGTGTCGTAGAGGTCCGGCCAGCCCAGGTCGTGGCCGAACTCGTGGGCCATGATGCCGATCGTCGCCTGGTGCGCACCCTCGGGGTTGGACGAAAAGCAGTGCGACTCCCCGAACTGCGTGTAGCCGCGACTTCCAACAGTGATGCCGTCCACGACGGGAGCACCGGTGTTGATCGCCCACCGGTGGCCCCAGACGTTTGGCGTGCACGCGCTGGTGCCCCCGTAGGCGGCCTCGTAGCCGGCGGCGATGACGGTGAGGTGCAGCTCGGCCGGCTCGATGATGCGGTTGCCGTTCGTGTCGTAGCTCGCGTAGTTGATGAACGGTTCGGCGGCCCGGATGGCGCGGGCCGTCACGTCCCATGCCCCGTTCTGAAGCTGGTTGTAGTAGTTCGGGTGTGCCATTGGCAGGGTGACCCACCCGATCACCCCGTCGTTCGGGGTGCCCCAGGACTCGGCGGCTGGGGTGAGGTCGAGCTTGCCCGAGCTGGCCCCCCGGTAGAAGGCTCGCACGCTGTCTGTGGCGCCGAAGAAGCGTGCGTTCCACTGGGCCTGCGTCGTCCCAACCGAGGCCCGGTCAGTAAACTGGGCCAGGATGACGAGCGTCTGCTGCTGGCCCGTGAAGCCCGCGGCCGGCATGGCCGGGTCCGTCTGGGGCACCGCGATGCCCTCGGCCGGCGACAGGCCGACGGCCGCGTCCGGCAACGCGGCGCCGGGGGTGACCGGAGCACCCACCGCGGCGGGCTGGCCGCTCGCGCCCAGGCTGGTGGCGAACCGCCACGTCCCGTCGGCGGCACGGGCGATCGTCGCACCCTTGGCGGTCCACCAGCTGCGCACCGCGTCGCCGTGCTGCACGGCCTGGAAGCCGGTCCCATCCGGCTGGACCAGGGTGAGGGGGGTCGGGTCGACCGGCGCTCCGCGCACCTCCCGAGGCGGGCCCACCGCCGCGCCGGCCGGGCCGCCGGCACTCGCCACGCCCGCCGGGACTGCCGCGCTCGCCACGCTCAGCGGGCTTGCCGGGCTGGCTGCGCTCGCGGGGCTCGCCGCGCCCGCGGTCGTGCCCACGGCCAGGGCCACCCCCACGGCGAGGGTGCCCAGCCGACCCGTCCATGTGCCAGCCACGACTGTCGCCTCACCGCTCGCACGGGCCTCCTGCCGGAGGCTCCCTGCACGCACAGCGTCAGCCCTGAGCGGCCCGCGTGCAGCCACATCGGCGATAGTGCCCGCAAGATCACACCGGCGACCGGCGTCCCGCCCGCGGGGTCAGGTCAGGTCAAGGTCGGGCGGCGTGCCGCGCGGCCCAGCACCGGGTGTGCCAGTGCCGGCGCTCGTCGATGCCGCCCACGCCGTGCGCCGGCCACGCCACGACGTGCGCGGTGCCGACCGCGATGCCCTGGTGGCACCCCGGGCATCGGTATTCGCGCGAGGACGAGGCACCGCTGAGCCGGCGCACGTGCCAGGACTTCCCGGCGTACGACTCGGTGGCCACCTCGCCCGAACCCGACATCGGCCGCGAGTCGAGGTCGCGGCGGCGGCGGTTGGCGCGGGGCATGCGGCCATCGTCCCAGACGGCAGCACCCGCCCCGGCCACGGCAGCGGATGCCGTCAGCCGGTCACGCGGGCGCTGGTCGGGTCGTACATCGGGCGCAGTGAGACCCGCGCCGGGTACGGCGTGCCGGCCACGTCGACCTGCCAGCTGCCCTCGGCCAGCCACGCTGGAGTGACGGGCCCGTCTCCGCCGACGAACGCGAGCCCGACGGCGCCGCCGAGGGTCCACCCGTACGACGCCGCCCGCACGTAGCCGATGACCTCGCCGTCGCGCAGCACCGGCTCGGCGTGGAACAGCAGGGGCTCGGGGTCCTCGAGCAGCACCTGCACGAGCCGGTGGTGCGGCGTGCCCCGCTCCTTCGCGGCCAGGGTCGCCTCCCGCCCGCGGAAGCCGCCGGGCTTGTCGAGCGCCACGGCGAACCCGAGCCCGACCGCGTAGACGTCGTCGGTGTTGTCGATGTCGTGCCCGTGGTCGCGGTAGCCCTTCTCCATCCGCAGGCTCGACAACGCCCGCAGGCCGGCGGGCCGGATGCCGTGCGGCTCCCCCGCGGCGAGCACGGCATCCCAGACCTCGACGGTGTGGTCGGCCGGGGCGTAGAGCTCCCAGCCGAGCTCGCCGAGGTAGGTGATCCGGATGGCGAGCACGTCGACGCCGGCGAACACGACCCGCCGGGCCGACCGGAACGGGAAGGCCTGCGTCGACCAGTCGACCTCGGGGGCCGCTGCGGCCAGGGTGTCGCGCGACAGCGGGCCCTGCACGGTGAGCAGCCCGAGGTCGGGGGTGACGTCGTCGACCGTCACCGCGGCATCCCCGACGGCCTGGCGCAGCAGGGCCAGGGCCCGGCCGTGCGCGGTGTCGGACACGACGACGAGGAAGTCCTCCGCCGCCAGCCGGGTCACGGTGAGGTCGGCCAGGATGCCGCCGTCGTCACCGAGCCACTGGGTATAGGTGATCACGCCGTCGGCCCCGTTGACCGCCCCGGCGCTGAGCCGGTCGAGCACCGCACCGGCAGCGGGGCCACGCACCGAGAACTTCGCCATGAACGACATGTCCATCAGGCCCACGGCCTCGCGAACCGCGCGGTGCTCGGCAGCCCAGCTCTCGAACCACGGCTGGTGCCCCCAGCCCGGCTCTGCGGTCGGGGTCTGCCCGCGCCCGGCATACCAGGCGGCCGACTCCCACCCGCTGACGTCGCGCAGCCGGGCACCCTCGGACACCAGCCGGTCGTGCACTGGGGAGCGGTACTCGCCTCGCGCAGAGGCGAGCTCGATGCCCGGCGTGTGCGGGGCATACACGGTGCCGAGGATCTCGGCGGTGCGCTCGGCGCGGTGCCTGGGGGCCAGCTGCCAGTCGCGGAACCGGGCGACGTCGAACCCCGTGACGTCGACGTCGGGCCGCCCGTCGACCATCCACTGCGCCACCACGCGCCCCAGCCCGCCGGCCGAGAGGATGCCCACCGAGTTCAGCCCGGCGCAGACGAAGTACCCGTGGATGCCGGGCGCCTCACCGACCGCCGGGGCGAGGTCGGGGGTGAACGACTCCGGCCCGCAGAAGAAGGTGCGGATGCCGACCGTCTCGACCACCGGCACGCGCGAGAGGGCGCGCTCGACGAACGGCCCCATCCGGTCCCAGTCGGGGGCGATCTCGCCGAACGAGAAGTCGGTCGGGATGCCGTCGACCGACCACGCGGCCGCCCGCGGCTCGAAGAGGCCGACCATCATGCCGCCGCCCTCCTCGCGGTAGTAGCCGTAGGAGGCGGGGTCCTCGAAGATCGGGGCGTCGGGGCTCATCCCGTCGATCGGCTCGGTGATGAGGTAGTAGTGCTCCGCCGACTGGTTCGGCACGACCACACCGTTGCGCTCGGCGAGCTCGCGGGCCCACATCCCGGCGCAGTTGACCACGAGCTCGCACTCGACGTCACCGGCATCCGTGCGCACGCCGACGACCTCCTCGACCAGCCCGCGGGGGCGGGTGACCACCTGCTGCACCGACACGCCCTCGACCACCCGCACACCGAGGTTGCGGGCGCCGCGGGCCAGGCTCATCGTGAGGTCGACCGGGTTGACCCGGCCGTCACCGGGCACGTGGAAGCCCGCCAACAGGTCGTCGGTGCGCGCCAGCGGGAACAGCTCGGCCATCTCGCCGGGGCCGATCTCCTCGACCTCGAGGCCGAGGTGCCGCTGGAAGGCCGCGACCCGGCGGTACTCGTGCAACCGGTCGGCATCCGCTGCCGCCTCGATCAGCCCCACCCGCTTGAAGCCGGTGGCGACGCCGGTCTCCTGCTCGAGCTGCGCGTAGAGCTCACGGCTGTAGAGGCGCATCCGGGTGTTGGTCTCGCTGGTGGAGCCGAAGCACGTCATCAGCCCGGCGGCGTGCCAGGTGGTGCCCGACGTCAGCCGGTCGCGCTCGAGCACCAGCACGTCCGAGACGCCGAGGTGCGCCAGGTGGTAGGCGATCGAGGCCCCGATCACCCCGCCGCCGATCACGACCACCCGCGCCCGCGCCGGCAGGCTCCCCGGGGCGCGTGTCGAGGTGGCAGCGGACGGGTCGGGCCGGGCAGCGGTGCTCACCCGTTGACCATATCGACCGGTCGAGAGTAGAGAACACGCCGCCCGAGTCGTGCCCGTGACGGCGTGGTCTCGACTCTCGACCAGCCCGGCCGCCGGTCAGCCGTAGGTGCGGAACCC
>JBBQNZ010000192.1:0-6377 GCA_038330415.1 Actinomycetales bacterium | reverse complement strand
GGCGAGATCCAGGTCGCGGACGTCCCCGGCCGCTGCGAGCCCGGTACCGGGGAGATCGCCTACCCGGCGGTGGCGCGGGCCCTGGCCGAGATGGGCTACACCGGCACGATCGGGATGGAGGCGTGGGCCAGTGGCGACCCGACCGTGGCGGTCGAGGGCTTCCGCGCGGCCTTCACCGTCTCGGGGTGACCATGACCCTCGTCCTCTTGCGTCCCGTGACGCCCCTGTGAGAATCTGGTGCTGGACCGTTCCAGCATCAGGAGTCACCCATGGCGTTCGTCGACCGCATCGCCTCCGCCCCGATCTCCTGGGGCATCTGCGAGGTCCCCGGGTGGGGGCAGATGCTGCCCACCGACCGGGTGCTCACCGAGATGACCGACCTGGGCCTTCGGGCCACGGAGTACGGAGCCCCGGGGTTCCTCCCGACGCAGCCCGACGCCATCCGCTCCGTGCTCGGCAGCCGCGAGATGTCCCTCATCGGCGGCTTCACCCCCCTGGTGCTGCACGACCCCGCGCGGCGCGAGGAGGCACTCGCCCGAACCCGAGCGGTCGCCGACCTCTTCAGCCGTGCCGGGGCCACCACCTTCGTGTCCTGTCCCGTGATGGACGACGACTGGTCCGTGCCCCGCACCCTGGACCGCGACGAGCACCGGCACCTCGTGCGGATGCTCGCTGCCGTGGACACCATCTGCGAAGACCACGGGCTGCGCCAGGTGCTGCACCCGCACGTGCAGACGGTGGTCGAGACCTCGCCCGACGTCGAGCGCGTGCTCCAGGACTGCGACGTGAGCTGGTGCCTCGACACCGGCCACCTGGCGATCGGTGGAACCGACCCGGTCGACTTCGCTCGCCGGGCCGCTGACCGGGTCGGGCACGTCCACCTCAAGGACGTCCGGATGGACCTCGTCCCCGCTCTGATGGACCGCTCGACGTCGATCATGCACAGCGTCCAGGCCGGGCTGTTCCCGCCCCTGGGCCAAGGTGACCTGGCGCTGGCCGACGTCGTGCTCACCCTGGAGCGGGCGGGCTACCAGGGCTGGTACGTCATCGAGCAGGACACCGCCATCACCGGGCCCCTGCCCGGTACCGGCGAAGGCCCCGTCACGGGCGTGGAGGCCTCGATGCGTTACCTGCGCGAGGTCGTCGCGCCCCTGCTGGAGCAGGACGCGTGAGCCCCGAGGCGCTGGACCTGCTGGCGGTGGGCCGGATCAGTGTCGACCTCTACGCCCAGGAGCCGTACGCCTCCTTCCTCCAGCCGCAGACCTTCGTGAAGTCCATCGGTGGCAGCCCGACCAACGTCGCCGTCGCCGGCGCCAGGCTGGGCCTGCGGTCGGCGGTCGTCACCGCCGTCGCCGACGACCCGCTGGGCGACTACGCCCTCGCCAAGCTGAGGCAGCTGGGTGTCCGGACCCGCTACGTCACCCGCCGCGCGGGAGGGCGGACCCCGGTCGTCCTCGTGGCCCTGGAGGACCCGGCCGAGCCGACCATCACCTTCCTTCGCGCCCCGGACGCCCCCGACACCACCATCGAGACGGATGCCGTCGACGAGGTGGCGCTGGCCGGCTGCCTCGTGCTGTGGATCAGCGGTAGCGCCCTCGCCGTGGGGTCCACCGCCGCCACCGGCAGGCAGTGGCTGGAGCGTCGCGCTCGCCGCCCCCACACCGTGCTCGACCTCGACCTGCGGCCGGACCTGTGGCCGGACCCGGCGGCCGCCGGCGAGGCGGCAGCGCGGGCCATCGCGCTGTCCACCGTCGTGGTCGGCAACCGCGCCGAGTGCGCGATGGCGGTCGGCTCGTCCGAGCCGCACGCGGCGGCCGACGCCCTGCTCGCCCGGGGGGTGTCGATCGCGGTGGTCAAGATGGGTGCCGACGGAGTCCTGCTCGCGTCGGCCGAGGAGCGGGTCGTCGTCGAACCGATCTCCGTGGCGGTGCGCTGCGGCTCGGGTGCCGGCGACGCGTTCGGTGGTGCCCTCGCGACCGGCCTGGTGCGTGGCTGGTCACTCGCGAAGATCGGGCGCCTCGCGAACGCGGCCGGCGCCCTGGTGACCTCCCGGCTCACCTGCGCCGACGCGATGCCGACCCTGCCCGAGCTGGAGGCCTTCGAGGCCGGCTCGACGACCGACACGGAACGGGTGGCCGGCCATGGCTGATCACCAGAAGAGGGTGAGCGACAAGAGCTTCCACGCACTCACCGATGCGCGGGTGCGCGAGCCCCAGCGGCTTCGGAGGGCACTCGTGGAGCGTCATCGCCGACCCCTGGTCGGCGATGACGGCCGGATGCTGCTGCTCGCCGCCGACCACACCGCGCGCGGCAAGCTGGCGATCGGGTCGGACCCGATGGCCGCGCAGGACCGGCACTCACTCCTCGACCGGATCGTGACCGGCCTGGACGACCCACGGGTCGACGGCGTGCTGGCGAGCGCCGACGTCCTCGAGGAGCTCGCGCTGCTCGGTGCGCTGGACGGCCGGCTGGCCGTCGGCACGATGAACCGCGGCGGCATCGCCGGAGCCCGGTGGGAGCTGGACGACCGGCTCACCGCCTACGACCCGGAGCACGTGGTGTCCCTGGGCCTCGACGGAGGCAAGACGCTGCTGCGTGTCGACCCGACCGACCCGGGGGTGCCGCGCACCCTCGAGATGGTCGCCCGGATCACGACAGCGCTCGCGGACGCGGGCACGATGGCCCTGATCGAACCACTGCCCTACCGCACCCGCCCCGACGGTGGGCTCGAGCTCGACCCCTCCGAGGACGCGCTGGTCCGCATGGTCGCGATCGCGAGCGGCCTCGGCTCGTCGTCGGCGCACACCTGGCTGAAGATCCCGGCCACCGCCGACCCGGCCCGGGTCGCCGCCGCGACGAGCTGCCCCATCCTGCTCCTGGGCGGTGACGCCGGGCGCGACTGGCAGCGGGTGTTCGATGGTTGGGCCAGGGCCCTCGACGTCCCGAACATCCGGGGCCTGGTCCCCGGGCGCGCACTGCTCTATCCCGAGGTGCTGAGTGTCGCGGATGCCGTGGACCGCGCCGGTGCCCTCGTCCACCCCGCTGCCGTCCCACCGAGCCAGGAGACCCACTCGTGAGCAACCACCACCGTGCCGGAACGTTGTCGACCTCCGACACCCTCGTGACCGTGGCCCCGGAGCAGGCCGGCTGGACCTACAGCGGGCTCGAGGTCTTCGACCTCGGGGCCGGGCCGGTCACGCGGGTGCTGCACGGCATCGAGGGGGTGCTCGTGCCGCTGTCTGCGACCGACCTGAGGGTGACCGTCGACGGCGCACACTTCGCCGTGCAGGGTCGCGTCGGAGTGTTCGACGCGGTCTCGGACTGGATGTACCTACCGCTCGGGGCCGAGGTGGTGGTGAGCGGCGCCGCGGGTGAGGTCGCCCTCTGCACGGCACGCGCGACCGAGCGGTTCCCGGTGAGCCTCACGGCGGCGTCCGACGTGCCCGTGGAGGTCCGCGGCGGTGGCCGCGCCACCCGGCAGGTCACCAACATCGCGACCCCGACCTCGTTCTCGGGTGCCGACCGGATCAACGTCTGCGAGGTGCTGACACCGGGAGGCAACGTGTCCTCGTGGCCCCCCCACCGGCACGACGGCATCGGCGACTGCGCGCCGACCAACGAGGAGATCTACTACTTCCGGATGGGACGCCTCGACGGGCCGCACGGGCACCCCCACGGCCAGGGCCTGTTCCGCGTGTACACGGTCGACGAGTCCACCGACGAGACGGTGACCGTGCTCGACGGCGACGTGTACCTCGTGCCCGCCGGCTACCACGGGCCCTCGACCGCCCAACCGGAGTACCCGATGTACTTCCTCAACGTGCTCGCCGGCCCCGGTGACGAGCGCACGATGGCGTTCTGTGACGACCCCGACCACCACTGGATCCGCGAGACGTGGGATGACGCGGGTCAGGACCCGCGCCTGCCGATGACGTCTGCGGCCGGGCGGGTCGGCCGATGAAGCGGCGGATCGGCATCGCCGTGCTCGGGCTCGGGTGGATGGGGCAGGCGCACTCGCGCTCGGCGCGCCGCATCCCCGGCCACTTCCCCGACCGGTCCTACGACCCGCACCTCGTCGTGTGTGCCGACCCCGTGGCCGATCGGCGCCGACAGGCGGTGGAGGACCTCGGCTTCGAGCGGGCCGTCGACGACTGGCACGAGGCGGTCACCGCCCCTGACGTGGACGCGGTCTGGGTGACGGCGCCCAACATGCTGCATCTGCCGATGATCGAGGCGGCCACGGCGGCCGGGAAGGCCGTGTTCAGCGAGAAGCCGATCGGCGGGCTGCCGCAGCACGCCGTCGCGGCCCACCGGCTCGCCAGCGCCGCGGGAGTGGCCACCGGGGTCGGCTACTGCTACCTGTGGTCCCCCCTCGTGCTGCACGCCCGCGACCTCATCGCCAGCGGGGCGCTCGGCGAGATCACGCACTACCGCGGGCGCTTCCTGTCGATGTACGGCAGCGACCCGCTCGGCCTGCTCACCTGGCGCTTCTTCCTGGACCAGGCGGGGTACGGCGTCAGCAGCGACATCCTCAGCCACTCCGTCGCCATGGCGCAGTTCCTCGTCGGACCCGTCGCCGAGGTCGTCGGCATGGCCAACACGACCATCCCTCGGCGACCGCTCCCGACCGGCGCCGCCAGCCACTACGGCGTCGGCCGCCCCGAGGACCCGACGGGGGAGGTCGAGAACGAGGACTTCGCCTCGATGCTCTGCCGCTTCGAGGGCGGTGCCACCGGCACCTTCGAGGCCAGCCGCACCGTGGTCGGACCGGAGAGCCAGAACGCCTTCGAGGTCTACGGCACCAAGGGCTCGCTGGTTTGGAACCACGAGCGGATCAACGAGCTGCAGTACTACGCGGTGACCGACTCCGCGGACTCGGGGTACACCACCATCTTCGGGGGCGAGCGCTTCCCGTTCCACGGAGCCTTCGTGCCGGGCCAGGCCAACAGCATCGGGTTCGAGGACCTCATCACGATCCAGGACCACGCGTTCCTCGAGGCACTCGCCACCGGGGCCTGCTTCACCCCCGGGTTCACCGAGGCCGTCGACGTGGTCAGCGTCCAGCAGGCCCTCATCGACTCGTGGGAGTCCCGTGGCTGGCAGCAGGTCCGTGACCTGAAGGAGTCGCTGCGATGAGCACCGTCCGGATCACCACCGCCGAGGCGCTCGTGCGCTACCTCGTCGCCCAGCGCACCGTGGTCGACGGCCACGAGGTCCCGCTCTACCCGGGCGTGTTCGCCATCTTCGGCCATGGCAACGTCACCAGCCTGGGGCACGCCCTGGAGCAGCACCGGGACGAGATCCCCGTCTGGCGTGCGCAGAGCGAGGAGGGTATGGGCCTGGCGGCAGTCGCCTTCGGCAAGGCCACCCGGCGGCGCCAGGTGATGGTCGCCACGAGCTCGATCGGCCCCGGTGCGACGAACATGGTCACCGCCGCCGGCGTCGCCATGTCGAACCGGATCCCCGCACTGTTCGTCTCGGGTGACGCGTTCACGTCCCGTCTGCCCGACCCCGTCCTGCAGCAGGTCGAGCACTTCGGCGACCCGACGACGACGGTCAACGACAGCTTCCGGCCCGTCGTGCGCTACTGGGACCGCATCACCCACCCGGCCCAGCTGCTGAGCTCCCTGCCGCAGGTCACCCGCACCCTGCTCGACCCCGCGGACTGCGGACCGGCGTTCCTCGGGCTCCCGCAGGACGTCGCCGCCACCGCCTACGACTACCCGAGCGCCTTCTTCGAGCCGGTCGTGCACACCGTGCCCCGGCCGCGTGCGGCGACCGACGAGCTCGCGCAGGCCGCCCGGGTGCTCGCCGCGGCCGAGCGCCCGGTCATCGTCGCGGGTGGCGGTGTGCACTACTCGCTGGCCGAGAGCGAGCTCGCGCAGTTCGCGACCCGACACGGCATCCCGGTCGTCGAGACCGTCGCAGGCAAGTCCACCCTCGTGGCCGACCACCCGCGCTACACGGGCCCTATCGGTGTCACCGGTGCGGGGGAGGCCAACGAGGCGTGCGCGCAGGCCGATGTCGTGCTCGCCGTCGGCACCCGGCTCAACGACTTCGTCACCGGGTCGTGGACCCTCTTCGACGAGGGCGCCCGCATCATCGCGCTCAACACGGCGCGCTTCGATGCCGGCAAGCACCGCTCGCTACCGGTCGTCGGTGACGCACGGGAGAGCCTGACCGAGCTGTCCGAGTTGCTGGGCGACTGGTCGGCGCCGACGGAGTGGACACGGACCGGCGTCGCGCTGCGGGAACGGCTGGGTGAGTTCATCGCGGGCCGGGTCGCCGACGACGGAGCGCTGCCGCTCAGCTATGCGCAGGTCGTCGGGGCGCTGCACCGCACGGCGACGGCGCAGGACTACGTGATGACCGCTGCC
>JBBQNZ010000191.1:0-6410 GCA_038330415.1 Actinomycetales bacterium | reverse complement strand
CTGCAGACGCTGCCGGTCGTGCAGAGCATCTTCCAGACGCAGTTCAGCAACAACTACAACGTCTCGTTCGCGTCGTACCTGATGGCGATGGCGCCCGCGATCGCCGTCTACATCTTCACCCAGCGCTGGGTGATGGCCGGCGTCACCCAGGGCGCCGTCAAGGGCTGAGCCCAGGCGACCGCCCGTGTTGGGCCCGGGCGGTCGCCTGCCCTGCGCACCCACCCATCCCACCGTTCACGACCCAGGAGGACTCCTCGTGACCACCCCTGTGCCTGCACTGCCCCCCGAGCACCTCACCGAGGAGATCCTCCTGGCGCCGTGGTGGCGCCAGGCCGTGGTCTACCAGATCTACCCCCGCAGCTTCGCCGACGCGAACGGTGACGGCCTGGGTGACCTGCGCGGCATCCTCTCGCGCGTCGACTACCTCGGTGCTCTGGGCATCGATGCCGTCTGGCTCAGCCCGTTCTACCCGTCGGCGCTGGCCGACGGTGGCTACGACGTCTCGGACTACCGCGACGTCGACCCCCGCCTGGGCACGCTCGAGGACTTCGACGCGATGACTGCGCAGCTGCACGACCGCGGCATCCGGGTGGTGGTCGACATCGTGCCCAACCACACCTCCGACGAGCACGCGTGGTTCCAGGAGGCGCTCCAGGCCGGGCGCGGCTCGGCGGCGCGCGAGCGGTACGTGTTCCGGGAGGGGACCGGCCCCGACGGTGCTGAGCCGCCCACCGACTGGGAGTCGATGTTCGGCGGGCCGGGCTGGGAGCGCGTCGCCGACGGCCAGTGGTACCTGCACCACTTCGCGGTGGAGCAGCCCGACCTCAACTGGGCGCACCCCGAGGTCCGCGCGGACTTCGTCCGCACACTGCGGTTCTGGGCCGACCGGGGCGTCGACGGCTTCCGGGTCGACGTGGCGCACATGCTGACCAAGGACCTCACTGAGCCGCTGCCGAACAAGGCCACGCTCGACGCGATGCCGCTCGACGGCACGCACCCCGTGCTCGACCGCGACGACGTGCACGAGGTGTATGCCGAGTGGCGCGCGGTGCTCGACGACTACGACCCGCCGCGCACGGCGGTCGCGGAGGCCTGGGTGGCTCCGGCGCGGGTACCCCTCTACGCCAGCGCCACCTCGCTGGGCCAGGCGTTCAACTTCGACCTGCTCGAGGCCGACTTCCAGGCGGGCCAGTTCCGGCAGGTCGTCGAGAACAACCTCGCCCTGGCCGCCCGCTCCGGCTCGTCGAGCACCTGGGTGCTGTCGAACCACGACGTCGTGCGGCACCCGACGCGCTATGGCCTGCCGGCCCCCGGCCGCGCCCCCGACGGTCGCCCCGCCGACCGGCACGGCCGCCAGTGGCTGCTCGCGGGCGGCGTCGACCCGCTCGACGTCGCGGGTGGCATCCGGCGGGCCCGGGCCGCGACGCTGTTCCTGCTCGGGCTGCCCGGGTCGGCCTACCTCTACCAGGGCGAGGAGCTCGGGCTGCACGAGGTGGCCGAGATCTCCGACGCCCTGCGCCAGGACCCCACCCACGCCCGCAGTGCCGGTTTCGACGTCGGCCGGGACGGCTGCCGGGTGCCGTTGCCGTGGAGCACCGAGGGGCCGTCGTTCGGGTTCGGCAGCGGCGCACCGCACCTGCCGCAGCCGACGTGGATGGCGCGCTACGCCGTCACCGAGCAGGACGACGACCCCGCGTCGACCCTGAACCTCTACCGCGACGCCCTGGCGCTGCGCCGCAAGCTGCTCGCCGGTGAGGACCTCGAGTGGCGCGAGACCGGCCACCCCGACGTGCTGGGGTTCGCCCGGCACCCCGGCTGGGAGGTGGTCACCAACTTCGGGCCCACCGACCTGCCGTTGGAGGGCGCCGAGGTGCTGCTGTCGTCGGGTCCGCTGCGCCCGGGCGTGGTGCCGGCTGAGACGACGGTCTGGGTCGCCCCGGTGGGCTGAGCCCGAGCCGGGATGACGGCGTCACCGCCACCGGGCGGTGCGGTCACGGGGCGAAGCGTCGCTGCAGGTCGGCATAGCCGATGGCACCGTCGAGGAACCCGAGCGTGCCCGAGTCGAGCAGCTCACGGCCGGCTCGCTCCAGCAGGCTGAGTGAGGCCCGGGCCAGGCTGCCGCCCAGGCTGACCCGGGTGACCCCGAGCGAGAACAGCGTGGGCGCGTCGATGGTGTTGGCCAGCCCGGCCACCACGTTGAGCGGGCCGGGGATGGCGTCGGCGAGGCGACGGATCGTGTCCTCCTCGGCGACCCCCGGCACGAAGATGCAGTCGGCGCCCGCGTCGAGGTAGCGGTGTGCCCGCTCGACCGTCTCGGTGAACGGGTCGCCCGGGTCGCCGACGAAGTAGGTGTCGGTGCGGGCGTTGAGCACGAACGTCCCGCTGGGCGCCGCGGCCCGGGCGGCGACGAGCCGGCCGACCGCCTCCGTGGCGTCGTACAGGCGGCCGTTCCCGGCATCCTCGATGTTGGCACCCACGGCGCCGACCGCAGCGGCGCGCTCGACGGTGCGCCCCACGTCGTCGGGGGTCTGGCCGTACCCGTCCTCGAGGTCCGCGGTCACCGGGACACCCACCGCGGCCACGATGGCAGCGATGTGGTCGAGCATCCGGCCACGGTCGATCGCACCCCCGTCGGGGACCCCGCACGCCCACGCGATGCCCGCGCTCGTGGTGGCGATGGCGGGAAAGCCGACCTGTTCGAGCATCCGGGCAGACCCCGCATCCCAGGCGTTGGGGAGCACGAAGCCGGGGCCGGTGTGCAGCGCGAGGAGCGCGGCTGCCTTGTCGGTGGCGGACCCAGTGGTCACCACCCCATGATCGGCCATCGGGGACGTTCACGACACCCGGGCTCCGGAGGGGCTGCGGACGCCGTACGATTGTGCTGCGCCCCGCTGATCGGCGAGGACGCACCAGCGACACGGGGGCCGTCACTCGGCCCATGCACGCGTTCGCGTCGGCCCGGGATGCCGTGCACCCGGGGCGGCGCCCGCCTCGCCTCGAGCACGGCGGATCCGGCGTTGACGCCGGGTCCCTCCCGTGACCGACTCAGCTTAAGGATCCGCTTGGCACAGCGAAGCCCGAACCGGGCCGGCGCGCCGCGCACCACGCCGCGCGACCGGCATCCCCTGCGCGCCGGCGAGGACGAGGGCATCATCCCCGTCCTCGCGAAGACCGTGCGTCAGGTGGAGGCCGCCGCGCAGCGAGGGAAGGTGCGGCCCAACGGCCGCACGTCCTACCAGGTCGTCGCCCTGCTGGTGCGCGAGGAGCGCGCCCGGGTCAAGGGCGACACCACCATGTCCGAGGCCGAGCGCACCACCATCCTCACCCGGCTCGACGGCATCGCGACGATCCTGGCCAAGACCGCTGCCCGCGACACCTCGCTGCTCGAGCTGCTGGCCGAGGGCGCGACCGTGTCGCCCGCGGCGGTCGACCTGAAGAACGACATGCTCCGGGCGGCCGGCCGCGAGCCGGCACCCGAACCCGAGCCGGAGCCGGAGGCTGCCGCCCAGCTGGCCGCCTCGACCCGCCGCGTGGTGCCGCCCACGGTCATCGCCCGCCAGCTGGCCAACCCCTTCCTGGCCCCCGACTTCTCGGCGGTGCCGGCACCCCGCCCGAAGACCAACCGGCTGGGCAGCTGGGAGCTGCTGACCCCGCTGTTCCGGGCGTTCGAGTACGGCGGCGACTCCACGTGCATGCCGCTGCCCGAGCCCGACGGCGTGGTGCACGGCATCAAGGGCCTGGAGCTGATGCACCACCAGGCGCAGGTCGTGGCGGCTGCCAAGGCCGGCCACCGCACCTTCCTGCTCGCCGACGAGCCCGGCCTGGGCAAGACCGCGCAGGCGCTGCTGGCCGCCGACGCCGCCGACGCCTTCCCGCTGCTGGTCGTCGTGCCGAACGTCGTCAAGGCCAACTGGGCGCACGAGGCCGGGCTGTGGACCCCGCGCCGCGACGCCACCGTCATCCACGGCGACGGCGACTCCATCGACGGCTTCGCCGACATCGTCATCGTCAACTACGAGATCCTCGACCGGCACGTCGGCTGGCTGGGGCAGCACGGCTTCCGCGGCATGGTCGTCGACGAGGCGCACTTCATCAAGAACAAGTCGTCACAGCGCTCGCAGCACGTGCTGCAGCTGTCGGAGCGGATCCGCGCCCGCAGCACCAACGCACTGCTGATGGCGCTGACCGGCACGCCGCTGATCAACGACATCGAGGACTTCAAGGCGATCTGGCAGTTCCTCGGCTGGATCGACGAGAAGAAGCCCCGGCACGCCCTGATGGCGGCGCTCGAAGAGACCGGCCTCAGCCCCGCCGACCGCGGGTTCTACGCGGCCGCACGCACCAGCGTCATCGACCTCGGCATCGTGCGCCGGCGCAAGGTCGACGTCGCCGCCGACATCCCGGCCCGGCGGGTGGCCGACCTGCCGGTCGAGCTCGACGACGAGGCGAGCCGCTCGATCCGGGCCGCCGAGCAGGAGCTCGCCCGCCGCCTCCTGGCGCGCTACCGGGCCGCGCGGGCTGCACGGCCGGTCGACGTCGACCCCGACTCGATCGACCACGACCTCGTGCGCAAGGTGGCCGCCGCCGAGCGCAAGAACGCCGGTACCGACAAGACCGGCGACAACGTGTTCACGGTGATGCGCAAGATCGGCCAGGCCAAGGCCGGTCTCGCCGCCGACTACGCCGCCCAGCTGGCGCGCAACGTCGGCAAGGTGGTGTTCTTCGCCAAGCACATCGACGTCATGGACACCGCCGAGCAGACCTTCGCCAAGCGCGGCATCGGCTACGCCTCGATCCGGGGCGACCAGACCCCGAAGCAGCGCGCGGCCAACGTCGAGGCGTTCCTCACCGACCCCGACGTGGCTGTGGTCGTGTGCTCGCTCACCGCGGCGGGCGTGGGGCTCAACCTGCAGGTCGCCTCCAACGTGGTGCTGGCCGAGCTCTCGTGGACCTCGGCCGAACAGACCCAGGCCATCGACCGGGTGCACCGCATCGGCCAGACCGAGCCGGTCACGGCGTGGCGGATCATCGCCGCCCAGACCATCGACCCCAAGATCGCCCAGCTCATCGACGACAAGGCCGGGCTCGCGGCCCGCGCCCTCGACGGCTCCGACGAGGAGGTCGGGTCCTCGGCCGACCTGCAGCTCGAGGCGCTCGTGGCCCTGCTGACCGAGGCCCTGGACCCCGGTCCTGTCCCCGTGGACGGACCAGCCCTACACTGAGGGCGCACGGCTGCCCTGGACCCCGGTGGCGATCGACACCATCTCCGGGAGTCCGCATGGAATCCGTTGCAGCTGCCCTCTGGTCAGAGACCGTCTCCTGCGCCACGTTGAGCGCCCGACACCTGGACGCCGCCCCTTGGGTGCTCGAGCTGTCGGGTGAGGCCGACATCACCACCGTGCCTCTGTTGCGACGGGAGCTGACGGAGCTGGTCAGGAGCGGGTGCGAGCACGCCGTGGTGGACGTCACCGAGCTGACGTTCTGCGACGTCGCCTCGACCCGCCTCATCATGATCGCCCGTCGGCTGGTGCCGGTCACGCTCACGGGCGCCACGGGCTCGGTCAAGCGCGTGTTCGACCTGATGGAGTCGCTCCAGGCGCAGCGGCTACCGCGCTACCTCGAGGCCAGCCAGCTCGCGCGTCAGCCCGTGGGGCGGTCCCGGCTCTCGGCGTGACGACGACCGACCGTGCTCAGCGAGCGGTGGTGAGGTCGGGGTGGAGACGCGGGTCGATGACGACGTCGCGGGCCACGTCGCTGAGGCGCTGGTGGTTGATGCGGGCGTAGGTGCGCATCCGGTCGAACGCGGCGTCGACCCCGACGCCGTGGGTCCTGGCCAAGATGCCCTTGGCCTGCTCGATGGAGATGCGGCTGTTGAGGGCACCCTGCAGCTGCTCGGTGAGGATCTCGGCACTGCGGATGGCGCGCTCCTGGAGCAGCCCGATGGTCGCGATGTCGGCCAGGCACTGGATGATGCGCACGTCGGTGGGCTCGAGACGACCGGTGTCAGCGCTGAACAGGTTCAGGGCCCCGATCACCTTCTGCCGGTGGCGCAGCGGGAAGGCGTGCACCGACTGGAAGCCGGCCTCGACCGCGCGCGGCGCGAACCGCGGCCACCGCGCACCTGCCTCTCCCAGCTCGCTGTTGACGACGGCCGCGCCCGAGTTGAAGCAGTCCAGGCAGGGACCCTCCTGGTACTGAAGCTGGAACAGCTCCAGCAGCTTCACCGACGAGGCCGAGGACGCCATGTACTGCAGCCGGCCCTGGAGGTCGGTCAGCAGCAGCCCCGCCGAGGCGGCGTGGCTGACCTCGGCGGTATGTCGGGTGAGCGACTCCAGGAACTCGATGACGTCGAAGTCGTCGACGAGGGTGTCAGCCACCTCGACGAAGACCTCGGCCAGTCGGTCAACGGC
>JBBQNZ010000190.1:0-6448 GCA_038330415.1 Actinomycetales bacterium | reverse complement strand
CGGCCAGGGCCAGCACCCGGCTGGCCCCGTTGTGGTAGAGGAACCACGAGCCCGGCTCCTGGTCCGGCTCGCTGGCGAGGAAGAGCGCCGCCGACTCCTCGCCACCACCGTCGATGCCGCGCACCGCGTCGAGGGTGTCGGCGTGGTGGCCGGTCGACATCCGCAGGCAGTCCTCGACCGTGATCCGTGCCGCGAGTGGGCCGGCGACCCCGGCGGCCTCGGGGAAGACGTCGACGAGCCGCTCGTCGCGCCGCAGCAGACCCTCGGCCTCGGCGAACCCGGCCGCGATGGCCAGGAAGGTCTTGCTCACCGAGTAGACGAGCCCGACATCGTCGCGCGGCCAGGGCCGCCACGCGCCCTGCGCGACCACGTGCCCGTGGCGGATGACGACCACGCCGTGCGGCTCGTTGCCCTCGACCTCCCAGCGGCGCACCATCGCCAGCACGGCGTCCGAAGGGACACCCTGGTGCTCGGGCGTGCTCCGGGACAGTGCGGCGCCGGTGGCTGCCACGGGCTCGTGATCGTCGGTGAGGCTCACCCCGCCACCTTACGAGGGCATCCGGGTGATCCTCGTACGCGTCCGGACCTCGTGGCCAGGTGTCCTCGGTGTTGCTACCGTCGTGCGATGGGACTCGCCGCAGACCTGGGCTACCGCATCGGCGACCCGACCCGGCTGCATCGCTCGGTGCGGGCCGTGGCGTCCACGTCGCTCGGGGCCCGGGCCCTCGCCCATACCCTGCCGGCGATGGACCGGGCGGTCGCGCGGCTCAGTGGGCGACGCACCACCGCGGTCGAGCTGCTGGCCGGGCTCCCGCTGCTGGGGCTGACGACGACCGGCCGGCGCAGCGGGCAGCCGCGGTACGCCCCCCTGATCGCGGTCCCCTTCCACGACTCGCTGGCGGTGATCGGGACGAACTTCGGCCAGACCAGCACGCCCACGTGGGCGCTGAACCTCGAGGCGGAACCGCGGGCCGAAGTGAGGCATGGTGGGGTCACGCTGGCGGTGGTGGCGCGGCCTGCGGACGAGGCCGAGCGGGGGGAGATCCTCGCCAGGGCGGGCGAGGTCTACATCGGGTACCCGAAGTACCTGCGCCGGATCACCGGACGACGGGTGCGGGTGTTCGTGCTGGAGCGACCAGCGACGTCCTGAGGCCGGGCCTGAATGCCTGCTGGCACGATGAGGGCGTGCGAGTGACCGTGCGGGTGCGCCCCGGAGCGTCGAGGACGCGCGTCGGAGGCCGCTGGGGCGAGCAGGAGGTGCTCGGGGTGTCGGTGGGCGCCCGGGCCGTCGACGGCGCCGCCACGGCCGCCGTACGGGCCGCGGTGGCGGAGGCGTTCGGCGTGCGACCCCGCGACGTCGCGCTGGTGGCGGGGGAGCGCTCGCGCACCAAGGTGCTCGAGGTCGACGTCGTCGACGAGGTGACCGCTCGGGCCGTCCTCGTTCGCCTCCTCGCCGACGGCTGAGGCCATGTCGAGGGGCCGCCCGGGTACAGCGGCCACGTGCCCTCGCTCGGGCTGAGGATGCCGCGTGCCGCGCCCCCGAGGTGGGTTCGCGGCACGCGACGTGCTCGACAGGCGGGTCAGTGCCGGCCGGCGGGCTCCCCGGACTCGACCTCGGCCGCCTTCTTCTCGGCCGCATCGGCCTCGATCGGGCGGGCGCCGCCGGAGGCCGACGGCTCGATCGCCTCGTGCTCGGCGCCGTGGTGCTGGGCGGCGGCGAACTCGGCGGGCGTGACCGGGTTGACGGCGTCGGCGAAGTAGAAGCGCGAGGCCCAGGCCCGGCGACGGTCCTTGCGGTGCGCCTTGCGCTCCACGCCGTTCTCGTCGACGTTGGCCTCGATCTGGATCGGGGCCACCGGCTCGTGCTGGACGAGGATCCACTGCTCCGGGGTGAGCTCGGTGCTCGTGTCGTGCCGCTCGAAGTACTTGCCGTCGGGGGTGCGGACGATGGTGCCGGTCTCGCGGCCGTGCAGCACGGTGTCACGGTCGCGGCGCTGCAGCGACAGGCAGATCCGCTTGGTCACCCAGAACATGATGGGCGGCAGTACGAAGAACCCGATCCGGAAGAACCAGGTGAGGTCGTTGATCGACAGGTTCAGCTTGATCGCCATGATGTCGTTACCGGAGGCGAACAGCAGCACCGAGTAGGCCGTGATCCCTGCCATCCCGATACCGGTGCGCACCGGTGCGTTGCGCGGCCGCTGGAGGAGGTGATGCTCACGGGTGTCGCCGGTGACCCAGCGTTCGACGAACGGATACACGCCGAGCACGATGTAGACCAAGGGCAGCAAGATGAGTGCCCCTGGCATGATGTTGAGCGACAGCGTGAACCCGAAGGCGGTGACCTCGAGCCACCCCGGCAGCAGGCGCAGCGCGCCGTCAGCGAAGCCCATGTACCAGTCGGGCTGCGCGCCGGCGGTGACGGGCGAGGGGTCGTACGGACCGTAGGCCCACACCGGGTTGATCTGCACCAGGGCCGACATCATCGCGATGACCCCGAAGACGATGAAGAAGAAGCCACCGGCCTTGGCCGCGTAGACCGGCATCACCGGGTAACCGACGACGTTGTCGTTGGTGCGGCCCGGCCCGGGGAACTGGGTGTGCTTCTGCACGAACACCAGCCCGATGTGCGCGGTGAACAGGCCGACGAGAATCGCCGGAATCAGCAGGACGTGAGCGCTGTACAGGCGCGGGATGATCAGCTCGCCGGGGAACGGCCCGCCGAAGATCATGAAGGCCAGGTAGGACCCGATGACCGGCGCCGTCTGCACGAAGCCCTCCATGGCGCGCAGGCCGGTGCCCGAGAGCAGGTCGTCGGGCAGTGAGTACCCGGCGAAGCCCTCGATGATCGCGAGCAATGCCAGCACCGAGCCGATGACCCAGTTGATCTCGCGCGGCTTGCGGAAGGCGCCGGTGAAGAACACCCGGAACATGTGGACGACGAGCGCCACGATGAACATGAGCGCGGCCCAGTGGTGGATCTGGCGGATGATCAGGCCGCCCTTGATGTCGAAGGAGATGTTCAGCGTCGAGGCGTAGGCCTCGGACATGCTGACCCCACGCAGCGGCACGTACGAGCCGTCGTAGACCGTATGGCCAGCGCTCGGGACGAACCAGAAGGTCAGGAACGCACCGGTCAGCAGGCAGATGATCATCGAGTACATCGCGATCTCGCCGAGCATGAACGACCAGTGGTCGGGGAAGACCTTCTTCATCAGGTAGCCGACCGGCTTGGCCGCGCCGGTGCGGTCGTCGACCCAGCCGGCCAGGCCGCCGACCTTGCGGGCAGCGCCGGACGGTGGTGCCTGGGCGGGGGTGTCGCCGTCGCGCAGGGCGTCGGCGGGACGTGCGGTGGTGTCGGTGCTCATCGGCTGCCACGCTCCCAGAAGCTCGGGCCGACCGCTTCATGGAACGGGGCGGCGGAGACGAGGTAGCCCTCGTCGTCAACGGTGATCTGCAGCTGCGGCAGGGGCCGCTTCGCGGGACCGAAGATGACCTTCGCGTCCTGCGTCACGTCGAAGGTGGACTGGTGGCACGGGCAGAGCAGGTGGTGCGTCGTCTGCTCGTAGAGGCCGACCGGACAACCGACGTGGGTGCAGATCTTGGAGTAGGCAACGATGCCGTCGTAGCCCCAGTCACGTTCCTTCTGGGACTTGATGATGTTCTCGTCCAGACGCATGAGGAGCACGGCCGCCTTGGCCTTCTCCTCGAGGAGGTTGGGGGTGCCACCGTCGCCGGTGACGGGGTCGGGGAGCAGGCCCTGCGGCATCACGTGGAACACCGAGCCGATGGTGACGTCCTCGGCCTTGATGGGGGTGTTCTCGGGGTCGCGCATCAGGCGCAGCGGTGTGAACGTGGGGTCCTGGCCGGGGCCGCTGGGGCCACCGTTCCAGAAGGTCTGCGACAGGCTGTTCTGCGGCATCGGGCCGAGCGAGCCGGCCACCTGCAGCACGAGCGGTACCGCGAACAGGCCGAGCGCCCCGCCCAGGGTGTACTTGATCATCGGACGCCGGGTGATCTGCGAGCTGGCGCCACCATCCTTGAGCACCTCGACGACCCGGTCGCGGGACTCGTCGGTGGCGCGCATCTGGTGGCGCTCCTCGACGACCTCCTCGTCGGGCATCAGGGTCTTGGCCCAGTGCACGGCACCGAAGCCGATGCCGAGCAGACCGAGCGCCATCGTGGCGCCGAGGGCGAAGTTGGACGCGCTGGTCTCGCCGATGCCGGGCACGAAGATCGTGGTCTCGAGGCTGATCGCGAAGTAGCAGACGATGAAGGCCAGGGTGCCGATGATCGAGATGCCGAAGAGCGTGGCGACCTGCTTCTCGGCCCGGCGGGCCGCGGCCTCGTCGAGGTCGGCCATGCGCTCGATGTGCTCGGGAAGCCCCGGGTTGGTGAACCGCTCGGGGAGCCCGCCGTCCCCGACGACGTGACCCTGGTCGAGGCGCACGGCGGTGCCGTGCTCGGAGGTGGGGGCCACCTCGCGGCCGGGGTGGGTGGTGTCCTGGTCGTTCATCGGGATACCGATCTTCTCGTCGATGTGCGGGCGGGGACGGGTGGGGGGGGCTAGGCCGACTTGGAGCCGAGCCAGACGGCACAGCCCACGAGGATGCCGAGGCCGAAGACCCAGGCGAACAGACCCTCGGTGACCGGGCCGAGGGAGCCCAGGGCCATGCCGCCCGGCTTCTCCTGCTCGTCGATGGCGTTGAGGAAGGCGATGACGTCGCGCTTGTTGTCGGGGTTGAGGTTGGCGTCGCTGAACACCGGCATGCTCTGCGGGCCGGTGACCATGGCCTCGTAGATGTGCTTGTCCGAGATGTTGCCGATGGCCGGGGCGTACTTGCCGCGGGTCAGGGCACCGCCGGCACCGGCGGCGTTGTGGCACATCGCGCAGTTGACGCGGAAGAGCTCACCACCGCGGGCCGGGTCGCCCTTGATGGGGTCGACGGCCTCCTCGGACGGGACCCCGGGGCCGGGGGCGAGCGAGGCGATGTAGGCCGCCATGGAGTCAATCTGCGGCTGGGTGAACTTGGGCTGGCCGGCGGGTGCCTGGACCATCGGCCCGGACAACGGCATCCGGCCGGTGCCCACCTGGAAGTCGACCGACGCCGCACCAACGCCCGCCAGCGCAGGACCGGCGATCTTGTCGCCGTTGCCGGTGGCCCGGCCCTCGGCGTTCTGGCCGTGGCACGAGGCGCAGTTGGCCAGGAAGAGCTGGCGGCCCTCCTCGATCGACTGGGCCGGCAGGGCCTGGGTCGTGGCGTCGGCCTCCTTGGGCGCGACCACGGCGTAGACGGCGCCGGTGAGGAACAGGCCGAGCATGAGCAGGATGGCGATCGCTGCCGGGTGCCGGCGGCGGGCTGCCAGTGAGTTCACGGTGCGTTCCTGTCGTCTGGTGCGGTTCTGGGGTCGGGTCCGGCTGTGGCTGGGGTTACTTCAGGACGTAGATCATGATGAACAGCGCGATCCACACGACGTCGACGAAGTGCCAGTAGTAGGAGGTGACGACCGCGCCGGTGGCCTGCGCGTGCGAGTAGTGACGGGTGGTGAACGTGCGTCCGATGATGAGCAGGAACGCGATGAGGCCGCCCGCGACGTGCATGCCGTGGAAGCCGGTGGCGAGGTAGAACACCGAGCCGTAGGCGTCGGACGACAGGCTCACGCCCTCTTGGATGAGGTGGGCGTACTCGAACACCTGGCCGGCGATGAAGGTGGCGCCGAAGATGTAGGTGAGGACGTACCACTCGCGCATGCCCCAGGCGGACACCTTGCGCAACGGGGTGCCGGCCGGGCGGGCGGCGATGCCCTTCTCAGCCTGAAGCACGCCGAGCTGGCACCACACCGACGACACGACCAGCACGATGGTGTTGCCCAGCGCGAACGGCACGTTGAGCATGACGGTGCGCTCTTCCCAGAGCTGGCTCTCGTGGCCGCGGATCGTGAAGTAGAACGCGAACAGCGCCGCGAAGAACATCAGCTCGCTCGACAGCCACACCATGGTGCCGACGGCCACCATGTTGGGGCGCGTCGCGGGCCCCTGGCCCGGGATCGAGGGAACGGGCCCGGTGGGCCGGGCCTGGGGTGCTGTCTGAGTCGCCACGAACGACATTATGGCCGGAACTGGCGACGGGCGCTGCGGTGACCCCCCGAAAGGCTCGACAAGTTGTGCGACGGGCCACCGGTACGATGCCCGCATGACCTCTTCGCACGACGCCGGCACCCCGGCGCAGGCCTCGAGCACCGACGCCGTCCACCGGGTCTCGGTGCTGCTCTACAGCGACGACATCACCACCCGTGACGCGGTGCGGGCGGCTGCCGGCCGGCGCCCCGCGCGCGACGTCGAGATCGTGTCGTGGCGTGAGTGCGCGACCCCCGAGGCGGTCATCGAGGCCATGGATGCCGGCGGCTTCGACGTCGTCGTGCTCGACGGCGAGGCCAGCCCCGCCGG
>JBBQNZ010000189.1:0-6511 GCA_038330415.1 Actinomycetales bacterium | reverse complement strand
GCATAGGCCACTTCGTACAACCCCGTCGCCACCAGCACGGGCACCAGGTCGCGCCCGGTGGTGCCCGCCGCAACGGTGCGCACGCCCTTGATGCCGAGCGGGAGCGCCAGCAGCCCGAGCAGCACCGCCGGTTCCCAGAAGGCCATGCCGGCCAGTGCCACCACCGACACCGCCACCAGGGCGATGTAGAGCTGCCGGGTGCGCCGGTCGCCAAGCCGCACGGCCAGGGTGCGCTTGCCGTGCTCGGTGTCGGTGGGGATGTCGCGCAGGTTGTTGGCGACGAGGATCGCCGAGGCGACCGCCCCCACGCCGACCGCGCCGATCAGGCCGAACCAGGTGACGGCGTCCGCCTGCGTGTACTGCGTGCCGAGCGTGGCCATCAGGCCGAAGAACACGAAGACGTAGACCTCGCCGAGCCCCCGGTAGCCGTAGGGGTTGTCGCCCCCGGTGTAGCGCCACGCGGCGAGCACGGCCAGGGCCCCGAGCGGCAGCATGATCCACGCCCCCGACAGGGCGACCAGCGCCAGGCCCACGACGCCCGC
Organism: Actinomycetales bacterium; assembly: GCA_038330415.1. GTDB lineage: Bacteria > Actinomycetota > Actinomycetes > Actinomycetales > Dermatophilaceae > Fodinibacter. The sequence goes on along the minus strand of JBBQNZ010000189.1, from coordinate 5,969 downwards.
GGACGCGAACGACAGCAGTGCGGCCAGCTTGACGTTGCCGGGGGCGGCGAGCCGCTGGCCGACGAGCCGCACCGGGCCGACCCGGGCCTCGTCGGTGCCCCGGATGCCGTCGGAGTAGTCGTTGGCGTAGTTCACCCCCACCTGCAGGGCGAGGGCCACGACCAGGGCGAGGATGGCGAGCGCGGCGTCGGCGCGCCCCACGAGGTGCGCTGCGGCGGTGCCGAGCACGACGGGGGCGACGGCGGCGGGCAGGGTGCGCGGGCGGGCGCCCGCCACCCACTGGGAGAGGGAGGCCATGTCAGTGGTCAGATGCCTTTGAGGAAGTCGGGGTCGTCGTCGGGCCCACGGGGGCGGCGGTCCGGGCCACGACCGCCGTCGGGGCCGCGCAGCGGGCCCCGCGACTCAGGGGTGCCCCGGCGCGGCCTTCCGCCGAGCAGCCAGGCGACCGGCCCGGCCACGGGGAGGAGGACCACGATCATCACCCAGGCGACCTTGGGCAGGTTGCGCATGTCCGCTTCGGCGGTCTGGAACGTGTCGATGACGCAGTAGACCGTCAGCGCGAGGCTGAGCAGGGCCGGGACGTAGCGGAGCACACCGGAATCATCCCATGGTGAACAGGGCGGTCACTGCACGGCGGTCTGGCTTCCCCGGCCCCCGCAGGGGCAACCGCGTGGCCGTCAGGGCACGCCGCGGCAGCGCATGGTCGGGCAGGATGCCGCGCAGGTGCGCCCGCAGCTCGCCGGCGGTCAACCCGGCGCGCACCGCGCCGGGCTCGAGCACGACGAGGGCGCACACCACCTCGCCCCACTCGGGGTCGGGGCTGCCGACGACGACGACCTCGGCCACCCCCGGCACGTGGTCGAGGACGGCCTCCTCGACCAGGCGCGGCGCCACCTTGAGGCCACCGGTGTTGACCAGGTCGTCGACCCGGCCGTCGACCCGCAGCCGGGCCCTGTAGTCGGTGTGCCCGACGTCGTCGGTGCGGAACCAGCGCAGCCCGTCGTCATCGACGCCGAAGGCCGCGGCGGTGAGGTCGGGCCGGCCGAGGTAGCCGAGCGCCAGGGTCGCGCCCCCGAGATGGATGCGCCCCTCGTCGTCGAAGGCGATCTCGGTGCAGGGCAATGGTGTTCCGTCGTAGACACAGCCGCCGGCCGTCTCGCTCATGCCGTAGGTCGCGACCACCCGCACGCCCGCCCGCTCGGCCCGCAGCCGCAGCCGCGGCGAGATGGCGGCACCGCCCACGAGCACGGCGTCGAAGGCACCCAGCGACTCCGAGCCCCCCGGGTGGTCGAGCAGCCGGACCAGCTGGGTGGGCACCAGGCTGGTGTAGCGGGGCAGCCCGGCGTCGAGCCGTGCAGCGGCGGCGAGGAAGGCGGCCGGGACGAAGCCGTCGGTGAGGTCCATCGCGACCGGGCTGGTGCCGGCATCCAGCGAGCGCAGCAGCACCTGCAGGCCGGCGACGTGGTGGGCCGGCAGGGCGAGCAGCCACTGCCCCGGCCCGCCGAGCCGCTCGTGCGTGGCGCGGTTGCTGGCCACCAGGGCGCCCGCGGTGAGCAGGGCCCGCTTGGGGGTTCCGGTCGACCCGGAGGTGCCGACGACGACGGCGAGCCCGTCGGGCAGGTCGGCCGGGTCGTGCGCCGGCACCGTGGGCGCCGGGCCGGATGCCGCGTAGGGAAGGACCGGGTCGCCACCCTCGAGCGCCGCCGCCAGTCGCGGCAGGACGGTGAGGGATGCCGGCCCGAGCGGCACGGCGAGCGGCCGTGGCGACGGCGACGACATCAGTGGATGTGGTCGCGCCAGTCGGCCGGCACCCGTCCTCGTGGGCCGGGCACCGGCTGGTCGGCGGGCCGCGACGTCGGGGGCGCGAGCGCCGGCCCGTCGACCATCGACTCGTCGCCGTAGTCCCAGAACCAGTCCTCGCCGGGCTCGAAGCTCTGCACGACGCGGTGCCCTGTGGCGGCGGCGTGGGCGGTGGCGTGCTGCGAGGGGGAGCTGTCGCAGCAGCCGACGTGACCGCAGGCGGTGCACCGCCGCAGGTGCACCCACCAGCCCGGCGGCGAGCCGGCGTCGCAGTCGGCGCACCCGGTGCCGCTCGGGGGGACGGCGGAGTCGATGGACCCCGGTGGTGCGGTCTCGCTCATCGGTCTGCTCCCTCGCGCCCGTGTCGTGTCAGGTGTCAGGCAGGTGTCGGTCAGCTGCCGCCCCGGTGCCGCTGGGGCAGGCGTACCCGCACCAGCGTGCCACCGGAACCGGACTCGATGTCGATGTCGCCCGAATGACGTTCGACAAGGATCCGCCGCGCCTGCCCGCGTGCCGGCGGTCGTCGCCCGGGAGCACCGGTTTTCCAGAGTGGGTCGCGTTCTGCGCGCAGGTGCGGGACCATGGCCCCACGGCAGGAGGTGGCGCGGTGGACGAGACGTTCCCGGCATACCTCGAGCACGCACGCCAGCAGCGGGCCGAGCTCGGGGAGTCGATGGCGGCCCTCGAGGCCGCCCTGACCCTTCCGGCGGGAGTCGGCCCGGTGTGGCGGCGGCGGGTGCGGGCGGCGCTCACCGAGCTGAGCCACGACCTGCGCGACCATGCCGCCCTGACCGAGGCCGATGGTGGGTTCTACGCCGACATCGGGGTCACCGCGCCGCGGCTCACCTACGGGGTCGAGGTGCAGCTCAGCGAGCACACGCAGGCGCTGGCCGAGGTCGAGCGGCTGCTTGCCGAGCGCGACGAGGGGCTGGCCGACGACGAGGCGGTCGAGGCGCACCGCGAGGCGTGCATCCAGCTGCTGGGGCGGCTGGTCCGCCACCGGCAACGCACCTCGGAGCTGATCTACGAGGCGTATGCCGTCGACATCGGTGGCTCCGGCTGACCCGTGCCCCGCACCGGGTGGGCTGTCGCCACGGGTGGGTAGCCTTCGCGGGATGCAGGCGGTGAGCTCGAGGAGCGGGTGCGGTGGCTGACGCCGACGACGTGCGCCGGCTCGCGCTGTCGCTGCCCCACGTGGTCGAGATCCCGAGCGCGGGCTTCGACTTCCGGGTGGCCGACAAGGGGTTCGTCTGGTCCTACCCCGAGCGCCGCCCGGGCCGGCCACGCGTCATCCGCACCGACGTCGCGGTGCTCTACGTCGGCGACCTCGAGGAACAGCAGGCGCTGCTGCTCGGCGAGCCCGACGCCTTCTTCACGGCGCCGGGCTACGAGAACGCCCCGCTGGTGATGCTCCGGCTCGACCGGGTGGATGCCGGGCGCCTCGAGGAGCTCGTCACCGACGCCTGGCCGATGCGCGCGCCCGAGGAACTGCTCGGCGACCTCGCGCCCGACCCCGACGGCGGGGCACCGAGCGAGCGGGCACCTCACCACCGACGATGACGCGGCGCGACGTCGGGAGCGGGTCGGGTGCAGGTCGGGTGCGGGTCGGGTGCAGAACGCGGTCGGTCTCGTCCTCGGAGCCCCTGCGCTCCCATCACCCGCGGCGGGTGATGGTGCTCGCAGGCCCTGTGCCCGGCATCCGCCCCGGGGGTACCGTCGCGCTCAGTCACCCCCGACGCCGTGGAAAGTGCAGGACGCCGTGAAGCGCACCAAGCCCCTGGCCCTCGTGGCCGCCATCCTCGTCGCGCTGGTTGCACTGCTGTCCGGGTGCGGAGGCAGCGACAAGGCGCCGAACGCACCGACCATGCTCGAGGGCAGCTGGACGCTGGTGACCCTCAACGGTGCCGCGGCCGATGCCACCGTGCCGTCGACCCTCACGATGAACCAGGGCACGGCGAACGGCAACGCCGGCGTCAACCAGTTCAACGGCAGCTACGACGCCCCGAGCGACGGCGTGCTGACGTTCGGCGCGCTCGCCACGACGATGATGGCCGGCCCGGACAACGCGATGAAGCAGGAGCAGGCCTTCCTCAAGGCGCTGGCCGACACCAAGAAGTTCACCACCGAGGACGGTGGGCTGGTGCTGATGGACAGCAGCGACACCAAGCTGGCCGTGCTCAAGGCCGCGGGCAACGGCTGAGGCGGTCGTTGCTCGAAACATTTCGCCCAGCCGCGTGCCGCAGCCCCCGGCACTACTGACCGAGTGACGAGGGGGACTTCGACGGATACCCGGTGCGGGTCATCGAGGACGCCGAAGGGGATGTGATCGACCTGGGCGGCTCGGGCGACGAGGCAAGCGCGGCCGAGGGTGGGATGGACGAGTCGACACCTCCTGAGGTGGCCGAGCCCCAGCCACCATTCGACGCGGCCAACCCTGCCGCTCATGGCGACGATGCGACTGCTGGCATCCGCGCCCCGTGTTCGTCGTGGATGACGGTGCCTTCCACGTCGTCGCCGAGGCCGTGCAGGTCCCCGACACCTCGACCAGCCGCCTGGTGCTCACCGGGTACGGCGAGTTCGTCGCTGGGTCGATCAGGCGCCTGGCGCCCACGCCGGCCGCTCTTGCTGATCCCTGGTCGAGGCAACCGGACCGGGCAGAGGTGCTGTCCTCCTTGACGTCCGCGGGTATCGACCCCGCCGACCTGATGCCGTCGGGCGAGACCGAGGTCGACCTGCTCGACGTCCTGCTCCAGCTGGCCTGGAACCAGCCCGCCCACACGCGTGCTGAACGGGCCCGGAACGCCAAGGAGTCGCACCGGGCCGAGATCGATGCGCGCTCCGATACAGCGCGTGCGGTGCTCTCGGCCCTCCTCGACCGGTATGCCGCGGAGGGCGTCGACGAGGTGACCTCCCCGAAGTCGTCCTCGTTCCGCCGATCTCCGCGCTGGGCACCCCGTGCCATCTGGCCGCAGAGCTTGGCCAGGGCGGTCTTCACACGGCAGTGGATGACGTGCAGCGGTGGATCTACTCCGCACAATTCGTATCTTGGCGAGTCTAAGACACGCGAAACTAAAGATTTGAATTAGTTACGGCGCTGTTAATCTGCTCCAATGCCTGGCCCTACGCAAGACCTCAGGCGACAGCTCAACGGGCTGGCGTTCGCCCAGGCGGGCTACTTCACTGCCGCTCAGGCCTTGGGCATCGGCTACAGCTGCCAGGCCCAGAAATACCACGCCGACCACGGCAACTGGGTGCGCGTCGACCGGGCCCTGTTCCGCCTGCCCGGGTGGCCCAGCACCGCCCACGACACCTACGCGCGGTGGAACCTGTGGAGCGGGAGGCGAGGGGTCGTCAGCCACGAGTCAGCCCATGTCGGAGGTCGGCTCTAGGCTTCGGTGTGGAGGTGGTCCGAATGCAAGTTTCTTTTCCGGAAGTCGTGCTGACATTTGTCGTGGCCCACGTCTGGGACATCGCTTACGCACTCGGGTTCCTGCTCCTTGCAACCTGCCTCCAGATCGCGGGAGATCGTGTTGCAAGGGGCAGGGAGTAGCTCCATGCAGGACTTCGGTGAGGCGTCAATGGTCAATTGGGCGATCAATGCCCCCGCACTTGTCGTTGGTCTCCTACTAGGGCCTGCATTCGGTCGCGTCTCGCGTGGACACGCATTCGGCCAGTCGATCAGCCAGATCCGAGAGATCGCTGACGAGTTGAGTGGCGGGCCCTTCGTCATGCCCCGGAGCCATCGGCGGGAGAGGCGGTCCTCGGATGACGACTCAACTCTGTGGTTACTGGCAATCGCTGCCGTCGTGGTCGTTAGTCTCTATCTCAAGTACCGGTCTACCATCTTGGTCGGGATCCTGGGGTTGGCTCTCGCCATTTCGGTCGTCGCAATCACGGTCATCGTTGTGGCGTCGAGGCGGGGTGTTGTCGCCCCTGGTTTTTGGCATTCGACGGCGTTCCTTGCGCCGCTCTTGTTCACCGCGGTCGGCACTACAGCTGTGGCGTTCCTATGGGATCCACCGGCGGGGGGCGAGGCTTTCCGCCGGTTCGTCGAAGTTTATGGCAAAACAGGGCAATTCGAGTCGCTCGATGGGTTGGGCTTTGTGGTCTACCAAGTGTTGGGCGCGATTGCTTTCGTGGCGTTAGCCATCCTAAGCATCTTGTTCAGT
>JBBQNZ010000188.1:0-6595 GCA_038330415.1 Actinomycetales bacterium | reverse complement strand
TGCCGTGCCGCCGCTCGGGCGCGCCGGGCGCCCGCCCTCGGCCAGGGCCCACGGGTCGCCGACCACGCGCCGGGCGGCCTTGTCGACCTTGAGCTCGTCGACCTGGGTGCGGGCGGAGTCGATGGTGCCTCCGCTGAAGCCACCCTTCATGCTGCGCACCGCCAGGTGGGTGCGGCCGAGCTCGGCGCCGTCGTCGCGGGCCGCCTGGGCGGTGAGCCACACCCCGAGGTCGCTGGGGATCGAGTCGAAGCCGCAGGCGTGGATGATGCGGGCGCCGGTGCGCTGCGCGGTCTCGTGGTTCGCGGCGATGCTCCGGTGCACGAAGAGCACCTCGCCGGTGAGGTCGCAGTAGTGCGTGCCGGCCTCGGCGCAGGCGGTGGCCAGGGGGACGCCGTACTTCACGTAGGGCCCCACCGTCGTCACCACGACCGCGGCGCGGCCGGCCAGGTCGGTGACCGCCTGCTCGTCGGTGGCGTCGACCACGAGCAGGGGCCAGCCCTCGGCGGCCGGCCCGAGGTCGGTGGCCACGTCGCGCAGCCGGGTCAGTGAGCGGCCGGCCAGCGCGATGCGCACCCGCGGGTCGGCCTCGGCGGCGAGGTGCCGGGCGGTGAGCCGCCCGACGAACCCGGTTGCGCCGAACAGGACGATGTCGAACTCGCGTGCCTTCTCGGTCATCCGCACACCCTAGGCCGCCATCCCGTCGTGCCGGCGCCGGGACAACATCGACCAATAGGTCAAAGTTGTCCCACAGGATGGTGGCCGGGGTCAGGGGACGACGACGACCTTGTGGGCCGTGCGGTCCGAGCGCAGCGCCTCCAGCGCGCTGCCGTAGTCCTCGAGCGCGAAGCGGTGCGTGATGAGGCCGTCGGTGCGAGCCCGGCCGGCACGCAGCGCCGCGATCGCCGCCGGGAACGAGCTGATCTCGGCGAACGACCCCTTGATGGTCAGCTCGCGCCGGAACACGTCGTACGGGGAGACGGACACCCGGTCGTCCTCGTCGGTGACCCCGTAGAAGACCGCCGTGCCGCCGTTGCGGGTCAGCGGCAGCAGCACCTCGGCCACGGCCGCCGCACCGGTGGCGTCGACCGTGAGGTCGAACCCGGCACCGCCGGACAGCGCGGTCAGCGCCCGCACGTCACCGGGCAGGTCGCCGCGGTTCATCACGAACGTGCGGTCGGCACCGAGCGCCGTGGCGAGCTCGAGCTTGAAGGCGGTCGGTGCGGCGACGGTCATCGAGGCGACGCCGGCCGACCGCAAGAGCTGGGCGAGCAGGATGCCGGTCGGCCCGGCCCCGATGACGAGGGCGCTCGAGCCGTGCCGCGGCGCGATGACGTCAACGGCGTGCGCCGCGCACGAGGTGGGCTCGACGAGCACGGCGGTGTCGTCATCCAGCCCGGCGACGGGGAAGACCTGCACGGCCGGGGCCACGAGGTACTCGGCGAAGCCCCCCGGCAGGCTCGACCCGATGCCGGTGAGCCCGTCGCAGAGCAGCGGCCGGCCCTCACGGCAGTAGGCGCACCGGCCACAGCTCGCGTTGGGGTTGACCGCGACCCGCTCGCCCACGGCCACGCCGGCGAACCCCTCGACACCCTCCACCCCGTCGCCGAGGGCGTCGACCACCCCGACGACCTCATGCCCGGGCACCATCGGGTAGACCGCCATGAACCGTCCGTCGTGCAGGTGCAGGTCGGTGCCGCAGACCCCGGTCTGGATGACGCGCACCCGCACCTCGCCGGGGCCGGGCACGGGCGTCGGCACCTCCCGCACGCGAAACCGCCGCGGCGCGTCGTAGACCACCGCCCTCATCGCGCCGCCGCCTGCGGGTGCACTACGCCCGCCCGGTCAGCCGACCGTCGACGGGTGGGCCGCCGCCACGGTCGCGTCGTAGCGCGCGCGGATCTCCGCGCCCATCGCGGCGTCACCGGGCTCGACCGTCACGTCGACATCGACGTCCCAGCGCGGCGGGGAGTCGCCCCCGGCCAGCGCCCAGGCAGCCTGGCGGGCCGCACCGACGGCGACGTACTCGCCGGGGCTGGGCACCGCCACCGGCACCCCGAACAGGTCGGGGGCGATCTCCTGCACGGCGGTGGAGGCCGCGGCACCTCCGATGAGCAGCACCCGCTGCACCGGGCACCCCACGGCGCGAACGGCATCCACCGCGGCGGCGAGGTTGAGCAGCATGCCCTCGAGCACCGCCCGCGCCAGGTTCTCGGGCGTCGCGTTCGAGCGGGTCAGCCCGTGCAGCGAGCCGGTGGCCGACGGCAGGTTGGGGGTGCGCTCGCCATCGAGGTAGGGCAGCAGGGTCAGGCCACCGGCCCCCGGCTCGCCGGCCAGCGCGAGGCGGTCGAGGCCGGCGTAGTCGGTGCCGAGCATGGCCGCGCCGGCGGTGAGCACGCGCGCCGCGTTCAGCGTGCAGACCAGCGGCAGGAACCCGCCCTCGGCATCCGCGAACGACTGCACGCTGCCGGTGGGGTCGGCCGACGCGCGCGAGTTCCGCGCGAACGCCGTTCCGCTGGTGCCCAGCGAGATGACGACGTCGCCGGGGTCGAGCCCGAGGCCCAGGGCCGCGCCCATGTTGTCACCGGTGCCCGCGGCGACCACCAGCCCGGATGCCGTGTGCCCCACGACCTCGGCCGGCGCGGCCACGCGCGGCACGGCGAGGTCGGTGCCGGTCGCCAGCCGGAGCAGGTCGGGACGGTAGTCGCGGGTGCCCGCCGACCAGTAGCCGGTGCCGGAGGCGTCGCCGCCGTCGGTCGTCCACGCGTCGGGCGCGCTCGCGCCGTCGGCACGGATCCGACCGGTGAGCCAGTCGTGGGGGAGCACGCAGATGCGGGCCCGGGCCAGGTTGTCGGGCTCGGCGTCCCTCATCCAGCGCAGCTTGCTCACCGTGGTCGCGGCGACGGGCACCAAGCCGGTCGCGTCGGCCCAGGCCTCGGCGCCGAGCTCGCCGACGAGGTCGTCGGCAGCCTGCGCAGAGCGGGTGTCGTTCCACAGCAACGCATCTCGCACGACCTCGCCGTGCTCGTCGAGCAGCACCATCCCGTGCTGCTGGCCGCCGACCGCCACGGCGGACACGCCATCGAGGAGGCCGCCCCCACTCGCCTCCTGCCAGGCAGCCCACCAGTGCCGCGGGTCGACCTCGGTGCCGTCGGGGTGCGACGCACGCCCGGTGCGCACGACCTCCCCGGTCTCGGCGTCGCAGACGACGACCTTGCAGGACTGGGTCGAGGTGTCGACCCCGGCGACGAGGGGACGGGCAGTCATGTGGGTCACTCTTCCAGCAATCGTGGGGTCGAGGGTGGTGAGACGCCCAGCGCTGGGCCCATTCAGCGCTGGGCGCCGCCCGCCGGCCCGGCTCGGCCGGACCGGCGGGCCCCGGGTCGCGGCCACCCTCGCGGCCGCGCCTGGGTCAGTGCTGCTCGGCCAGGCTCCACATCGTCCACAGCTCGGTGCGCATGCGCCGCGGCTGGGACAGGGTGTACAGCACCGCACCGGCGATGTCGGAGGGCTCCATGAACGGACCGTGCGCGGGGTCGCCGTCGCCGAAGCGCCCGTCGGCCGCCGCGAACCCCGTGTTGACCCCCGCCGGTGCGACCACCGTGGTGCGGATGCCCTCACCGCGCAGCTCGCGGTCCATGGCGGTGCCGAGGTTGATCTGGGCACCCTTGGTGGCGGCGTAGACGGCCTCCTTCCCGCCACCGATGAGCAGCCCGGCCACCGAGCCGATGACGACGATGTCGCCGCCGTCACCCTGGACGCGGAACTGCCGCACGGCGGCCCGTGCCAGCCAGATCGTGCCCTTGAGGTTGACGTCGATCATCAGGGCGATCTGCTCGGCGTCGACGTCGAGCAGGCCGCCGTAGAACCCGATGCCGGCGTTGGCGACGACCGAGTCGACCCGCCCGAAGGCCGCGACACCGGCGGCGACCAGCGCGTCGCCGGTCTCCTCGAGGCGCACGTCCCCGGTGGCGAGCGCGACGCGGTCGGGCCCGAACTCGTCGAGGAGGGGGCGCACGGCATCCTCGCGGATGTCGCCGGCCACCACCTTGGCGCCGGCCTCCATCGCCAGGCGGACGGTGGCACCGCCGATGCCGCCACCGGCACCGGTGACCACGACGACGGTGTCCTGCAGGCTGCGCGACGGCGCGCTCATCGGGGTGCTCCTGGTGTGGAGGTGGAGTGGCGGGTCACTTGACGGCGCCCATGGACAGGCCGCGGACGAGCTGCTTCTGGGCGATCCACCCGGCCGCGATGACCGGCAGCACCGCCAGCGTGGCTGCCGCCGACAGCACCGCGAGGAACTGCCCGCGGCCGTCGACGAAGCTACCGAGGAAGGGCGGCGTCGTGCGGGCGACGTTGCTGGTCAGCAGGGTGGCGAGGAAGTACTCGTTCCAGCTGAAGATGAAGGCGATCAGCGCGGCCGCCGCGACCCCTGGATAGACGATCGGCAGCACGACCCGCACGATCTCGCGGAACAGCCCGGCGCCATCGACCCGCGCCGCCTCGACGATCTCGAAGGGCACCTCGAGGAAGAACGAGCGCATCATCCACACGGTGATAGCCAGGTTGATCGACAGGTAGACGGCGGCCAGGACCCAGATGTTGTCCAGCCCGCCGAGGTTCTTAAGGATCATGTAGATCGGCAGCACGATGGCGGCCACCGGCATGAACCGGGTGGAGATGAAGAACGACAGCGAGCCCTCGACGTTCTTGATCGGGCGCAGGCTGAGCGCGTAGGCGGCGGGGATGGCGAGCACGACACAGCCGATGGTGGCGGCGATCGAGGCCATGAACGAGTTCTGCAGGTAGGACGACATCCCGCGGTCCAGGGCCAGCTGGTAGCCGTCCAGGGTCGGGGTGAAGAACAGCTTCGGGTGGATCGAGGACGCCACCGACTCGGGCTTGAAGCCGTTGAGGAACATCCAGAAGACCGGGAAGAAGAAGACCAGGACCAGCAGCCAGGTCGCGATGTTGATGACCGAGTTCTTGACGGTGGTGCTCATCGGCTTCCTCCAGCCATGAAGACCTTGAAGGTGGTCTTGAGTGCGATGGTGGCGACGATGATCGTCAGGATCACCGTGACCACGCCGTACGCCGCGGCCTCACCGACGTTGAGCCCGATGAAGGCTCGTTCGTACAGCAGGTAGGCCAGCGTCTTGGTGCCGCCGGTGCCCTTGGTGAGGATCGCGATCGGGTCGAACACCTGCAGGATGATGACCGAGCCCAGCAGGGTGCCGATCTCGACGTACATCCGCAGGTGCGGCAGGGTGATCCAGGTGAAGGTGCGCCAGGCACCGGCGCCGTCGACCTGCGCCGCCTCCAACGTCTCCTTCGACTGGCCCTGCAGGCCGGCCAGCAGGATCAGCATCATGAACGGCGTGAACATCCAGGTCAGCACGATGACCACGGTCGCCATCGGGTGCTCGGTGCTCCACGAGACCTTCGGCAGGCCCACCAGGTCGAAGGCCCAGTTGAGCATCCCGATGTTGGTGTCGAACATCGAGTACTTCCAGATCAGCGACGCGGCCGCCGGCATGATCAGGAACGGGGTGATCACCAGGGTGCGGGCGATGGCCCTCCCTGGCAGGTTGCGGTCGAGCAGCACGGCGAACAGCAGCCCGAGCAGCAGCGAGAGCACCACCGAGAAGGCGGTGATCAGCACCGTGGCGACGATCGAGGGCCACAGGGCACCCGAGGTCAGGGCCGTCTTGTAGTTGTCGAGGCCGGTGAACCCACGTTCGGCCGGGTACAACAGGTTCCAGTTCATCATCGAGAAGCCGATGGTGAAGAGGAACGGTATCTGGGTCAGGACGAGGAGAAAGATGAATGCGGGCATAAGGAGCCCGCGGGCGGTCCAGGCTTGCTTTCGCTGGATCTTCTTCTTGGCCGGGTCGACCGGCGGCGCTTCGACTTTCGTGGCGGTGGTGGTCATTTTCTGCGTACCCCGGTTTCTAGTGCGCGGGAATGTAGGGCCCCCTCGGTGGCCGGCCGGACGGTCCCGTCGCCGACCCGCCGAGGGTGTGGGTGTGGGGGCCGGCCGATCGGGCCGGCCCCCACACCTTGGAGGGAGCTGAGGTCAGCTCTTGTGCGGGTCGCCGCCCTTCTGGGCGATTCCCTGGCACTTGGTGAGCGCGTCGTCGACGGAGGTCCGGTTGGCGATGTAGTCGGCGATCAGCTGTGCGCACTGGTTGCCGACGTCCTGGAACTCGGGGATCGAGACGTACTGGATGCCGACCCACGGCTGCGGGTTCACGCCCGGCTGCTTCGGGTTGACCCCGCTCATCACGTCGAGGGTGATCGGCGCGTAGGCGGCAGCGGCTTCCTTGTACTGCGGGATCTCGTAGGTCGAGGTGCGCGAGCCCGGCGGGACGTTGCTCCAGCCGATCTTCTCACCGACGAGCTTGATGTACTCCTTGCTCGTGGCCCACTTGACGAACTTGATCGCCGCATCCTGGTTCTTCGTGGACTTCGGGACCGCGAGGTTCCAGCTCCACAGCCAGCCCGACTCTTCCGTCTTGTTGATCGGCATGTGGGCGTAGCCCATCTTGCCCTTGACCGGGGAGTCAGCTGCCTCGAGCATCGAGGCGGCGACGGA
>JBBQNZ010000187.1:0-6657 GCA_038330415.1 Actinomycetales bacterium | reverse complement strand
CCGCACGCTCGGTCGCTCGGTTCGCCTCTTCCGGTCCTTCCTGCACGAGCAGAGCGACCCGGAGCGCTTCTACACCGACCTCGCCGAGGACACCGTCGAGCTGATCGGTCGGCACGAGCCGCTCGCCTCCCGCACCGTGATCGATGTGGGCGCCGGCCAGCCGGCCTTTCCCCGGGTGTTCGCCGCGCAGGGCGCGCGGTACATCGCCGTCGATACCGACCTCGACGCGCTGCCCGCCGTGCCCGGGACCGTGCGGCTGCAGGCTCGCGGGGAGCAGCTGCCGCTGCCCGACGGGGCCGCCGACGTAGTGCTGTCGAGCAACGTCATGGAGCACGTCGAGCACCCTGGTGACCTCGGTGCGGAGATGCTCCGGGTGGCCCGTCCCGGCGGCCTGGTCCTCATCTCGTACACCTCGTGGGCCTCCCCGTGGGGCGGGCACGAGACCTCGCCGTGGCACTGGCTGGGCGGCGACTACGCGGCCCGGAGATACACCCGCCAGCACGGCCACCCGCCGAAGAACCGATACCGCGAGACCCTGCACCCGACCCGGGTCTCCGACGGGTTGCGCTGGGCGCGCGCCCGCGAGGACGCCTGGCTCGTCGAGGCCGTGCCCCGCTACCACCCCGACTGGGCCGGCGTCGTCATCGACTTGCCCGGCGTGCGTGAGGTCGCCGCCTGGAACCTGCTGCTCATCCTCAGACGCCGATGACCGACGCTGTCCGCGGGGTCCGCCCACGGCTCGCGGCGGCCCTGCTGCTCGTGTGGGCCGTGGCCTGGTCGGTTCCCGCCGGCCGCATCTCCGAGGACACCAAGAACGACCTGTATGTCGCCCCGTGGCAGCTGCTGTCGCGCGCCGCCCACCTCTGGGACCCGCAAGTCACCTGGGGGGTGCTGCAGAACCAGGGCTACGGCTACCTCTTCCCGATGGGGCCGTTCTTCGGACTGGTCGAGGAAGTCGTGCCGGTCTGGGTGGCCCAGCGGCTGTGGTGGAGCCTGCTGCTGACCGTCGGGCTGCTCGCGACCTACGCGCTCCTGGCCGCCCTGCGCGTCGGCGGCCCCACCACCCGGGTGCTCGGTGCGCTCGCCTACACCCTCAGCCCACGGGTGCTGTCGACCATCGGCGGCCTCTCCGCGGAGGCGCTGCCGGTGCTGCTCGCCCCGGCCATCCTGCTGCCCGTTGTCCTGGGCACCCAGGGCCGCATCGGGCCGCGCCGCGCCGCCGCGCTGTCCGGCATCGCCGTGCTCTGCTGCGGCGGGGTGAACGCCACGGCAACGATCCTCGCCGCCGTGCCCACCGGGCTCTGGCTGGTGACCCGGCGCCGGTGGTGGCGCTCCGCGACCACGTGGTGGTGGACCGCCGCGATGGTGGCCGCGAGCGCCTGGTGGCTCGGGCCACTGGTCGTGCTGGGTCGCTACTCGCCCCCGTTCCTGGGCTGGATCGAGCGCAGCGCCGATGTCGTCCGCGAGATCGACCTGCTCGACGTCGCCCGCGGCACGACGCACTGGCTCGAGTTCGTGGTCACCTCCGGTGGTGAGTGGTGGCCGGCCGGGTATGCCGTGGCGACCGGCCCGCTGCTCGTCGTCGCCACCTCGCTGGTCGCCGGAGCCGCGCTGTCCGGGCTGGCCCTGCGCGGGCTTCCGGAGCGGCGCTTCCTCCTCGCGACGCTCGCCGTCGGGGTGTTCGTGCTCGCCGTCGCCCACATCGGGCCGGTCTCCTCGCCGCTCGCCCCGGCGGCACAGACACTCCTCGACGGTCCACTCGTGGCCTTCCGCAACATCCACAAGGCCGACCCGCTGGTGCGGCTGCCGCTGGCCGTCGGGCTGGCGCACGCCCTCGACCGGGTCGTGCGCGCCCTCGCCGGTCGCCGCCTCGCCGTGCAGGCGCCGGCCTGGGCTGCGGTGGCGCTCGTCATGCTCGTGGCGGTGTCGCCGGGGCTCTCCGGGGCGATCGCGCCGCGGGGCACCTTCTCCGACATGGCCCGCCAGTGGAAGCAGGCCGGCGCGTGGCTCGCCGAGCGAGCCGACGACGGCCGCGCCCTCGTCGTCCCCGCGGCCAGCTTCGGCGAGTACGAGTGGGGCCGCACCATCGACGAGCCGATCCGCCCGTTGTCGGGCGCTGACTACGCGGTGCGCGATGCCGTGCCCCTCACCCCGGCCGGGACGATCCGGGTGCTCGATGCCGTCGAGCAACGGCTGCAGACCGGGCGCGACGTGGGCGGTGCGGTCGACGTCCTGCGCCGGACGGGGGTTCGCTACCTCGTGCTGCGCAACGACCTCGACACGACATCCGCGGGGCAGCCGTCGGTGGCCTACGCGCGCTCCGCGATCCGGTCGACCCCCGGCATCGATCTGGCGAAGGGCTTCGGGCTGACCCGCCTCGACGCCAGTGGGGAGCGGGTCTTCCCCGTGGAGGTCTACGACCTCGGGCCTGCCGCCCCGCTCGCCGTCACCGAGCCCGTCGCCGACGTCGTGGCCGTGTCCGGCGGCCCCGAGGACCTCCTGCCCGTCGCGGATGCCGGCATCGGTGGGCTCGCGGTGCTCGACGGCGACCGGGTGCCCGGTGTCGACCCGGGGCAGCGCGTGGTCACCGACGGCTACCGGGCCCGCGAGCGCTGGTTCGGGGCGACCCGGGGGAGGGACACCTCGTCGACCCTGGCGGCCGACGAGCTGGCCGGCACCCGCGACTACCGCCCGTGGGACGACCTGGCCCGGCACTCGGTCACGGCCTTCACCGGCATCGCGGGGGTCGAGGCAAGCTCCTCGCTGGCGACCGACCTCACCCTCGCGGGGCTCCGCCCCGCCGACCGGCCGGCCGCCGTGCTCGACGGCGACCCCACGACGGCGTGGGTCACCCAGTTCGACCCGGCACCGGCCCTCACCGTCCGGCTCGACCGCGCCCGGCCGGTCCCCACGGTTCGGGTCCGGGTGCTCACCGATGGGGACCGGCATCCCGGTCTGGGCGTGCCCACCCGCCTCGCGGTGCGCACCGACGGGGGCGAGGTACGGGCCGACGTCCCGGCATCCGGGCTGGTCGAGGTGGCGCTCCCCGCCGGCCCCACCGACTCCGTGGCCGTCGAGGTGCTCGACACCGACGAGGGCGACCCGGCAACGGTGCTCACCGGCCTGGTGGCCGTCGACCTGCCCGGCGTGGCCGTCACCGAGTCGGTCGCCGGGCCGAGCGACCGCGCCGAGCCGGCCGGCACGGTGCTGCTGTCCGGGGGGTTGCCCGGGTCCGACGCCTGCGTGCACCCCGAGGCCGACGTCGTCTGCTTCGGCGACGGTGGTCGCGACCCCGAGGGCGGTGCGGTGCTGTCGCGCCGGTTCACCGCTCAGGGCGGCGGGCAGTACGACGCGACCGGCACGCTCGACGTGTCGCGCTGGGCCGACACCGTTCCCGGGCTTTCCACTCCCGGCGTCGAGGTGGCAGCGAGCAGCAGCCGCACGACGGCGGTCGCGGCCCGTCCCGACGCCGTCGTCGATGGAGACGAGCGCACCGCGTGGAGCCCCGCGCCGGACGACACGTCGCCCACCCTCACCGTCACCCTCGACGAGCCGGTCGACGTGCAGGCCGTCACGCTCAGCGCCCGCCGGGGCTGGATGGCGCGCTACCGCCCGTTCGTGCGGGTGCGCCTCGACGACCGCGAGCAGCTGGTGCGCGCCTCCGCAGACGGTCGGCTGGCGGTGCAAGGCAGGGGAGTTCGTACGGTCGCCGTGACGCTCTTGCCGTTGCCCGGCCGCAAGCGGCTGGCCGCGTCGGCCCTCGAGGTCGAGGAGCTGACATTCGCGGGACACGACCTGCCCCGCCCGGTCGCACGGGTGACCCGACCCTGCGGTGCCGGGCCGGACCTCGAGGTCGACGGCGCGAAGGTCCCGACCCGGGTCGACGGGCCACGGTCGGCGCTGTGGGGCCAGGGCGACCTCGGGTGGGTCGCCTGTGCCCCGGCGCAGCTCGCGCCGGGGCCGACCCACGACGTCGTCGTCCGGGGAGACGAGGCGTACCGTCCCGCCACCGTGCGACTGGGGTCCAGTGCCACGGCTGCCCAGGCCGCAGGGTCCAGCACCGCGGCCACGGTGCCGCTGAGAACCGGCTCGCCCACCCACCTCACCGGCCCGGTGGTCGCCGGCCCCCAGCGGCTGCTGGCTCTGGCGATGAACTCCAACGCCGGCTGGGAGGCCACGCTCAACGGTGCGGCACTCACCCCGGTGGTGGTCGACGGGTTCCGCCAGGGGTTCGTCCTTCCGGCCGACGCGTCCGGCACGCTCGACGTCACCTTCGCGCCGGACGCGCCGTACCGCCTCGCCCTGGGGGCCGGGCTCGTGCTGGCACTCCTGCTGTTCGTCGCCGCCGCGGTGCCCGACCGCTCCCGGCGGGTGGACCCGCCGGCCGGCGATCCGGGCACGGGCTCCCGACCCCTGGTCGTGGCCGCCGGGACACTGCTGTTCGCGCTGGTGGTGGCGGGCCCGTGGGCTGCCCTCACCGCCGGCCTGGTGCTGGTTGCGCTGCGCCTGCGCCGCACGGATGCCGACTGGCCCGTCGCGCTCGCGATCGTCGCGCTCGTTGGGGTCGCCGGTGTGTTGGTGGCCCTCAAGAGCTCGGCCGGCCGCACTCAGCCGTGGGTGGAGGCGACGGTCACGCTGGTCGTCATCGCGGCAGGAGTGCTCGCCGGTGCGGCACCCGTCGTGCCGCCCAACGCATCGCGGGACGTTCCACGGCGACATGGCTCAGCCACGCCAGGAACAGGCTGACCGGCAGGCCGATGGCGAGCAGTGGCACGATGCCGCCGGCGAACACCCGCGCCCCGGTCAGGGCGTACAGCCCCGCGAACACCGGTAGGTGCCACAGGAAGAGGCCGTAGGACACCGTCCCGACGTTGCGGGCCGGCCGGGACGCGAGCGCTGCGCTGTAGGCGTCGTCGCGGCCGAGGACGAGCGGGGTGAGCAGCAGCCCGGCCACGGCCGTCGACAGCGCGAGCCGGGCGGACAGCTGCAGACCGGCCACCGGCCCGAGGGTCAGCAGGCCGGCGATGGGGGTGGTCGCGAGCACGAATGCAGCGCCGGCCAGCACGAGGCAGCCGACGCTGTCCCGGGCGAGCCGCCGGGTGGCGCCCGCCAGCCGGCTCTCGGGCCGCAGCAGCAGCTCGGCGAGCACCATGCCGACCGCGAAGTTGGGCCACCGAGCCGGCAGCCAGCGCTCGATGAGCACGTCCTCGCCGATCGTGCCCACGCTCACGAACGCCAGGGCCACCGTCGTGAGCACCGCACTGCCGATGAGGAGCTGCACCGGCAGGTCGGGGTCGCGGCGCCGGGCGCGCTCCAGCAGCCAGACGACCAGGGGCAGCACGATGTAGAAGGAGAGCTCGGTCGGGATGCTCCAGGACTGCGAGAACGCGTCGATGTCAGCCCCGGGCAGGTAGGTCTGCACCGTCAGGGCCTGAGCCACGGCTGTCCTCACCGGCGGCTGTGCCACGGCCACGACCACGGCGAGCGTCACCCAGTAGGCGGGCAGGACGCGGGCGGCGCGGCGCACGGCATACGCCTTGACGTCGGTCTGCCGGTCCCGTGCGTCTGACACGAGCCGGAAGTGGAGGAGGAAGCCGGACAGGGCGAAGAAGATCGCGACGCCGAAGTCACCCCGCCCGGCCAGCCGCCCGAGCAGGCCCCCGTTGACGGTGAACCCGCTCAAGTAGGCCGCGTGCGTGGCGACGACCAACAGCGCGGCCACGGCGCGCAGCCCGTCGAGCGCGGGGAGGCGGGCGGTCATGGGTCGCACCCTAGGCGAACCGGTCCGGTGACCGGTGCTGGTCGGCAGCGTGTGGCAGCCGACACGAACGACGGAACCAGAGAACCATGGTCGGCGTGCTCTACCGGCTGGTAGGGTCGCCGCGATCGTCACACCGGACAAAGGGCAAGGGTGCCATGCGCAGAACCGTCGGTTTCATCCTCCTCGGCCTCGCAGGGTTCCTGGTCACGGCGGCGATCCTCGCGCTCGTGTGGGTTCCCGGCCAGGTCAAGAAGACCCCGCTCGATGCCAACGTCACCACGAAGCTCACCGGTAACGCGGCGGTGCTGCCCACCGGAGCAGGCTCCGCGGTCAAGGCCATCCAGCGCACCGTGGCCGACGGGGCGGCCTCCACCTCCGACGTCGTGGTGTTCGACAACTTCTCCTGCCTCGTGCAGGACCCCGACGGCACGACGCCCGACTGCGTCGACGACACCGACCCCGGCAAGCGACTGGTCACGGCCGAGACCGACCACTTCGCGACCAACCGGGTGACTGCCCTGGCCGTGAATGACGAGCAGTACGTCGGCGTCAACGCCGTGCCGCACGAGGGCCTGGTCAACAAGTTCCCGTTCGACGTCGAGCAGAAGACCTACCCGTTCTGGGACGGCGTCGTCGGCCGTGCGGTCGACGCCACGTTCCAGGGCGCCGAGGACATCGACGGGCTGCCGACCTACAAGTTCACCGTGGTCCTCACCGACGAGCCGGCCGAGATCAGCAAGGGCATCTCGGGCACGTACTCCGACGACCTGACGATGTGGATCGACCAGGGCACCGGCTCGATCATCGACCAGACCGACAAGCAGGTCCGCAAGCTCGACGACGGCACGCCCGTCCTCGACCTCGAGCTCAGCCTCACCGACGACACCGTCGCCGAG
>JBBQNZ010000186.1:0-6704 GCA_038330415.1 Actinomycetales bacterium | reverse complement strand
GCCCTCTCTGTCAGGCTGAGGTGAGACACCCCGCGTCTTGTGGTGATCCTCGGCCGTCGCTAGCGGAGTGGTTCATACTCTCTGGCATGGATGAAGCCTTGGCTGAGGTCGCGACTCGGGTCGTGCCCGATGCGCCGCCGGTGCAGGGCAGCGCCGCCTCCACAGCGCTGGATGCTCAGGAGCTTCTCGAGGTGGTGACCGCCCTGTTGGAGCAGGCCGATGCGGACGGTCCGCTGGCGGTAATGCACCGGTTGCTCGATGCCACCGTTGACCTTGTCCCGGGTGCTGACTGGGCCAGCGTGACGATGGTGCGCAAGAAGGCCTTGCGAACCCTGTGCTCTTCGCATCCCGACGCGGAGCGCGCCGACGCGATCCAGTACGACGTGGGAACCGGGCCGTGCGTGGACGCGGCCGTGGACGACAGCGTCTACGTGACCGGGGCTGTCGACCAGGACGACAGGTGGCCTGAGTACGGCCGC
Organism: Actinomycetales bacterium; assembly: GCA_038330415.1. Classification (GTDB taxonomy): domain Bacteria; phylum Actinomycetota; class Actinomycetes; order Actinomycetales; family Dermatophilaceae; genus Fodinibacter. The sequence goes on along the minus strand of JBBQNZ010000186.1, from coordinate 6,225 downwards.
AGGGTCCACGAAGAGGTCGGTGTGTGCAGCGTCATGGCGCACCGGTTGGCGCTTTTGGATGACAGCGACATTGTCGCAGCCCTCAATATCTACTCACGTGACGCGGACGTCTTTGATGATGACGCGGTCCGGCAGGGCACGCTGCTGGCCACCCAGTGCTCCCTGCTGGTGAGTACACATCTGGCTGCCGACCGGTCCGACAACCTCATGAAGGCGCTGGGCAGCAACCGCGAGATCGGCATGGCCATGGGTGTGCTCATGGCCAGGCGCCACGTCACCAAGGACGAGGCGTTCGCCATGCTGCGTCGCAGCAGCCAAGACTCCAACCGGAAGGTGGCCGAGGTGGCAGCCGACGTCGTCGACACCGGCGAGCTTCCTCCGCGATAAGACCGCCGCGAAGAGGTGTGCGCGCGCCCCCAGTGTTGGGGTGCGCGACTGCACCCACGCGTGCGTCGCCGACACCCGACGCGAGGGGGACCGCTGCGCCGCCGGCCTCATGAAGGGGCAGGCAGTGGGGTAGGGGCTGGCTGGTTCAACAGGCAGCCCTGCCGCCCCCGTTCGGCCCAGGCACGACCGAGCGGGGGCGGTAGCCACAGCCGAGGAACAGCGTCTCTTCGGCCTGCCGACTCGTGGGGCAACGCTATCGTGCACGTTTCGCCGAAACTGCCTGTCATGATGCTCGGCGTCCTTCAGTGCTGCTCGTGCGACCCGAGCCGAACCGTGGAGGTCATCGGAGGCATCACAGCACCCGTAGAAGGGAGTCGAGCGCCTCACGAGTGTGCGGCTCGTCCAAGACCTCACCGATCCACGCGGCCGAGTCCGCGCGGTGCGGGGAGCGAGGGTTGGGCTGCAGCCAGTCGGTCGCGGCCAACTCGGTGATGTGTCCGAGCTGTGCGATGAGCATCGAGAAGTGTCCGCGGCGGCTCACCGTCGCTGGCCCGCCGGCATCGCGGTAGGCCGTGATTAGTGCACGGGCTCTACCGGGGTCGGATCGGGCAAACTCGAAGAGGACGCACCCGAGCTCCTGGCTGGGGTCGGCCGGGCCGCTGTTCTCCCAATCGATGACGCATACTCCGCCGTCAGCTGTCCCAAGGACGTTGTCGGCCCACAGGTCTCGGTGGCAGGTGGACAGCAGCTGAGGAGGATCCATCCAGGATTCCAGTGCCACCAGCTCATCGCGCAGGTCGGCCAAGGCCCGGGCGAACGGCGCGCCGGCTTGGGTGAGTTGCCCGACCAGATGGTCCCAGCGTTTGGCGCCGACCGGTTCGCTGTACCAGGCGTCCGGTGGGCCCAGGTCAGTGTCGCTGCCAGACATGCGGTGGATGCCGGCGACCACAGCACCGACAGCACCGGCGTCCAGACCAGGGTCGGGCGGGAGCAGATCGACCCACTCGTACACCCGTGCCTGTTCACCATCAATGGGCGCGAACACGGATCCGTTAGTCGTGCGGCGCACCTGAGGCGTCGGCACACCGGCGGCGTAGGCCGCCTCATGGAACGCAGTCGAGGAACGCACCGCGTCCTCGGACGAAGGCGCGAACGGCACCTTGACCGCCCAACAACCCTCGGCTGTGTCCAGCCGCCAGACCACCCCCTGCCTACCCCGCGCGACGGGGCCATTTGACAGTCTTGCCGCGCCGCCAAGCGCGAACTGTTGAGCCAGGTCCATGGCATCCATCGAGACATTCGATCATCCGCACGCGCGGGCGTCCACGGAAGGCCGCTGCCGAGGAGGGCGAAGGGTAGGGCGGCGCGCGAACGATAGCGCCGGAGCTGGAAGCGGCTGACGAGGTCCATGGGGTAGCGCCTCAGATCCCGCAGCTCCCCGATCGCCCGTGGTGAAAACAAGCTCAGGGGCCCTTGCACGACTACGGTCCGTCACCCGCTGACGCACCTGAACAGGGTGCGTCATTGCGCCGGTGCGCCGTGAGGCGCTTGTTGATCGAGTGGAGGTGAGAGACCTGCACCGTGGTTCTGTCGCAGCAGGACTGCGAAGCTGAGGGCAGCCCGTTCCGGGAGGTGCCGGGATCGGGTGGCAAGCGGCCCTGACAAAGCCATGACGTGTCGGTACTGCCAGATGTTGCGGGTCCGGCGAGTGTGACGGAAAGGCATACGCGAGGAACCGACGTTTTACGCCTCTTAAAGACGCGCCGGCTCGAACCTGGCGGATGCGGGCCGGACGCGACGCGCACCCGTCTCCCTCATTACGGAGGCGGGGAACTCCCCAACATGTCGGCGTGACTGCGGGGAGGCCGTGGTGACGTGCTGCGGGGTAGCCACGGCGATGTCGCAGGGGTCGAGTCGGGTGCCTCCTTCGTCGAGCGATCAACAAGTGAACACGGGAACCGTCCCCGGTCTGCCCGGGTCCGTCGCAGCCAGCGACGTGCCTGGGGCTGAGCACACCGTCTGCCGACCGGCCGTGGGATGGGGCGGAGCCGCCGTAGTTGTCCGAGGCCGGGAGAGCCGGTCACATGGCGAAGGGCGGCAGTGGTTTCGCGAAGTCCTCGACCGAGAGGAAGAGGGAGTTGGATGTTGTCATGCCGAAAAGATGCGCCACCGAATGGTGGCGCCCCGGTCACCGGGGTATCGGAGAGGCAGGCCACGCTTCACCGCTGGGCATTCTTGAACCGCCCACGGCAGGAACCATGGAGAGCCCGGTGCGGTGAGAGCCGCACGCCGGGTTGTATGTCCAGTCGCTGGTTATGTTGAGCGCGGCACCTCCGTGTCGAGATTCTCCCTGTGCCGAAGGGTTTCACCGGTGACGCGCTCAACATAATCAGAGGCCTTCGAGGAATGCGAGCAGCGTGTCGGGGGGTCGGTATCTGCCTGGCTTGACGCCGAGCGGAGCGGTCCGGGCGATCGCTTCGTCCTTGAGTGCGGGGTCGGCGTGTTCGTAGATGTGGGTGGTCTGGACGCTCTCGTGACCGAGCGGCAAAGCGATCGTGGCGAGGTCGACGCCTTTGGCCCGCCAGGCCATGGCCGCGGTGTGACGGAGCACGTGGGGTGTGACGCGCTTGGCCTTCAGCGAAGGGCAGACGAACGCTGCGGTGTCGGCGTAGTTGCCGACCAGCAGCCCGACCGTGAATCGGCTCAGCGGTCCGCCCTGGCGGGTCGGGAACAGCGGGTCGTCGGGTCCGCCGGCCCGCTCGGTGATCCATGCGCGCAACAGGGTGGCGACCTCGCTTGTCAACGGTGTCGCACGCCTCTTGCGCCCCTTGCCCAGGACGCGCACGTGGCGGCCGGTGCCGAGCTGGACGTCGCGCACCCTCAGGCCGATCAGTTCGGAGACACGTACCCCGGTCTGAATCATCAACGCCAGCAGGGCACGGTCGCGGCTACCGAGCCAGGCGGCCTGGTCGGTCGCTGCGAGCAGCGCGGTGACCTCAGCGTGGTCGAGGTAGCAGACGATGCTGCGCTCGTAGCGTTTGGTCGGAATCGCCATGACCCGCGCGATCGTGTGCGCGTGCTCCGGGTGCTCGAGCGCTGCGTACCGGTAGAAGGAGTGGATCGCGCCGAGGCGGGCGTTGCGGGTGCGGGCGCTATTGCCCCGCCCGCGTTTGAGGTGGGTGAGGAAGGCGCCGATCAGCGGCGCGTCGAGGTCGTCGATGTCCAGTTCGAACGGCTGCTTGCCCGTCTGCTCGTGCGCGAATCGCAGCAGCAGCCTGAACGTGTCACGATAGGCGGCGATCGTGCGCGGACTGGCGTCACGCTGGGTGATCAGCCGGTCGGTGAAGAATGCCTGCAGCACGGGCGCGAGGGCGCTCATGACGATGCTCCAGGTATGCGCTCCATGCGTTCGCTGACCAGCTGCAGCAGCTCGGGGACGTTTTCGAGGTACCAGTAGCTGCTGGCCGGGTCGACGTGCCCGAGATAGGTCGACAGCAGCGGCATCCGGCGGTCGACGTTCTCACCGCTGTGATACCAGTCGATGAGCGTGTGCACGGCAAAGGCGTGGAGGTCATAGGGGCGTGGCCTGGCGCGGGAGCCGGCGCCTTCCAGCCCGATCTGGCGGACCAGCTTGATGAACGTCGCGTTGAGTTCTTCGCGTCCCATCCGCCGTCCGCGCGCGGACAGGAAGAACGCCGGCGAGGACGGTGTCGGGAAGCGGGCATCACGCAGGCCCTCGTAGCAGCGCAGCGCGCCGACCGTGCTCTGGTGCACCGGCACGTCGCGCTGCTTGTTCCTCTTCCCGAAGCGCACGTGCACCACGCCGTTGCCCAGGTCGACGTCAGCCCTGTCGAGTCCGAGCGCTTCGGCGGGTCGGGCGCCGGTGACGGCCAGCAGCCCGATCAGCGTCTCGTGACGTGCCGCCCGCAACGCCGGTCGCAGCGCCCGAGCGGCCGCCATCAACGCCGTGATCTCGGCCTCGGAGTAGACGTAGGGGGTGATGCGGGAGCGGTGCCCGGGCAGCAGGTCGACCGGCGGGACCTCGTTGGCCGGGTCGATCGTGGCCACGTACCGGGCGAATCCCCGGGCGACGGTGAGCCGCTGGCGCCACGTGAACGGGTGGACGTTGACTGGCAGCCGTGCCCACGTCAACGCCAGTTCGGTGGTGATCCGCGGCGCACCGGCTTGGTCGAGGAAGGCGACGAACCCTTCCAGGGTGCGCCCGTCCTGGGGCATTGTGAACCCGAGCCGGCGACGGATGCCCAGGTAGTCATCCAACGCTTCGCGTAGGGCGCTCACGACGCACCGTCGTGGGAGTCGACGGGCCAGGGGCGGGCCAGTGTCCGCAGCGCGGCGTGGTCGACCTTGGCGTAAATCGCGGTGGTCTTCTGCTCACGATGACGAAGTACTTGACCGATCTCGGGCAGCGTCGCCCCAGCCCGCAGCATCTGTGTCGCGGCCGTGTGACGCAGCCGGTGGCTCCGACACGCGGCAGCCCGGCCCGGTCACACGCCGCGCGTACCACCCATGCGACCGTGCACCGGTCCATGCCTTGGCGTGGGGCGGTCACCCGCAGAAACAACGCCCGGCACTCACACCGCGGCCGGCGGCGCAGATAGGACACGACCGCCTCGCCGACATCGGTCGGCACCGGCAGCAAGTCCTCGCGGTTGCCCTTGCCGCGGACCAGCAGCGTCCCGGCCCGCCAGTCGATGTCGTCCAGCCTGATCGCGGCGACCTCGCCGGCCCGTAACCCCAGCCGCGAGAGCAGCAGCAAGATCGCGTAGTCACGTCGGCCGCCGAGCCGACGACGATCACAGGATGCCAGTAACCGGCGCACCGCGGCCGGATCCAGGCCACGCGGCAGGCTGCGGTCGCGCAGGTCGGCCACCGAGGGCACCGCCCAGACCAGCGGCGCCGCGATCAACCCGGCCAGGTGCAGGTAGCGCAGATACGACCGCAGCGCGCAGACCAGATCCCGCGCCCCGGAAACGCTCCGTTTCGGGCACTCACGAGCCAGAAACGAGCTGACATCCGCTGCAGCCAGCCGCCCGAGATCCGGCCCGTCCACCCCGTCCAGTCCGGACAAGAACAAGCGCGACGCCGGCACGTAGGCGTCGAAGACCGTGTGGTCACACAGTCCGCGCTCGATCGACAGGTACCTGCCGTAGTCAGCGAGCAGCTCCTCCAGCGAGCCGTTCGGACAAGCCAGCGCCGGTGGCGGCACGGCGCCCACCTGCCGCAGAAACGCCAGCGGCAACGCCACGCTGCGCGGCGAGGACCACGACACCACGCCCGCCACGCGACGCTCCCGCGCGAAGCGCTCAGCCTGTTCGCCGGTCAGATCGCCGGCGCCAAACCCCCGACGGGCCAGCCACCGGCTGAGCTGATCGAACTGATACAGCCTGTCCGCCGCCGCCCAGCGCGAATACTCCCGAGACGCCAGCCATGACGAGTACTCCGCCGCGTACGGCGCCAGCGGCCCCGACACCACCGGGACCCACACATTCCTGCCCATCGTTGCCTCCTACCGGATCGCGGAACACGATCCGACAAGCCTCGACGCAGGACCAACGATTATGTTGAGCGGGTCAGCGGCGAACCCGTGTCACCGCACGGAGAATCCCAGCCCACCGGCGGCGGACTCAACATAACCAGCGGCTGGACATACAACCCGTTATGTGAAGATCGACATAACGGGGCCTCCCGGCATGAATGTGGGTCGATTTAGGGGTCCGGGCGTGTGGCTCGCTCGTGTGGGAGGACGTGTTCGATGGGTCCGAGGGTGACCATGATCAGGGCGAGGGCGGCGTTGGCGGAGTGGAAGCCGTAGGCCCG
>JBBQNZ010000185.1:0-6844 GCA_038330415.1 Actinomycetales bacterium | reverse complement strand
GAGCCTCCGGAAGAACGGGACCCACGGCATCCACCGTGACGTCCTCACTAGAACCGGACGTCCGGGTCACGTCACGACCTGGCACAAGAGCGGTCACCGCCCTCGGGCGGCGGCAAGCGAGGTGGTACCGCGGGAGGTGCGCGGGCCGGCATCCGAGAATGCCGAAGCCCAACACCCTTCGTCCTCGTCCCGAGCACGACGAGTCGACGACCCGCAGGAGCAGCGCCCATGACGTACCCCCAGGTCTCAACGACCGGTGAGCACACCGGCACCGCATTCGGCGTGCCCGCGAGCCCCAGGTTCCCGCAGATCGAGGATGCAGTGCTCGCCCGGTGGGCGGCCGACGACACCTTCGCCGCGTCGATCGAGAACCGGCCGGCGGGGGAGGACGGCGCCAACGAGTTCGTCTTCTACGACGGCCCGCCCTTCGCCAACGGCCTGCCGCACTACGGGCACCTGCTCACCGGCTACGTCAAGGACATCGTCCCCCGCTACGAGACGATGCGCGGCCGCCGGGTCGAGCGCCGCTTCGGCTGGGACACCCACGGCCTGCCGGCCGAGCTCGAGGCGATGAGCCAGCTCGGCATCAAGACCAAGGAGGAGATCCTCGAGCTGGGGATCGAGTCCTTCAACGCCAAGTGCCGCGACTCGGTGATGAAGTACGCGGGGGAGTGGCAGGAGTACGTCACCCGCCAGGCCCGCTGGGTCGACTTCGAGAACGACTACAAGACGCTCAACCCGACCTTCATGGAGTCGGTGCTCTGGGCGTTCAAGACCCTCTACGACAAGGGACTGGTCTACGAGGGCTTCCGCGTGCTGCCCTACTGCTGGAACGACCAGACGCCGCTGTCCAACCACGAGCTGCGGATGGACGAGGAGGTCTACAAGAACCGGCAGGACCCTGCGGTCACCGTCGGATACCGCCTCGAGACCGGTGAGCTGGCGCTGATCTGGACCACCACTCCGTGGACCCTGCCCAGCAACCTGGCCATGGCGGTGCGCCCCGACATCGACTACGTCGTGGTGGAGTCCGACTTCACCGGGCGCACCGAGCGTTACCTGCTCGCCGAGGCGCGGCTGGCGGCCTACGCCCGCGAGCTCGGTGAGGATGCCGGGGAGCGAGTCGTGCAGCGACTCAAGGGTTCCGACCTGGTCGGGCGCCGCTACACCCCGCCGTTCTCCTACTACGAAGGGCACGCCAAGTCGCACGTCGTGCTCGCCGCCGACTACGTCACGACCGACGACGGCACCGGCATCGTGCACATCGCCCCCGCCTTCGGTGAAGAGGACAAGCAGCTCACCGACCAGTACGGCATCGCCCCGGTGGTCCCCGTCGGCCCCGACGGGAAGTTCACCTTCCCCGTCGCGGACTACGAGGGCCTGCACGTCTTCGACGCCAACGCGCTGATCATCGAGCACCTCAAGGCCGCGACGCCGAGGAAGAGCGACACCGACCCCGAGCGGCAGGTCAGTGCCCTTCACGACGCGGGGTCGGTGACGCCCGGCACCGTGCTGCTGCGCCGCGAGACCTACGACCACAGCTACCCCCACTGCTGGCGCTGCCGCGAACCCCTCATCTACATGGCGGTGTCGTCGTGGTTCGTCGAGGTGACCAGGTTCAAGGACCGAATGGTCGAGCTCAACCAGGAGATCACCTGGGTGCCCGAGCACGTCAAGGACGGCCAGTTCGGCAAGTGGCTCGAAAACGCACGCGACTGGTCGATCTCCCGAAACCGGTTCTGGGGCAGCCCGATCCCGGTGTGGCGCTCCGACAACGCCGCCTACCCGCGGATCGATGTCTACGGCTCGTTCGCAGAGCTCGAGCGCGACTTCGGCCGCCTCCCGCTCAACGAGCACGGCGAGCCCGATCTGCACCGGCCGTTCATCGACCACCTCACCCGGCCCAACCCCGACGACCCGACCGGCAACTCCACGATGCGCCGCGTCGAGGACGTGCTCGACGTCTGGTTCGACTCGGGCTCGATGTCGTTCGCACAGGTGCACTACCCGTTCGAGAACGCCGAGTGGTTCGAGCACCACTTCCCGGGCGACTTCATCGTCGAGTACATCGGGCAGACCCGCGGCTGGTTCTACACGCTGCACGTGCTGGCCACCGCCCTGTTCGACCGGCCCGCGTTCTCGTCCTGCATCAGCCACGGCATCGTGCTCGGCAGCGACGGGCAGAAGATGAGCAAGTCGCTCAAGAACTACCCCGACGTGTCCGAGGTGTTCAACCGCGACGGCGCCGACGCCATGCGCTGGTTCCTCATGTCCAGCGGCATCCTGCGCGGCAGTAACCTCGTCGTCACCGAGGAGGGCATCCGCGAGGGCGTGCGCCAGGTGCTCATCCCGCTGTGGAACAGCTGGTCGTTCTTCAGCCTCTACGCCAACGCGTTCGACGGCGGGAAGGGCTACACGGCCCAGTGGTCGACGGCATCCACCGACCCCCTCGACCGCTACCTGCTCGCCAAGCTGCGCGGCATGGTCGAGACGGTGCAGGCGCAGATGGACGCCTACGACATCCCGGGCGCGTGCGAGTCGGTGCGCCAGTTCGTCGACGCCATGACCAACTGGTACATCCGCAGGTCACGGGAACGGTTCTGGGACACCGCCGCCGGTGAAGGCGCGGTGGCACGCGCCGCCTTCGACACCCTCTACACCGCCCTCGAGGTGCTCACCAGGGTCTCGGCCCCGCTGCTGCCCCTGGTCACCGAGGAGATCTGGCGCGGCCTCACCGGTGGGCGCTCGGTGCACCTCGAGGGCTGGCCGGATGCCGCCACCCTCCCCGCCGACGACGCGCTCGTCGCGGCCATGGACCAGGTGCGCGCCGTGTGCTCCACCGGCTCGAGCCTGCGCAAGGCCGAGAAGCTGCGCGTGCGCCTGCCGCTGCCGCAGCTCACGGTGGTCACCAGCGACCCCGAGGGGTTGCGCCCGTTCGCCGGCATCGTCGCCGACGAGCTCAACGTCAAGGGGGTCACCGTGCTCGACGTCGCCGAGGCGCACGAGTCCGACTTCGGCATCAGCCAGCGCCTCGCCGTCAACGCACGTGCCGCGGGCCCGCGCCTGGGGCGCGACGTGCAGACGGCGATCAAGGGCAGCAAGACCGGAGACTGGTCGATGGCCGACGACGGAAGCGTCACCTCCGGCGGACTCGCCCTCGTGGCAGGCGAGTACGTCGTCCAGACCGTCGTCGACGCAGAGCAGGCCGGGTCGCACACCACCGGGATGCTGCCCGGTGGCGGCTTCGTCGTGCTCGACACCGACGTGACCCCCGAGCTCGAGGTCGAGGGTGCCGCCCGCGACCTGGTGCGCGCGGTGCAGCAGGCGCGGCGGGACGCCGGGTTCGACGTCTCGGACCGGATCACCCTCGAGGTCACCGGGGCCGAGTTCGTCTACCGCGCCGCGATCGGGCACCGCGAGCTGGTGGCCGGGGAGACCCTCGCCGCCGAGCTGAACGTCACGCCCGACCTCGACGCCCTCGACCGGGACGCCGCCGACGTCACCGAGGTCGTCGTCGGCGAGCGCTACCCGGCACGCCTGCGGGTCACGAAGCGCTGACCTGGCCGGGCGCGCCGTGGTATCAGCGGGTCGGGTCGTGGGCTCCTTCGGGTGACGGCAACACGGCCGACCCGCGCAGGAGGACGTCATGACCACACCGGACAACGGCACCGAGAGCACCCTCGGGCGCACGCGGTTCCCCATCGACGGCCCCCTGACGCCACGTGACCCGAAGGACCCGGACGGGCAGTCCCGGCGCGGCGACCGCTGCGGGACGATGGAGGAGCACCGGCGGCTGGTGCGCCTCGACCCCGAGTACCGGTGGCGGCGGCGCCAGATCGAACGCGACGTGCAGGCATGGATCACCGCCTTCGGTGAGGAGGGGTCACGCACTGGCCTGATCCGCATCCCGGTGGTCGTGCACGTCGTGTGGCACACCGCCGCCGAGAACATCTCCGACGCCCAGATCCACTCGCAGATCGACGTGCTCAACGCCGACTACCGCAGGCTCAACGCGGACGCCGGCCTGGTGCCCCCCGCGTACGCCGGGGTGGCAGCCGACTGCCGCGTCGAGTTCGCCCTCGCCGTGCGCGGCCCGGGCTGCGCCGCCACCGACGGGATCACCCGGACGAACACCTCGGTGACCGGCTGGACCCGTAACCAGACCGGGATGCTGAGCGCAGCCGGTGGCGGCCACGACCCCTGGGACGAGTCGAAATACCTCAACATCTGGGTGTGCAACTACACCGACGGGCTGCTGGGCAAGGGCAGCTTCCCGGGGATGCCGAACCAGGGCGTGCGGTGCCACTACCGGGCGTTCGGCTCGACAGGCACCCTCGACGCCCCGTACGACCTCGGTCGCACGCTGACCCACGAGATCGGGCACTACCTTAACCTCAACCACATCTGGGGCGACGACAACGGCGCCTGCACCGGCTCCGACAACGTGGCGGACACCCCGAACCAGGGCGACAAACACTTCGGCAAGCCGGCCTTCCCGCAGGTGTCCTGCAGCAACGGGCCCAACGGCGACATGTTCATGAACTACATGGACTACACCGACGACGACTCGATGTTCATGTTCACCGCCGGTCAGAGCGAGCGGATGGACGCCACGCTGCAGACCGTTCGTGCGGCCCTGCTCGCCTCCGACGGCCTGGTACCGACGAGCGGTGCGGTCAACGACCTGTGGGCCAAGGACGTCTCGGACGACATGGGCGCCGAGCCCGACCCCTCGACCCAGCCGATGTGGATCAGCGACGACATCTGGGTTCGCAACGACAACAACGGCATCGCCAACCAGGACCACCAGAACCCTGAGTACGGCTCCGCCACGACCGCCGTCTACGTGCGGGTGCGCAACCGCGGGTGCACCGGGTCGGCGTCGGGCACCGTGCGGCTCTACTGGGCCAAGGCCTCCACCGGGCTGTCATGGCCGGCGCCGTGGGACGGCAGCGTCACCGCTCCGGCACTGATGGGGGGTGGCCTCGGCGCGCAGTCGGTGTCGGTGTCCGCCGGCGACGACGAGATCCTCGCCTTCCCGTGGGCGCCGCCGAACCCGGCGGACTATGCGTCGTTCGGAGCGGACCGGGGCCACTTCTGCCTGCTGGCGCGGATCGAGACCGGGCCGGCTCCGGACTTCGGCATGACCAGCCCGGAGACCGGCAACCTCTACGCGAACGTGCAGAACAACAACAACATCGTCTGGAAGAACATCACCGTCGTCGACGAGGTGGCCGACGGCCGGGAGAGCGCCGCGATCATCGCGAACCACACCCGCGAGGCGGCCAAGGTGCGCCTGGTGTTCGCCGACGCCCCCGGGGAGCGCTCGATGTTCGAGTGGGGCCAGGTGTGGATGGAGCCGAGCCGTGAGCTGCTCGAGCTCTGGAAGGCCGCAGGTGCGGAGGCCAAGGGCGTCGAGCCGATCGGCGAGGACCGGTTCCGCGTGGCCGGCGACGGTGCCTGGCTCGGGCCGATCGTGCTCGAGCCGGGTCAGCTGGCTGCCCTGGGGCTGCGGTTCGTGCCCGCGGCCAAGGCGCCCCTGGGTGCCGGTATCGTAGCGATGGACGTGTGGCAGGTGGATGCCGGCCGCAATGGCGACGCCGTCGGCGGCCAGCGCTTCGTCGTCAAGCTCCGGCCGGATGCTCGAGGACTGGCGGCGGACTCGCCGGTGCGTGGTTTCGACGGAGTCGGCTGGGTCGGCCCCCGGGGTGGCTGCTCCGGCTGCGGGTGACCGCCGGCCCGCACGGGCGTGGACAATGGGCGGGTGAGCCCCGCCCCCGATGCCGCCCAGCGCGATGCCGCGCACCAGCTCCAGATCAACCGTCGGATGCGGGAGGTCGAGGCGTCCATCCTCTCCCGCGCGCCCGAGCACCACCTCGATCCCTCCCTCGACCGCATCCGCGCCGTCATGGAGCTGCTCGGCGACCCGCAGCGCACGTTCCCGGTCATCCACGTCACCGGCACCAACGGCAAGACGAGCACGGCGCGGATCATCGAGGCGCTGCTGCGCGAGCTGGGCCTGAATACCGGGCGGTTCACCTCGCCGCACCTGCACTCGATGCTGGAGCGGATCGCCGTCGGGGGCCGCTCGATCGACGTGGAACGGTTCCTCAGCGCCTACGACGAGGTCATCCCGTTCGTCGAGATGGTCGACGCCCGCTCGATCATCGACGGGGGCCCGCCGAGGACCTACTTCGAGGTGCTCGTCGCCGTGGCCTACGCCGCGTTCGCCGACCTGCCGGTCGACGTCGCGGTCGTCGAGGTCGGGATGGGCGGCTCGTGGGACGCGACCAACGTGGTCGACGCCCCGGTCTCCGTCGTGACCCCGATCGACCTCGACCACCGCCACTTCCTGGGCGACACCGTCGAGGAGATCGCCGGCGAGAAGGCCGGCATCATCAAGGCCGACGCGATCGCCGTGGTCGGGCTGCAGCACGCCGCCGAGGCGGTGGAGGTGCTCGTCGAGCGAGCCACCGAGGTCGGTGCTCGGATCGTGTTCGAGGGCAACGACTTCGGCGTCACGGCGCGTGACGTCGCGGTGGGTGGCCAGCAGGTCTCACTGCGCGGCCTGGCCGCGGATTACTCCGACCTGTTCCTGCCGCTGCACGGCTCGCACCAGGCCCAGAACGCAGCCGTTGCCGTGGCAGCGGTCGAGGCCTTCCTCGGCGGCGGCGAGCAGGCGCTCGACATCGAGGTGGTCCGCGCCGGGCTCGCGAGTGTCGACTCCCCGGGGCGGCTCGAGATCGTGCGCCGCAGCCCGACCGTGCTCGTCGACGCCGCGCACAACCCGGCCGGCGCGCGCGCCCTACGCGACGCCATCGCCGACTCGTTCACCTTCGCCCGG
>JBBQNZ010000184.1:0-6886 GCA_038330415.1 Actinomycetales bacterium | reverse complement strand
AGGCGTCGACCCACGTCTTGTTGGTCAGCACCGTCTGGCAGTTGAACTGGTAGGCCGGGAACTTGTAGATCGAGTTGAACATCCACGCGCCCAGCACGGGCACCCCGCCACCGACGAGCGCGATGTAGGCGCCCATGTCGGCGAGCAGCTCGACCTTGAGCCCGGTGACCGTGCCGTCCTTCTCCGCGGAGAGGGTGAGCTTCTGCCACTGGTCGCGGCCGTGGTGGGCCGAGACCATCGACTCCGAGCGGGTCTCGGTGTACTTGCAGGGCTGCCCGAGCTTGCGGGCGACCGCGATCGTCGCGAACTCCTCGGGCGTGGTCTGCAGCTTGCCGCCGAAGCCACCACCGACGTCGGGGGCGATGACCCGCACCTTGGACTCGGGCATCCCGGTCGTCGCCGCAATGGCGAAGCGCAGGATGTGCGGCGCCTGGGTCGCCGACCACACGGTCATCTGCTCGCTCGTGGGGTCGACGACGGTCGAGCGCGGCTCCATGAACGCAGGGACGAGCCGCTGCTGGCGGTATTCGCGCTCGACGACGATGCCGTCGACGCGCGCCTTGGCGATGGCCTCGTCGACGTCGCCGCCGGTGCCCCCCTCAGCGGAGTCGAGCCTCCAGAAGGCCGACTTGTTGGTGCCGAGGTCGGGGTGGGCGAGCACCGCGTCGGTGACGGCCTCCTTGAGGTCGAGCACGGCCGGCAGCTCGTCGTAGTCGACGTCGACCTTCTCGGCGGCGTCGCGCGCCGCCCGCTGGCTGCGGGCCACGACCACGGCGACGATCTCGCCGGCACAGGCCACATGGTCGATGACGACCGGCAGGTGGGTGGGCGTGACCTGGTCGGGGGTGATCGGCCAGGCGTTGATGTTGACGCCCTGGATGTCGGCGAGGTCCTTGCCGGTGAACACGGCGACGACCCCGGTGGCCGAGGTGGCCTCGCTGGAGTCGATGGCGGTGATCCGGGCGTGGGCGAACGGGCTGCGCACCATGGCGAGGTGCAGCATCCCGGGCAGCTGGATGTTGTCGGTCCACCGGGTGCGACCGGTGATCAGCCGCCGGTCCTCCTTGCGCTTGCGGGCCGCACCGATCTCGGCGGTCGGCCGGTCGTCGACGGCGGTCATCAGGCCACCACCGTCACGGGGGAGGCGTCTTCGACGGCCCCGTCGCCGGCCGCCATGGTGCTGGCGCAGGCCGACACGGCCTTGACGATGTTGTGGTATCCGGTGCAGCGGCACAGGTTGCCCTCCAGGCCGACCCTGATCTCCGCCTCGGAGGGGTTCGGGTTCTCCTTGAGCAGGTCCAGGGCCTGCATGATCATGCCCGGCGTGCAGTAGCCGCACTGGAGGGCGTGGTTGTCGTGGAAGGCCTGCTGCATCGGGTGCAGCTCACCGCTCACCGAGATGCCCTCGATCGTGGTCACCTCGTGCCCGTCGGCCTGCACGGCCAGGACGTTGCACGACTTCACGCTCCGGCCGTCGAGGTGCACGGTGCAGGCGCCGCAGTTGCTCGTGTCGCAGCCGATGACGGTCCCCACCTTCCCGACCGTTTCGCGCAGGTACTGGACGAGCAGCGTGCGGGGTTCGATGTCGTCGGAGCACAGGACCCCATCGACGGTGACGTTGACCCGAGTCATCCTTGACTCCTTCGGCAGTGAGGACCGTGACGTGATCGTGATCCTCACCGGAAGTGACCCGCGCCACAAGAGGTTCGACGAGATCCACAGGAAACTGCAGGCCGACGGCCTTTCCCGTCAGGAAAGGTCCATCGCGTGGTGGTGGATCGCGCCGGCGGTCTCCTGGAGGCGCTGGCCGCCGCCGCCCCACTGCAGCGCGACGATCTCGGCGGCGATCGACACGGCGGTCTCCTCCGGGGTCCGCGCGCCGAGGTCGAGCCCGATCGGCGAGGACAGCCTGGCCAGCTCCGCGCCGGTGACGCCGGCCTCGCGCAGCCGCTCGATCCGGTCCTCGTGGGTGCGCCGCGAGCCCATGGCGCCGACGTAGGCGACCGACGGCATCCGCAGCGCCACCTCGAGCAGCGGGACGTCGAACTTGGGGTCGTGGGTGAGCACGCACACCACGGCCCGCTCGTCGACCCGGCCGGCCTCGACCTCGGCGGCCAGGTAGCGGTGCGGCCACTCCACGACCACCTCGTCGGCGGCCGGGAAGCGCGAGGCGGTGGCGAACACGGGCCGGGCGTCGCACACCGTCACCCGGTAGCCGAGGAAGCTGCCGACGTGGGCGACCGCCGCCGCGAAGTCGATCGCGCCGAACACGAACATCCGGGGGCGGGGGGCGTAGGCCGCGACGAACACGCGCATGCCCTCACCGCGCCGCTCGCCGTCGGGGCCGTAGGTGAGCGTCTCGGTGCGCCCGGCCGCGAGCAGGCCGCGCGCGTCGTCGGTGACGGCTCCGTCGGCGCGCGGGCTGCCGAGCGAGCCGGTCGGCACCCGCTCGGCGCCGTCGGCTCCGACGGCATCCTCGGGGCGCACCACCAGGCGCCGCCCCACCCACGCCGGGTCGGGGTGGTCGATGACCGTGGCGACCGCCACCGGGCGGCCCGCCTCGATGTCGTCGGACACGGCGCCGAGCTCGGGGAAGGTCTGCTGCGAGACCGTCTCGACGAAGACGTCGAGGATGCCGCCGCAGGTGAGCCCCACCGCGAACGCGTCGTCGTCGGAGACGCCGTAGCGCTGCAGCACCGGAGCGCCGGAGGCCACCACCTCCTGGCCCAGCTCGTAGACCGCGCCCTCGACGCAGCCGCCGGAGACAGACCCGACCGCCTCACCGCCGGGGCCGACGAGCATAGAGGCCCCGGCCGGCCGCGGTGCGGAGCGGAAGGTGGCGACCACGGTGCCGACCCCGACCTCCTCGCCGGCCCGCCACCACTGCATCAGCTCGGTCAGCACGTCACGCACGGGCGACCACCTCCGTCAGCTCCTCGAACGCCGCCAGGGAGTGCCCCGCGACGAAGTGGTCGACGTGGGGCAGCACCGCCATGATGCCCCCCTGCACCGGCTCGTAGCCCGCACGACCGCGGTGCGGGTTGACCCACACGACCCGGTGGGCGACCGCACGCAGCCGCCGAACCTGCTCCCCCAGCGCCTCGGGCTGGTCTCGCTCCCAGCCGTCGCTGAACACCACGACGACCGCGCCCCGCGCCATCCCGCGCCGTCCCCAGCGGTCGAGGAAGACCTTGACTCCCTCGGCCAGCCGGGTGCCGCCGGACCAGTCGGGGATGGCGTCGCCGGCCGCCACGATGGCGCGGTCGGGGTCGCGCTGGTGCAAGGGCCGGGTGATGTGGGTGAGGCGGGTGCCGAGCGTGAAGACCTCCACCGGAACCCCGGCCACGCAGTAGGCGTGCGCGAGCCGGATGAGCGCGTCGGCGTAGCCGCTCATCGAGCCCGAGACGTCAACCAGGAGAACGACTTTGCGCGCCCGGGTACCGCGTCGGCGCCAGCGCACCTCGCCCGGCTCCCCCATCCGGCGCAGGGTCGAGCGCAGGGTGGCGCGGGCGTCGACGGCACCACGCCGGGATGCCGTGTAGCGGTGGGCGCGCCGGCGCGGCGCCCGCGGGCGGAGCGCCCCGAACAGGGCTGCCAGCGACTCGCGTTCGCGGCGGGTGAGGGTGGCGACGTCACGATGTCGCAGCACCTCGGTCGAGCTGGCCTGTGCGCGCACGACGTCCTGGTCGTCGCTGCCCTCGCCGGCGGCGCTCTCGTTGACGCCGAGGCCGGCCTGGGGCACGACATTGGGCAGTGGGGGGCGGTCCTTCAGGCCGGCCCGCTGTCCGCTGAACCACGCGGTGTAGACGAGGTCGTGGCGCTCGAGGTCGGCCGGTGAGGCGCACAGGGTGGCACGGCCCGCGTAGTAGACAGACGGCTGGTCGTCGAGGCCGACGGCCGCCACCGCCTCCAGGTAGGTGCGCTCGCGGTCGGCCGTCACGGCGACCCCGGCCGCGCGCAGGGCGCGGGCGAAGCCGAGGAGCAGCTCCTCGGGCGGCTTGGTGGCGGTCGTGGACGTCATCGGGTGAGCATCACGTCGAGCGCCTTCTTGACCCGCTCGGCATCCTCGCGGTACTTCACCGCCACCCCGAGCGTTGCCGCGGCGGTCTCGGTGTCGAGCTCGCGGGTGCCCAGCTCATGCAGGGCGCGGGCCCAGTCGAGGGTCTCGGCGACGCCCGGCGGCTTGAGCATCTCGCGGTCGGCCCGGATGCCGTGCACGGCCCGCACCACCTGCTCGGCGAGCGCGGCCGACACCTCGGGGGCGCGTCTGGCGACGATGGCGAGCTCGCGCTGGATGCCGGGGTGCTCGAGCCAGTGGTAGAGGCAGCGCCGCTTGAGCGCGTCGTGCAGCTCGCGGGTGCGGTTGGAGGTGAGCACGACCACCGGGGGGACGGCTGCCGTGACGGTGCCGAGCTCGGGGATGGTCACCTGCCAGGTCGAGAGCACCTCGAGCAGGAACGCCTCGAACTCGTCGTCGGCCCGGTCGACCTCGTCGATGAGCAGCACGGCCGGGGCGTCGCGCAGCGCCCGCAGCACCGGGCGGGCGATGAGGAAGCGCTCGTCGAACAGGCCCTGCTCGACCTCACGCACGTCGCGGGCGGCGCCCTCGACAGCCTCGAGCGCCCGCACGTGCAGGATCTGCCGGGGGAAGTCCCAGTCGTAGAGGGCCTGGGTGGCGTCGATGCCCTCGTAGCACTGCAGGCGGATCAGCGGCAGGTCCATCGTCTCGGCCAGGGCCTCGGCCAGGGCGGTCTTGCCCGTGCCCGGCTCCCCCTCCATCAGCAGCGGCCGCCCGAGGCGCAGTGAGAGCCAGGTGATGGTGGAGAGGGCGTCGTCGGCGAGGTAGCCGGTTGCGCCGAGTGCATCGGTCAGGTCGTGCGCCGTGCCGAACGTCGTCCGCGGGTCCATGGCGCCAGCATCCCCGACGACGTGCCGATCCGGAAGCGATCGAGACGGTTCGGTGCGCTGGCGAACTGCTCCCACCAACACGCCGTCAGAGGAGGGCGGCGAGGGCGGCGGCCAGCTCGCCGAGGGCCAGGCCGCCGACGAGGCCCGCGA
This sequence comes from Actinomycetales bacterium, assembly GCA_038330415.1. Classification (GTDB taxonomy): domain Bacteria; phylum Actinomycetota; class Actinomycetes; order Actinomycetales; family Dermatophilaceae; genus Fodinibacter. The sequence continues at coordinate 1,828 of JBBQNZ010000184.1, read as the reverse complement.
CGAGTGCCGGCAGCCGTCCGTCGGCGAGCACCGAGAACGCCGGCTGGTCCGGGTGGGGGCGAGCCATCCGACGCGCCCGCAGCGCCTCGAAGAGCACCCAGCCGGCCAGCGTCGCGGCGATGACCGTCGGCACGACGACGGCCGGGCCGAGCGTGTCGAGCGTGAGCCGGCCGATGGTCAGTGCACCGACGAGCAGGGCCAAGCCGGTGCGCCGCCAGGCCAGCGCGGTGCGCTCCTGCGGTGCCGTGGCGTCGGACGCGGGCCGCGACCCGGCATCCGGGCGGTCAGCCACCGGTGAAGCTGGCGACGCCCAGCACGATGGCCGCGACGGCGACCGTCACGAGAACGACGACCATCGCGGGGTTGCTCGGCAGCGCGTGCCCTTCACGCATCGCCCGCTCGGTGCGCGACCAGCCCCGCCAGGCCGCGCCGGCAGTGAGCAGCCCGGCGAGGGCCAGACCGGCGGCGAGGAGATTCTGCACCACGTCGGTCAGCGGCAGCGGGAGCGCGTCGATGGCCGCCGAACCGGCGACGAGGGCCAGTGCAGTGCGGATCCAGGCGAGGAAGGTGCGCTCGTTGGCGAGCGAGAACCGTGGGTCGGGCTCGTGCCCGTGCGCGTAGACGGTGCTCGGCCAGCGGTGCTCGGGTTCGCTCACGCCGCCATCATCCCCGGCGCAGGTCGTCGAGGTCGGCGGCGGTGTCGAGGTCGCGCCCGGTGGCGAGGTCGCCGCACTCGACGAGGCGGTGCGGGGTGGCACGCAGGTGGTCGCGGGCGCCCCGGTCACCGTGGGCCGAGGTGATGACGGCCGCCCAGTGATCGCGGCCGATGGCCACCGGGTGGCCCGGCACGCCGCCGTATGCCGCCCGCACCAGTGCCGCTCGCCCGTCGGGGCTCGCGGCGGTCACCACGCGCTGGACCACCTCGGCGGTGACGTCGGGCAGGTCGACGAGGGTGACCAGGGCGACGTCGGCCTCGCCGTGCACGAGGTGGGTCAGCCCGGCCCGCAGCGATGCCCCCATCCCCTCGTCCCAGTCCTGCGCGTGGACCACCTCGCTGCCCGTGAGGAGGTCCGCCACGGACTCACCGGCCGCGCCCACGACGACGACGACGTGGTCGCAACCTCCCGCGACCACGCGGGCGACCGCGGTCTCGACGAGGGTCGGGCCACCCTCGGTGAGCCGCACGAGGGCCTTCGGGCCGCCCATCCGGCGGCCGGCCCCGGCGGCGAGCACGAGCCCCACGGTGGTCACCCGGCCAGCCTGCCACGGGGCCGCGAGGACCCGGTGGCGTGGGTGGCGTGGGTGGCGCCCGGAGTGTTGGCTGGCCGGGTGGGGAACGCGCAGCAGGAGGAGTCGGCGCTGCTGGTCCGGTGCCCGGCCGCGGAGCCGGCCGTCGGCGCCTGGCGGGCGCGGCTCGACGTGGCCGCGGGGGTGGGAGTGCCGGCCCACGCCACGGTCACCTACCCGTTCCGCCCGGTCGCGGCGCTCGGCGATGCGGACCACGCCCGGCTCGAGCAGCTCTTCGCGTCCATGCCGTCCTTCACGCTCGTCGGCGAGCGCACGGCGTGGTTCGGCGACGAGGTGGTCTACGTCGAGCTGACCGGAGCCGAGCAGGTCTCCGCGCTCATCGACGCCGTGGCCCGCGAGTTCCCCGAGCACCCGCCCTACGGCGGAACGATCGACGACGTCATCCCCCACGTGACCGTCGGCCACGACCACGACCTGACGACGTTGCAGGAGGCCGCGGTCGCGGTCGGCGAACGCCTGCCGTTCCGACAGGAGGTCACTGCGGTCGAGCTGTGGAGCGGCCCCCCGCCGCTGACGGCCG
>JBBQNZ010000183.1:0-6943 GCA_038330415.1 Actinomycetales bacterium | reverse complement strand
TACAAGGTCAACCCGCCGCTGCGACCCAGCGAGGACCGCGAGGCGCTGGTCGAGGGACTGCTCGACGGCACCATCGACGCCATCGCCACCGACCACGCCCCGCACGCCCGGCACGACAAGGAGCACGCGTTCGTCGACGCGGCGTTCGGCATGCTCGGCCTCGAGACCGCCTTCGCCGTGGTGCACGACCTGCTCGTCGCTGACGGCCGGCTCGGCTGGGCCGACCTGGCGCGGCTGATGTCCACCGGCCCGGCCCGCATCGCCGGCCTGGCCGACCACGGCCACCCGGTCGCCCCCGGCAGCCCGGCCAACCTGGTGCTCGTCGACCCGACCGCCTCGGTCAGCGTCGACCGCGACGCCTCGCAGTCCTTGTCCCGTAACACGCCGTGGCACGGCCAGATCCTCACCGGCGCCGTCCACACCACGATCCTGCGCGGCGCCGTGACCGCGCGCGGAGGGGAGCCCACCGCATGCTGACCACCCGCGAGCACGCCGTCCTGATCCTCGAGGACGGCCGCACCTTCCCCGGCCGCGCCTACGGCCACCGGGGCTCCACGGTCGGCGAGGCCGTCTTCTCCACCGGCATGACCGGCTACCAGGAGACCCTCACCGACCCGAGCTACCACCGCCAGGTCGTCGTCATGACCGCGCCGCACGTCGGCAACACCGGCTGGAACGACGAGGACGACGAGTCGGCCCGCATCTGGGTCGCCGGCTACGTCGTGCGCGACCCCGCCCTGCGCCCGAGCAACTGGCGCTCGAAGCGCTCCCTCGAGCGCGAGCTCGACGCCCAGGGCGTCGTCGGCATCTGCGACCTCGACACCCGCGCGCTCACCCGCCACCTGCGCGAGCGCGGTGCCATGCGGGTCGGCATCTTCAGCGGGGATGCCGCGAGCGCACCCCGCGAGCGGCTGCTCACCCGGGTCATCGACTCGCCCCCGATGGCCGGGGCGTCACTGGCCGAGCAGGTCGCCACCCACACGGCCTACGTCGTGCCGCCGGTCGGGGACAAGCGCTTCACCGTGGCGGTCGTCGACCTCGGCATCAAGGCGATGACGCCGCAGATGATGGCGCAGCGCGGCATCGAGGTGCACGTGCTTCCGGCCACGGCGTCGATCGACGACGTGCGGGCGCTCCATCCCGACGGCGTCTTCTTCTCCAACGGCCCCGGCGACCCGGCCACCGCGCAGGTGCAGGCTGCGCTGCTGCGCGACGTGCTCGGCGACGGCACGCCCTACTTCGGCATCTGCTTCGGCAACCAGATCCTCGGCAAGGCCCTCGGGTTCGGCACCTACAAGCTGAAGTACGGCCACCGCGGCATCAACCAGCCGGTCATGGACCGCACCACCGGCAAGGTCGAGGTGACCGCGCACAACCACGGCTTCGCGGTCGACGCCCCGCTCGACGCCGACACCGAGACGCCGTTCGGCACGGCCACGGTGAGCCACGTCTGCCTCAACGACGACGTCGTCGAGGGCCTCGAGGTGCGCCGCGACGGGCGGCTGGTCGCCTTCTCGGTGCAGTACCACCCCGAGGCCGCGGCCGGCCCGCACGACGCCGCCTACCTCTTCGACCGCTTCGTCGACCTGATGGCCGGCGCCCGAACGTCCGACACCACGACCGAGGGGGTGAGTGCGTAATGCCCAAGCGGGACGACATCACCAGCGTGCTCGTCATCGGCTCCGGACCGATCGTCATCGGCCAGGCCTGCGAGTTCGACTACTCGGGCACCCAGGCCTGCCGGGTGCTGCGCGAGGAGGGCATCCGCGTCATCCTGGTGAACTCCAACCCGGCCACGATCATGACCGACCCCGAGTTCGCCGACGCCACCTACGTCGAGCCGATCACCCCCGAGATCGTCGAGAAGATCATCGCCAAGGAGCGCCCGGATGCCGTGCTCGCCACCCTGGGTGGCCAGACCGCGCTCAACTGCGCGATGCAGCTGCACGAGCGCGGCATCCTCGAGAAGTACGACTGCCCCCTGATCGGTGCCAACGTCGAGGCGATCATGCTCGGCGAGGACCGCGAGAAGTTCAAGGGCGTCGTCGCGCGCTGTGGCGCCGAGTCGGCCCGCTCGTTCATCTGCCACACGATGGACGAGGTGCTCGTGGCAGCCGACGACCTCGGCTACCCGGTCGTCGTGCGCCCCTCGTTCACGATGGGCGGCCTCGGCTCCGGCTTCGCGCACGACGAGCACGAGCTGCGCCGCATCGCCGGCGCCGGCCTGCAGTACTCCCCGGTCACCGAGGTGCTCCTCGAGGAGTCGATCATGGGCTGGAAGGAGTACGAGCTCGAGGTGATGCGCGACCACGCCGACAACGTCGTGGTGGTCTGCTCGATCGAGAACCTCGACCCGATGGGCGTGCACACCGGCGACTCGATCACCGTCGCCCCGGCGCTCACCCTCACCGACCGCGAGTACCAGCGGCTGCGCGACATCGGCATCGCCGTCATCCGCGAGGTCGGCGTCGACACCGGCGGCTGCAACATCCAGTTCGCGGTCAACCCCGTCGACGGCCGGATCATCGTCATCGAGATGAACCCGAGGGTGTCGCGCTCGTCCGCACTGGCCTCCAAGGCAACCGGGTTCCCCATCGCCAAGATCGCCGCGAAGATGGCGATCGGCTACACCCTCGACGAGGTGCCCAACGACATCACCCGCGAGACCCCGGCCTCCTTCGAGCCGACGCTCGACTACGTGGTCGTCAAGGTGCCGCGGTTCGCGTTCGAGAAGTTCCCCGCCGCCGACGACACCCTCACCACCACGATGAAGTCGGTCGGCGAGGCGATGTCGATCGGGCGCAACTTCACCGAGGCCCTGCAGAAGGCGCTGCGCTCGCTGGAGAAGAAGGGCAGCAGCTTCCACTGGGACGGCGAGCGGCCCACCACCGAGCAGGCGCGCGCCATCCTCGCGATCGCCACACGCCCCACCGACGGCCGCATCGTGCTCGTGCAGCAGGCGCTGCGTGGCGGGCTCTCGGTCGAGGAGGTGCACGAGGCCACCGGTATCGACCCGTGGTTCCTCGACCAGATGGTCCTCATCGAGGACGTCGCGGATGCCGTGGTCGCGGCGCCCGCGCTCACGCCCGACCTGCTCCGGCTGGCCAAGCGGCACGGCTTCAGCGACGCCCAGCTCGCGTCGCTGCGCGCGATGCCGGAGGCGGTCGTGCGCGGGGTGCGCCACGCCCTCGGCGTGCGCCCGGTCTACAAGACGGTCGACACCTGCGCGGCGGAGTTCGCCGCCCTGACGCCCTACCACTACAGCACCTACGACGAGGAGACCGAGGTCGCCCCGCGCGAGCGGCCGGCCGTGATCATCCTCGGCTCCGGCCCGAACCGCATCGGCCAGGGCGTCGAGTTCGACTACTCCTGCGTGCACGCCAGCTTCGCCCTGCGCGACGCCGGCTACGACACGGTGATGGTCAACTGCAACCCCGAGACGGTCTCCACCGACTACGACACCAGCAGCCGGCTCTACTTCGAGCCGCTGACGCTGGAGGACGTGCTCGAGGTGGTGCACGCCGAGGGCCAGGCCGGGCCGATCGCCGGCGTCATCGTGCAGCTCGGCGGGCAGACCCCGCTCGGGCTGGCGAAGGCGCTCAAGGCCGAGGGCGTGCCGATCGTCGGCACCAGCCCCGAGGCGATCGACCTCGCCGAGGACCGCGGCGCGTTCGGCCGGGTGCTGCACGAGGCCAACCTGCCCGCCCCCAAGCACGGCACGGCCTACAGCGCGGCCGAGGCGGTCGAGATCGCGCACGAGATCGGCTACCCGGTGCTGGTGCGGCCCTCGTACGTGCTCGGCGGTCGCGGCATGGAGATCGTCTACGACGACGAGACGCTGTCGGGTTATGTCGAGCGCGCGACCAGCGCCAACGCCGACCACCCGGTGCTCGTCGACCGCTTCCTCGACGACGCCATCGAGATCGACGTCGACGTGCTCTACGACGGCACCGAGATGTACCTCGGCGGGATCATGGAGCACATCGAGGAGGCCGGCATCCACTCCGGCGACTCGTCGTGCACCCTGCCCCCGGTCACCCTCGGCGCCGGTGAGCTCGACCGAGTGCGCGAGTCGACGCTGAAGCTGGCCCAGGGCATCGGCGTGCGCGGCCTGATGAACGTGCAGTTCGCCCTGGCCCAGGACATCCTCTACGTGCTCGAGGCCAACCCCCGGGCCTCGCGCACCGTGCCGTTCGTCGCGAAGGCGACCGGGGTGCCGCTCGCCAACGCCGCCGCACGGATCATGCTGGGCACCACCATCGCCGAGCTGCGCGCCGAGGGGGTGCTGCCCGCACACACCGACGGCGGCCGGATGCCGGTGCACGCACCGATGTCGGTCAAGGAGGCCGTGCTGCCGTTCAAGCGGTTCCGCACCACCGAGGGGCTCGTCGTCGACAGCCTGCTCGGGCCCGAGATGCGCTCGACCGGTGAGGTGATGGGCATCGACACCGACTTCGGCCGGGCGTTCGCCAAGGCCCAGCTCGCCGCGATCAGCGGGTTGCCCACCCAGGGAACGGTGTTCGTGTCGGTGGCCAACCGCGACAAGCGCGCCATCATCTTCCCGGTCAAGCGGCTGGTCGACCTCGGCTTCCGCATCGTCTCGACCTCTGGCACCGCAGACGTGTTGCGGCGCAACGCGATCGAGGCCGAGGTGGTGCTCAAGCACGCCGAGCGCGGCGCCGAGGGCCGCTCGATCGTCGACTGGATCAACGCCGGCGAGATCGACATGGTGGTCAACAGCCCGAGCGGGCCGAGCGCATCGGCGCGCGCCGACGGCTACGCCATCCGGGCGGCGACCACGGCGATGGACAAGCCGATCATCACCACCGTGCAGCAGCTCGCGGCGGCGGTGCAGGCCATCGAGGCGGTGATCCTCGGCGACCTCGACGTCACCTCGCTGCAGGACCACGCCGCGGCGCTCGACCTCTACGGCGTCGAGGCCTCCGCGTGAGCGGGGTCGTGCAGGTCAGCGGCGAGCTGATCGCCACCCGCCGGGTCGGCGCCTACCACCACCTCACCCTGGTGGCCCCCGGCGTCGCCGAGCTGGCCCGCCCCGGGCAGTTCGTGGCGCTGGCCGTGGGTGGCCCCACGTCGGCGAACCTGCTGCGGCGGTGCTTCTCGATCCACAAGGTGAAGCCGTCGGGCACCTACGGGGGCACCGTCGACGTCGTCGTCGCGGCGCACGGCCCCGGCACGGTCTGGCTCACCGGCCTGCGCGCCCACGACCCGGTCGACGTCGTCGGCCCGCTCGGGCGGCCCTTCCCGCTCCCTGCCGAGGCGGTGGCCTGCGTGCTGGTCGGCGGCGGCTACGGCTCCGCGCCGCTGTTCTGGCTGGCCGAGGCACTGCGCGAGCGCGGCTGCCACGTCGAGATGGTGCTCGGCGCGGCATCCGAGGACCGGCTGTTCGGGGTCGTCGAGGCACGCCGCACCGCCGACGGTGTCACCGTCACCACCGACGACGGCTCCTCCGGGCGCCGCGGCTGGGTGAGCGACGTGCTCGGTGACGTCATCGACCGCACCTCGGCCGGGGTGGTCTACGGCTGCGGACCGATGGCGATGCTCCGCTCGGTCTCCGACATCGCAACGGCGCACGGGGCCGTGGCCCAGGTGGCCGTCGAGGAGTCGATGGCCTGTGGCGTCGGCGTCTGCATGACCTGCGTGATGCCCGTGACCGGCAACGACGGCGTCACCCGGATGGTGCGCTCCTGCGTCGAGGGCCCGGTGTTCCGGGGCGACCGGGTGCGCTGGGACGCGTTCGGCGACGGCATCTGCCGGGTGCCCGACGATGCCCTGGGCGCCCCGCGGGCCGGAGGCCACTGATGGTGGACATGACCACCACGCTGGGGCCGATGGTGCTGCCCAACCCGGTGATGACGGCATCCGGCTGCGCGGCCAACGGGCAGGAGCTGCACCGCTTCTTCCCGGTGTCCGAGCTCGGCGCCTTCGTCACCAAGACGGTCATGGCGCAGCCGCGATCGGGGCGCGGGACGCCGCGGATGGCCGAGACGGCATCGGGCATGCTCAACTCGATCGGGCTGCAGGGGCCGGGCATCGACGCCTTCGTCGAGAAGGACCTCGCCTGGCTGCGGTCGACCGGTGCGCGGGCGCTGGTCTCGATCGCCGGCAACACCGCCGAGGAGTTCGGTGACGTCGCCGAGGCACTGGCCGCCAGCCCGGCCTACGACGCGGTCGTGGGGGTCGAGGTCAACATCTCGTGCCCCAACGTCGCCAACCGTGGGCTGGTCTTCGCCTGCGACGCGCTGTCGTCGGAGCGGGTGGTGCGGCTGGTGCGCGAGCGGCTGCCGGCGCACACGCCGATCTTCGCCAAGCTGACCCCCGACGTCACCGACGTCGTCACCATCGCGCACGCCGCGCTCAAGGCCGGCGCCGACGGCCTGACCATGATCAACACGCTGCTCGGCATGGTCATCGACACCGACCTGCTGCGCCCCCAGCTGGCCGGCCTCACCGGCGGGCTGTCCGGGCCAGCCGTGCGACCGGTGGCGGTGCGGGCGCTGTGGCAGGTGACCGCCGCGATGCGCGAGGGGCGGCTGCCCAGGGCACCGCTGATCGGCGTCGGGGGAGTGCGCACCGGTCGCGACGCGCTCGAGCTGGTCGCCGCGGGCGCCTCGGCCGTGCAGGTCGGCACCGCCACCTTCAACGACCCCAGCGCCCCGCGCCGGGTGGTCGACGAGCTCGAGGCCGAGATCGCGCGGCACGGTTTCCACCGGTTCGCCGACGTGGTCGGCATCGCCCACGAAAGGACGGCACGACCATGACTCCCATCCCCTACGGCGACCGGCTGCGCACCGCGATGGACGAGCTCGGGCCGTTCTGCCCCGGCATCGACCCGCACGCCGCCCTGCTCGAGCAGTGGGGCCTGCCCGACACCGTCGCCGGGCTCGAGACGTTCGCGATGACCTGCGTCGAGGCGTTCGGGGGA
>JBBQNZ010000182.1:0-6994 GCA_038330415.1 Actinomycetales bacterium | reverse complement strand
TCGGCAACAGCGCGCAGACTCGGTCGGGTGAACAGCGCCGCCCATCCCGCCCCCCGAACCGATCTCGGCGTGCAGGCCGGGCTGGTCATGGCGGCTGCCCAGGTCGGCGGCACCTTCGCGCCGACGCTGACCCCGCGCAGTGACGTCGACCAGGGTGCGGTCACGGCTCTGTCGACCGGGCTGCACTACCTGCTCGCCGTGAGCACCCAGGACGCCCTCCAGGCGGTGGCCGCCGAGATGGCCGGGCTTCCGGCGCTCTCCGGATGGTCCGACCACGCCACCCGCCAGCGCCGGCTCGTGATCGCCGCCGACCTCGTGGCGGTGCCGGCCGGTGCCGCGCTGCGCGCCGCCCTGCCCAACCGCCCGGGTGAGGCGATGCTGCGTGGCGCGGCCCGGCAGGCCGGCTGGCGCACGGCATCCACGGGGGTGGCGGCGCTCTCGCTGGAGGCGACCCGGGCCGCCCTGCGGGTGCTCGACGAGCGGCTGGATGCCGGGGGCCGCCTGGCGAACCTGCCCGTCGCCGTGCCGCTGGGGCTGGCCATCGCAGTGGCCGCGGACCGCCGGCGCCGGGTGGAGCCGGAGCCGGGGTGGCGCGACCCCGACGCCGCGCCCCTGGGCCGGTCGGTGCTGGTGGCCGGTGGGGTCGAGGGCGTGCTGGCGCTGCTGGCCTACGGCGAGCACCTGCTCGCGACCAACGCGGGGGAGCGCCTGGCGGCCGTGCTGCCGGGCGGCCCGCAGGTCTGGCGCCTGGCGGCCCACGCGGCATCCGTCGGTGCGCTCGCCGCTGGCACCTGGGCGCTCTGGACCCGCGCGATGAGCTCGCTCGAGGCAGCATCCGACGAGCTGGAGCCGGCGCTCGGGGGCGAGGACGCCCGGTGGATCGGCCCGACCATCAGTGGCGGGCCGGACAGCCTGGTGCCGTGGACGACGCTGGGCAAGGAGGGGCGCCGCCACGCTGCCCTCTACGTGCGCCCGGCGCCCCTGGCCGACCGGCCCGAGGGTGCCCCCGACCTGTCGATCGAGACGGTGATGGGCGCGCCCGCCCGCGCGACCCCGGTGCAGGTCTTCGTCGGGCTCGACAGCGCTCCCACCCCGCAGGAGCGGGTCGAGCTCGCCCTGGCCGAGATGGAGCGCACCGGCGCCTTCGACCGCTCGCTGCTCGTGCTCGTCTCCCCGACCGGCCTGGGCTACGTCAACTACGTGGCCATGGCCGCCATCCAGTACCTGACCCGCGGGGACGTCGCCTCGGTGACGCTGCAGTACTCCAACCGGCCCTCGCCGCTGTCGCTCGGGCGGGTCGCCGCCGCGCGGGAGCAGAACCGGCTGATGTGGCTGAAGGTGCTCGAACGGCTCCACGAGCGTCCCGGCCCCCGGCCCCGGGTCGTGCTCTTCGGGGAGAGCCTGGGCGCCCACACCAGCCAGGACGTCTTCCTGCACTGGGGCACGCTCGGGTTGGAGGCCCTCGGCATCGACCGCGCCCTGTGGATCGGCACGCCCTACGGCAGCGGCTGGATGCACGAGGTGACCGGGCCCGACCGGCTCGACGTCGACCGCCGCAGCGTCGCCGTCGTCAACGATCTCGACCAGCTGCATGCCGTGCAGCGAGAGCGCGGCGTCGACCCGCGGTACGTGCTGCTCAGCCACGACAACGACGGGGTCACCCGCTTCGGCGTCGATCTGCTGACGACCACCCCGGCCTGGCTGGGGCCCAACCGGCCGAGGGTCGAGCAGGGGCCGCCCGACGCGAGCCCGCGCGGCATCCCGGCGCACCTGCGCTGGCGCCCGGTGACCTCGTTCGTCCAGACCGTGGTCGACATGAAGAACGCGCTGCGCCCCGGGATGTGGGGGGCGTGGGGCCACGACTACCGGCCCGACCTCACGTGGTTCATCAGCGAGGTCTACGACCTGCCGGCCAGCGAGGAGGAGCTCGAGCGGGTCGCGGATGCCGTGCACCACCGCGAGATGGCCCGCTGGGAGCTGCTCCAGGAGGACTGAGCGTCGGGGCCGCCGGCAGGGTTCGCGCTCAGTCGCGCTGGGTGGTCCACGCCCAGGCCGCGGCGAGGATGCCCAGCCCGTTGGTCGCCCAGTGCAGCAGGAACGGGGCGACCAGGCTGCCGCTCTGCTGGCGCAACACGGCGAACACGATGCCCGCCAGCGTCGTGAACGCGACGGTGCCGGCGACCTGCCGGATGACGTCCGCGCGCCGGGCGGAGTCGCCCTCACCCGCGTTGGCCCGAGCGCCGTCGATGGCGGGCAGGACGTGCCAGACGCCGAACAGCACCGAGGTGACCACCGCCACCACCAGCGCGCCGCGACCCACCTCGACCAGGCCCCAGAGCACGCTCCGGAAGGCGACCTCCTCGAGCACGACCACGCCCAGTGGCACCACGAGCAACGCGCGTCGTGCCGCACGGGCCGGGCCGACCCGGTGCCGGGCGTCGAGGAACCACCGGCGGCTCGCCGGCACTGACACCCCGATGCCGTAGACCGCCGCGACGAGTGCCACGGCGGCACCGCCCCAGAGCAGCCCACGAAGCACGGCCCCACGGCCGAGCCCCAGGTCGGCCCACGACAGGCCTGCCGAGCGCCCGATCGCGAGCAGCAGCACGGCGACGGCCGGCCCGGTGACGGGCTGCCACCGCTCGGGACCGACGTGCACCCAGGCGCTGGCGCCCACCATGACCAGGATCGTCAGGACCAGCGCCACCGTGACGGTCATCGGCGCGGGACCGTGTGGACGAAGGATGCGGGGTGTGCCACGAGCCCATGCTTCCACCCCGTCACGGGCGAGCGGACCGGGCTCACACCGCCCGCCCGGGCGAGCCAAAGCCACACAAGTGGAGCAAAAACCACAAAAACGGGTGCCCGTATCGCTTTACATGAGCAGAAATGAGTGGTTTGATGGTCCGAACGCGGCCCGACGAGGGGCCACCGGTCAGGACGAGGGAGTCCGATGTACGCAGCGGAGCGGCAGCAACGGATCATGGCGGAAGCCCGCCAGGCCGGCCGGGTCGAGGTCGCCAGCCTCGCTGACTCCCTCGGTGTCGCCGCCGAGACCGTCCGCCGTGACCTCACGGCGCTGGAGCGCCGCGGGTCGCTGCGCCGAGTGCACGGGGGCGCCATTCCGGTCGAGCGCCTCGAGCTCGAGCCCACCCTCGCCGCGCGCTCCGGTCGGCTCGCCGACGTCAAGCGCCGCATCGCCGCCCGGGTGCTCGACGAGCTGCCCGTCGGCGGCACCGTGCTGCTCGACTCCGGGTCCACCACCCAGAGCGTGGTGCAGCTGCTGCCCCCCGACCTCGACCTCACCGTGCTCACCAACTCGGTCTCGGCCGCCGCGGCCCTGTCGACCCACCCCGGCATCACGCTCTACCTCCTCGGCGGCCGGGTGCGCGGCGTCACCGGAGCCGCCGTCGGCGACTGGGCCACGGGCGCTCTCGACGGCGTCGTCGTCGACGTCGCGGTGATGGGCACCAACGGCTTCTCAGCGGCCCGCGGCCTCACCACCCCCGACCAGGCCGAGGCGCTCGTCAAGGCCGCGATGGTGCGCTCGGCCCGCCGTGTCGTGCTGGCCACCGACTCCAGCAAGGCGGGTGACGACCACCTGCACCGGTTCGCCACCCTGGCCGAGGTCGACCTCGTGGTCACCGACACCGACCTCGCCGACGACGTCGCCGCCGAGCTGCGCGCGGCCGGCCCCGAGGTCGTGACCGCATGATCGTCACCCTCACCCCCAACCCGAGCATCGACCGGGCGATCGTCATCGACGCGCTGCGCCGCGGCGAGGTGCACCGGGCCACCTCGAGCCGGGTCGACCCCGGGGGCAAGGGCGTCAACGTGTCACGGGCGCTGGCCGCCCAGGGCAGCCCCACCGTCGCCGTCCTCCCCGCGGGCGGCCCCGAGGGGCACCTCATGGAGGAGCTGCTCGACGCCGCCGGCGTCGCCCGGCGAAGCGTCGCCGTGGCCGGCGCCCTGCGGATGAACATCAGCGTGCTCGAGCCCGACGGCACCACGACCAAGCTCAACGAGCCCGGCCCGCAGCTCAGCCCGGCCGAGGTCGACGCCCTGCTCACCGCCACCCTCGAGGCCGCCGACGGCGCCGACTGGGTCGTCGGCTGCGGCAGCCTGCCGCCCGGCGCGCCCACCCAGCTGTATGCCGCGCTGGTCACCCGGGTGCGTGAACGCGGCATCCGCGTCGCCGTCGACTCCTCCGGCACCCCGATGACCGCGGCCGTCGCCGCTCGCCCGCACCTGATCAAGCCCAACCACGAGGAGCTCGCCGAGCTGGTCGGGCACCCGCTGCCCACCCTCGGCGACGTGCACGCCGCCGCCCGCGAACTGGTCGCCCACGGCATCGAGGTCGTCGCCGTGAGCCTCGGCGGCGACGGCGCGCTCCTCGTCACGGCCGACGAGCTGGTGCACGCCCGCGCCACCATCACCGCCCCCCTGTCCACCGTGGGCGCCGGCGACTGCATGCTCGCCGGCCTGCTCCACGGTCTGTCGAGCGGCCGAGATGCCGCCGACGCCCTCGCCGGCGCCGTCACCTGGGGCGCCGCCGCCGTCACCCTTCCCGGGAGCCGCGTGCCGGCCCCGCACGACCTCGACGGCATCCCCGTCGAGGTCACCCACACCCCCGACCCGTCGCTCGTCCTGCACTGACCGAAAGGAACACCATGCCCCTCATCACCGACGAACAGGTCATCCTCGACCTGACCGGTGCCGACCGCCACGAGGCCACCCGCGCCCTCGCCGCGCGACTCGTGGCCAGCGGCCGCTGCACCGACCTCGACACCTTCCTCGCCGACGTCACCGAGCGCGAGAGCAAGATGGCGACCGGCCTGCCCGGCGGCATCGGCATCCCGCACGCCCGCAGCGCCGCCATCACCGAGCCGTCGCTCGTCTTCGGCCGCTCCACCGACGGCATCGACTGGGGCGCCAAGGACGGCCCGGCCACCCTGGTCTTCCTCATCGCGGCCCCCGAGGGCGGCGGAGACGCGCACATGCAGATGCTGCCCAAGCTCGCCCGCGCGCTGATGAAGAAGGACTTCAAGGCCGCCCTGGCCGCGGCCACCACCGAGGCCGAGGTCGTCGACATCGTCGAGGCCCAGGTCGCGCTAGACCCCCCGAAGGCGGCGGCCGCTCCCGCTGCTGCTTCCTCCTCGGCCACCGCCACGAGCACCACTACGACGTCGGATGCCGTTGCCGCACAGTCTGATTCCACCTCCGGTCACACGTCGGTCGCCGTCGATGACGGGCCCCGCACGCTCACCTTCGTCGGTGTCACGTCCTGCCCCACCGGCATCGCCCACACCTACATGGCAGCCGAGTCCCTTGAGGCCGCCGCCAAGGCCGCCGGGCACGTCATGAAGGTCGAGACCCAGGGCTCGGCGGGCACCACGCCGCTGAGCAAGGCCGAGATCGCCGCCGCCGACGCGGTGATCTTCGCCCACGACCTCCCGGTCAAGGACGCCGGCCGGTTCGCCGGCAAGCCGATCATCGACGTGGGCGTCAAGAAGGGCATCTCCGACGGCCCGGCCCTCATCGAGGAGGCCGCGCTGATCGCCGCCCAGTGGCGGGCCCACCCGCAGCTCGCGGCCGAGGCGATGGCGGCCGGCCCGGCCGTGCAGGGCGGCCTGTCGACCAAGGTCGACAACGACGCCAGCGCCCTCACCAAGCTGCGCCAGTGGCTGATGACCGGTGTGTCCTACATGATCCCGTTCGTCGCCGCGGGCGGCATCCTCATCGCGATCTCGTTCATGCTCGCCCAGCTGGCCATGGGCGAGCAGGGCGCGATCGAGATCGTCAAGTACGGCCTCACCGCCGACGGCGACTTCAACATCACCCAGAGCTTCAACCCGCTCAGCCTCACGTCGTGGGCCGCGCTGTGCTTCGTGATCGGCGGCGCGGCGTTCGGCTTCCTCGTGCCGATCCTGTCCGGGTTCATCGCCTTCGCCATCGCCGACCGGCCCGGGCTGGTGCCCGGCATCGTCGGCGGCTTCATCGCGTCGACGATGGGCGCCGGCTTCCTCGGTGGCCTCGTCACCGGCCTCCTCGGTGGCTTCGTCGCCCGCTGGATCTCGGGCTGGAAGGTGCACAAGGGCGTGCGCGGTGTCATGCCCGTCGTCGTCATCCCCCTGCTCTCCACGCTCATCACGGCCGGACTGTTCATCACCCTGCTCGGTCGCCCGATCGTCGCCCTGAGCGAGTCCCTCACCAGCGCCCTGAACAGCATGAGCGGCACCAGCGCGATCCTGCTCGGCGCCATCCTCGGCGCGATGATGGGCTTCGACCTCGGCGGCCCGATCAACAAGGTCGCCTACGCCTTCGCCACCGCGGGGCTCGCCACCGCGGGCGCCGCCTCCGACAGCCCCCAGCTGAAGATCATGGCCGCGGTCATGGCCGCCGGCATGGTGGCCCCGCTCGCCATGGCCCTGTCGACCACCCTTCGCCCGCAGCTGTTCTCGGAGCCCGAGCGCGAGAACGGCAAGGCTGCCTGGCTGCTCGGCTTCTCGTTCATCTCCGAGGGCGCCATCCCGTTCGCTGCCGCAGACCCGGTGCGCATCATCGTCTCGTCGGTCATCGGCTCCTCGATCACCGGCGCGCTGGCGATGGCGTTCAGCCTCGGCATCCGCGCCCCCCACGGCGGCATCTGGGTGCTGCCGATCATGGGCAGCTTCAGCCAGA
Organism: Actinomycetales bacterium; assembly: GCA_038330415.1. Taxonomy (GTDB): domain Bacteria; phylum Actinomycetota; class Actinomycetes; order Actinomycetales; family Dermatophilaceae; genus Fodinibacter. The sequence goes on along the minus strand of JBBQNZ010000182.1, from coordinate 313 downwards.
TCCTGCTCTTCCTGGTGGCGCTCGCCGTCGGCGTCGCCGTCATGGCCACCATCGTCATCTTCCTCAAGTCGCGCGACAGCCGCCTGGCCGAGGTCGACGCGGTGGCGACCGTCTGAGCGTTACCGGCGCGGGCGGCCGACGGCCCGGCGGGTGGCGGGGACCCGGACGGGCCCGGCGGCGGCCCTGGCGGCGGTCCCGGTGGCGGCGCCCCGGGCCACCCGCCGGACGACGACGTCGGCCCCCGCACCCCCGCCGCGGGGACGACGGCGGGCGGGGCGCTCGAGCCCTGGTCGCCGGCCGCGGCTCCCGCCGA
>JBBQNZ010000181.1:0-7087 GCA_038330415.1 Actinomycetales bacterium | reverse complement strand
ACACCATCGAGCACCTCGGCGTAGCGGGCGCGGGACTCGGTGTAGCTCATTGTCTTCATGGTGACCTCCTGTACGGAAAACTGTACGTCAATCCCGCGAGTGGTGCAATCCTGTTCCGACGCCGATTCACTGTCATGCCGCGGATAGGGCGACATCTCCTGCCGATGAGCGAGCGCTTCTCCGACACGTCCATCGCGTTCTGTCATAGTCGCCGCATGGAGCGGCTCCGACTGGCACTCGGGGAACTGCCGATCCCGCTGCGCCATGGCGTCATTGGTGCCATCGTCCTTGGTGTTCCCGGTGCCTTGGTCGGGTTGGCCATCGGCCTATGGACCTACGTCCCGACTGCCTGGGCCGCGATCTTCGAGGTGGGGCTACCAGCGGCCTTTCTGGGAGCGGTGCTCGGTCTTGTGAGCGGATCGCTCGTCTACGTCCACCACCACGTTCGGGACTACTGAGGCGCGAGAACGACGATGCCCGGTAGCCGCCGATGGTGAAGCGCGGGCATGCGGGCATGCCGCGATGGGTGTCGGTGACACCCTCAACTCTTGTGTTGGGTCTGCTTCACTCGAGCCATGCTCGACGACGACCAGCGGGATGAGTGGGCACGAGTGGCATCGCTACACGATGTTGCCTCGAGCCCGCCGTTGCTGGGTGTGAAGCTCGGCGTGGCTCTCAACGTGCGTGATGGGCTGTGGCCGGTCAACGGCCTTCGGCACCCTCCCGCTGCAGACACGTGCGGATGGTATGTCTGGGCCGGCGAGGAGCTGCCAGCGGACGATGACTTCTTCAAGCCCGTTCATTTGGAGCACATGGAGGAGTGGTGTCCGGCAGCCCCAGCGTTCCTAGGGCTCCCGCCCGGATGGCGCTTCCTCGTCGCCCCGGGCCAGCAGGATGTCTGGTTCGATCCCGCACTCCTCGAACCCTGATCACAGTGCGGCGATGCTTCCCCTCATCAGCGTGAGGCGTTTACCGGACATCCGCTGGTGTGGCGCCAGTTCCTACAGCTGGAGGTGGACACGGAGGGCATCGTCCAGCTGGGCCATTCGATGAGCGGGGACCCTGCCAATGACCTGACCTAAGCGCTCGACGGACACCGAGCGGATCTGTTCGCCTTGTGCCTTGGAGTCCATTCGAAGGCCGGTCTCATCAGCGCTCAGCAACACCTGGAAGGGGTACACCTGCTCGACGTTGCTGGTGACCGGCACGATCGTGACCACCCCGCGGCCCAGCCTCGCGGCACTGGCATTGGCACGGTCGTTACTGACGATCACCGCTGGGCGACGCTTGTTGGCCTCGCTGGCCCGGGCCGGATCCAGGTCGGTTAGGCGAATCTCACCGCGCAGCATCGGCGAGCCCGTCCGCGGTGGCGACCTCCCATGCGGTGGCCTCACCCGATGCCTGCCACTCATCCCAGGCGGCTGCGTAGGCGTCCTCCAGTTCGGGGTCCCGCAGCATCTGGATGGCCCGCCGGATCGCGGCCGAACGCGACGGCACACCCGCGGCCTGCACGTACCGATCCAAGGCGGCGACGTCCTCATCGGACAAGCTGATACTCAACTTCATGACACTCATGCTACCGGGGTAGCATCTGATCTGCTACCTCAGTAGCCTTACCTCTTCTGCCGCACACATGCTCGGGGACTCAACTCGCGTGACGGTGGCAACCGAAGCTTCCTCTCCTGCCGCGGTTGGTCAAACCCGGTGAAGTCGGTGATGCGTCTGCCGTGCTGAACTACGGTCGCCTTGTGATCGGCGTGCACGTACCTTCCAAGGGCGAAGAAGAGACTCCCATCCCCACGGAGTGGCGTGACGTGCTGTCGCAAATTGTCGCCTCCCTCGCTCGCGAGGACGCCGTCCTCGCGAGGGACGTCCAGGGAGTTGATCCAGTCTCCGACGACGTCAGGCAGCAGTGTCTGGAGGCAGTCGAGGACTACGGTCGAGTGGATCTGGGCGTCCTGCCGAGCGACACCTGGGAAACCTCCGTGGCCATTTCGCAGGGAGGATCGTGGAGCTGTCTGGTGGACTTGTGGACCACCCAAGAAGGTCGTAGTGACCTGGCGTTGCAGGTGCTGGTGCGCGAGTCCGAAGGCCAATACCGGTTTGTGCCGGTCATGGTCTACGTCCCCTGAGTTGTGAGTCGTCACAGACGACTCACTGCACTCACATGCCGCGAACCGCGCGGTGGGCTCAGGCACGGTTGCGACTTGGCGAACGGAGCTAGGGCGATCCCCGGACCCAGTGGCTGGTGGGCCGCGCCGGGTCTGGCGGGCGGCGCAAGGGTCGGGCACCGCGGGCGAGTGCGCGAGTCAGGCAGGTCCTGGGGCGCCGTCGCGCACTTCTTGCTCGACGGTCTCGACGCACTCCAGGAGGTCCTTGGACTCAGGGAACTCGCGACGGAGCACTTGCAGCCGGATCGGACCCCACTTCCGGCGGCGCACCTTGACCACGTTGGTTCGAGAGGTCACACCTGCGAAGGCGCTCCAGATGCCATAGATCAGGGCGCTGGGAATGTCGACTCCAGCGTTGCCCTGCGACCACAGGGAGACACCACGCGGGCCGCCCGCGATCGAGTAGTGATCGCCGTTGGACTCGAAGTCCTTCCAGAGAACGCGCCCTTCGCTCTGCCAGCCGTCCTCAAGTTGCTCCACGCCGAGATCGTCGCACGGCCAAGCCAGGTGTTTCCTCAGGCCGCGGACAGTGCCCCCACATCGCCACCGCCTGGCGTCGAGATGAAGCAGCCCGCCTGCTCGAGGCATTAGAGACTGTCGAACCGCTCGCCGGTCTGGGGGTCGTACAGCCGGGCCCCACCGACGTCCACGCATATGTCGATGGTGCCGTTCATGTCGTCGTTCTCGATGTTCCCGCGTGCCGTCGCCACCAGGTGTTGAGGTGACCAAGAGAACTCCATGACGCTGAACCGTCGGGTCGCTCCCAGAATGACTGGCCGGTCGCAGGCACAGGATTCATTCCAGGGAACCGCTCAGCCAAAGCAACGAGCACATCATCGAGCGCGAAGCTGCCGAGATCGTCCGCGTGTCGGCCGTCTTGCAGTGCCTGGTAAATCGTCTGTGGGTCGCGGTCGTCCCCTCCCTTGGCTCTCCAGAACGCGAGGTCTTAGCTCATGCTCGGAGAGTATGGATCAAGAGTTTCCGGGCCCGCGCCACAGGATCGGTACCGATGGCACGAACGCCGCCGATTCGGGGCCAGCGCGTCCGCTGATCAGCGTGACGCGCTACCTCTTCTGCAGCTAGTGGTGCGCAGGCCGAGCTACTTCGCACAGCCAGGTTCACACGGCCTCTACGTGCAAGGTGTCGCGCTCAGGGTTGTGCAGTCCTACTGCATCTCGACACTAGGGTCGAGTGGTGCGCGAGATCGAGAGCCTGCCTGCGCTGCATGCAGCGCTCGGCTCGGGTGGCTCGCTGTGCGGGCTGCGGCTGCAGGACCTCGATCTCACCGGGCACGAGGAGGCACTGCTCGCCCGCACCGACCTCGAGGGGATGGTGGTGCTCGGCGGTCGCATCCCTCCTGCCCTCGACGCGCACCTGCGCACGCACGGGGCGCTGGTGTTCCCCACCGACGCGCGGGCACCGGTCAACCCCTACCGCGCGACGCTCTACCAGCCCCACGAGCTGTATGCCGGGCTGGCCGCGCACGGCTACGACGCCACGCCCGACGCCCGGGCCCATCGGTGGTCGCGCCGCGGGGGTGACCGGCACGACGCCTTCGTGACCCTGCTGCGGGCGATCCACGACGACTCGGTCAGCGACGCCCTCGACGAGGTCGTGCACGGGCGGTCGACCGTGGGCGTGATGGGCGGTCACGCCCTGGCGCGCGGCACGGCGCGATATGCCGGTGCGGCAGACCTCGGCCACCGGCTCGCCGCCGCGGGCCTCACGGTGGTCACCGGCGGCGGTCCCGGTGCCATGGAGGCCGCCAACCTGGGCGCCTTCGCCTCCGACGAGACGTCGGTCGCGGATGCCGTGCAGCGGCTGGCCGCGGTGCCCTCCTTCGAGCCGGACGTCGGCGCCTGGGCGCAGCTGGCGCTGGAGGTGCGCGCCCAGCTCGCGCCGGTAGGCACCACGCGCGCCCACGTGACCAGCATCGGCATCCCGACCTGGTTCTACGGCCACGAGCCGCCGAACGTGTTCTGCGATGGCATCGCGAAGTACTTCTCGAACGCCCTGCGCGAGGACGGCCTGCTGGCCCGGTCGACCGCCGGGCTGGTGGTGCTCGAGGGCGCGGCCGGCACCGTGCAGGAGATCTTCCAGGCCGCCACGCCCCTCTACTACTCGAGCGAGGGCGCGGCGCTGCCGGTGGTCGTGCTCGTCGGGGTTCGACACTGGACGCGGGTGGTGCCGGTGTGGCCGGCCCTCAGGGCACTGGCCTCGGGGCGGGCGATGGCCGGACACCTGCACCTGGTCGACTCGGTCGAGGAGGCTGCCGAGGTCGTGCTCGCCGCGCGGTGACGACGCACGCAGGCCACGAGACCCGGTGTCTCGTGGCCTGCGTGTACGTGGTGGGGCCGACCGCTGCAGGAAGGTTACGAGAGTCCCTGACCACGTGCTGTCACCGTATCGCCGGGCACGACGGGGCACTCACGAACGGCGGAGCGCCGGTGCACCGGCCCACAGCGGTCTCTCAGGTCTGCCCGGCGCCCACGCGCGCGGCATCCCTGACACGATTCGCGGGTGAGCATCGACGAGGTCGCCGCGGAGCTGTACGGGCTCGCACCCGAGGAGTTCACCGCCGCGCGCAACGCGCGGGCCAAGGAGGCCAAGGCGGCCGGTGACGCTGAGCTGGCCGCCCGCGTGCAGTCGCTGCGCAAGCCGACCGCGGGCGCCTGTCTGCTCAACCAGCTGGTGCGACAGCACGCGGACGACGTGCAGCAGGTGCTCGACCTCGGCGGGCAGCTGCGCGCGGCCCAGGGGACGCTGGGCGCCGACGAGCTGCGGGCCCTGGACCGGCAGCGTCGGCAGCTGACCCGGGCAGTGGCCGAGCAGGCGGCGGGGCTGGGCCGCGACGCCGGGCGGCGGGTCACTGCGGCGACCACGGCCGAGGTCGAGGAGACGCTGCGATCGGCGATGGTCGACGCCGTTGCCGGGGCGGCGCTGGCCACCGGGCTGCTCACCGACACCTTCAGCTCGACCGGCCTGGAGCCGGTGGACCTGTCCCGGGTGGTGGCCCTGCCACCGCCCGGTGCCACGGCATCCGCGCAGCCGGCTACGGCGGCATCCGAGGCGGATCACGACGCCGACGCCGCCCGGCAGCGCCGGGTGGCCGACGCCGAGAGCGCTGTGGCGGAGGCGGAGTCGGCACTCGAGACGGCGCGCACGGTGGTGGCGCAGGCGGAGCGCGACGCCGCCGACGCACAGGCGCGCCACGAACGGCTCGAGGCGGAGAGGAAGGAGGCGCGGCGCCGGCTGAACGACCTCGACGGCCAGGTGGCGACCGCCGCCGAGGCCGCGCAGACGGCAGCGCGGGTGCAGCACGCGGCGCACCGCGAGGAGCGCTCGGCGGCGAAGGCCGAGGAACGGCTGCGCGAACGGCTCGAGGAGTTGCAGGGCTGAGCCTCTCGGCGCGGAGGCAGGGGGGTCAGCGGGGGGTGAGCAGAACGATGCCGAGGCACATCTCGTCGGTGGTGCCCTCGCCCCAGGCGACGTAGCGCTCGCGGGTGCCCTGGAAGGCCGGCAGCAGGTCGCGCAGCCCCTGGTCATGGGTGCAGGTGACCGTGACCGTGTCACCGGGGCCGACGTCGAGCGGCTTCTTCAGGGGGATGCTGGCCTGGTCGTCGAAGTTCCAGACCGGGATGTCGAGGACCCGCGTGGCCTTGGCGGTGCCCTTGTTGACGTCGACGGTGATCGCCCGGCCCAGCAGGTGCATGTGCCCGGACACCGCCCGGATGGTGCCCTTGCTGCGGATCGGGCGGGTGCAGCTCTGCACGGGGTTCGCCTCGACCGGCCCGCAGAGCAGGTGCAGCAGGTCGGCGGTGGCGGGCTCCTCGCCGAAGCGGCGCTTGAGGTCGGCCACGGCGACGGTGCGGTTGCACAGGCCCTGGGTGCGGTTGTCGCGGCAGGGCAGCTCGACCGGCGCCGGGAGCAGCATCGTCTGCAGCGCCTGCTTGTCGCTGCCCTTGGCCTCGGACAGCCGCAGCCGCACCGTGCTGCGGTCGGCGCCGTCACCGGCGAGCAGGTTGTAGTGCACCTGTACGACGAGCTGGGTGCCGGCCCGCAGCGGGATGCCGATGTCGTCGGCCATCACCCGCTCGCCGCCGCCGGGCGCCCAGGCACCGACCCAGTCGGCGTTGTCGAGGTTGCCGGCCACCCCGGCGATGCCTGCCCCGCCGAAGCAGGTGTAGCCGTCACCGGGGTCCTTGGCGTCGAGGGCGCGCGCCGTGGCGACGTCGTCAGGCTCGACCTTCGACACGATGACGTGGTGCACGATCGCCGCGTTGTCGGGCGCGATCTGCACGCCGCTGACCAGCTGGTCGGTGCCGAACTTCGGGTCGATCAGGAAGCATCGGTAGTCGTCGGTGCCCGTGCCGTTGGGTGCCTTGGGCGTGTAGGCCGACGGCAGCCGCAGGCTCTCGAACCGCTCCCCGTTCCGCAACGGCACCTCGGCGACCGCGGGCTTGGCCGCATCGGTCGACGGGGCCGCGGCGTGGGACGTGGCGTGGGTGTCGGCGCTGCGCAGGCTGCTGGGGAGGTCGGACTGGCTCCCGCACCCTGCGAGGAGCAGGGCGAGGGCGGCCGTCACCGCGGGCAGCGTGTGTCTCACCAGCGAAGTGTAGAGGGGCTAGGCGGTGGCCGCTGCCAGCTGACCGCAGGCGCCGTCGATGTCGGACCCCCGGGTGTCGCGCACCGTGGTCGGGATGCCGTGCGCCCGCAGCCGCTCGACGAACTGCTGCTCGACCCCGCGACGCGACGCGGTCCACTTCGAGCCCGGTGTCGGGTTGAGCGGGATCGGGTTGACGTGCACCCAGCCCCGGCCGCGGGCGACCAGCTTCTCGCCGAGCAGGTCGGCCCGCCACGCCTGGTCGTTGATGTCGCGGATCAGGGCGTACTCGATGCTGACCCGGCGGCCGGTG
>JBBQNZ010000180.1:0-7113 GCA_038330415.1 Actinomycetales bacterium | reverse complement strand
ACCCCCGCCTGATCGGCCTCTCCCCCACCTCCGACCCCCGCCTGGCCGAGCTGCTGGCCGCCGAGGGGTGTGACTTCCTGCCCGTGCCGCAGAGCGGCCAGAGCCGCCTGGCCCTGATCCTCCTCGAGGATGCCGGTCGCGTCACCGTCGTCAACGGGCGCGGGCCCGAGCCCCACCAGTGGGCCCACGACGAGCTGCTCGCGACGATCGCCGAGCAGGTCGAGACGACCCACCCGGCCGCCGTGCTCTGTTCGGGCTCACTGCCGCCGGACGTGCCGCCCTCCCTCTACGCCGACGTCGTCGAGGCCGCCCACCACCGCGGCGTCCCCGCCTACGTCGACGCGGCGCCCGCGGTACTGGGCGCCACCCTCGCCAGTGGGCCCGACCTGGTCAGCCCCAACGTCGGCGAGGTGGAGTCGCTGCTGTTCGGCCGCACCGACGAGAACGTCGAGGAGGAGGGCGACGACCTCGTCGAGCGCTGTGTCTCGGCCTCCCGCGAGCTGCACGCCCGCGGTGCCCGTCGCGCCATCGTCACCGCCGGCTCCCACGGCGCCGCCCTCACCACCGCGGACGGCTCCTGGTGGGTCGACGCGCTGCGCGTGCCGGTCGCCAACCCGATCGGCGCGGGTGACTCGTTCCTTGCCGGAACAGCCCACGCGCTCGCCACCGGGGCCGACGACGTCGCCGCCGTGCGGCACGGCATGGCCGTCGCCGCGGCCGCGGTGCAGCACGAGCGCGGCGGCATGCTCGACGCGTCCCTCGTCGCCGGCATCCTGCAGCGCATGGCCGAGGGGGTGCCGGCGTGAGCGCGCCCACGATCTACGACGTGGCCCGCGAGTCCGGCTTCTCGATCAAGACCGTCTCGCGCGTCATCAACGGCGTGCCGGGGGTGCGGGCCGAGACCGTCGCGCGGGTTCAGGCCACCATCAGGGCGCTCGACTACCACCCGAACCCGGCCGCGCAGCGCCTGGGTGGCGGCAGGCTCCCCACCATCGGCGTCGTCGTCGACTCGCTGGACGACCCGTTCTTCGCCGAGGTCATCGCGGTCACCGAGCGGCGCGCCATGGAGATGGGCATGGACGTACTCGTCGCGTCCACGGGCATGGACGAGCTGCGCGCGAAGACCCAGGTCGAGCGGCTGGTCCGACGCGGCGTGGCAGCCCTGCTCGTCGCCCCATTCGGCGACGACGAGACCGCCCGGGCGGCCCTGCCAGACGGCATCCCGGTCGTCGTCATCGACCGCCGCTGCGGCATCGACGACAAGGACGTCGTACGGGTCACCGACCACGAGGGTGCCGTCGAGGCGGTGCGCCACCTCATCGCCCACGGCCACACGCACATCGCGTTCCTCGGCGAGACCGAGGAGTTCACCACCGTGCAGGACCGCCTCGCCGGCTACACCGACGCGCTGGTCGGCGCCGGCCTTACCGTCGAGCCCCTGCTGGTCGAGACCCGCTGCTGGAACAGCGAGGTGGCCTACCCGCTCGCCGTGGCGATGCTCGCCCCCGCCGACGGGCCGACCGCCGTGTTCGCGTCGACTCCCCTCGTCGGGCTCGGTGTGCTCCGCGCGCTCAAGCGCCTCGACCGGCAGGACATCGCGGTGGTCGTCTTCGGCGACTTCCCGCTGGCCGAGCTGATGACGCCTCCGACCACCGTCGTCGACCAACGACCGACCGCCCTGGCCCACGCCGCGTTCGACCACCTGGCCCGCCGCCTCGAGAACCCGGGCTCCCCCGTGGTCGAGACGGTGCTGCCCACCCGCCTGATCCAGCGCGGGTCCGGCGAGCTTCCCCCCCGGAAGGCGTCGTCATGATGCGCCCCCTCGTCGTCGACATCGGGTTCGACCTCGGCACCACCGTCACCAAGCTGACGGCCCTGGCCGAGGACGGCACCAAGCTCGTCGACCTCTCGGTCGCCACGACGTGGGAAGAGCCCGGCGACGGCTGCGCCGAGCGCGACCCCCGTGCCGTCGTGGCTGCCGTCGAGGACCTCCTCGCGCGTGCGGCCACGACGGTCGGCAGCGGCAACGGCCGCCACGGGCCGCTCGACATCCGGTCCATCGGCTTCACCTCGATGGCCGAGTCGGGCGTGCTCGTGGATGCCGACGGGGTGCCCCACTCCCCCGTCATCGCCTGGTTCGACCCCCGCGGTGGCGCCCAGGTGGCAGCAGTCCCGCCCGCGCTGGCCCACGACTTCCCCGCACGCACGGGGCTGCCGGTGACGCACGTGGCATCCCTGTTCAAGATCGCCTGGCTGCGCGACCAGGGGCTCTCGCTCGCCGGCACCCAGTGGCTCTCCCTCCCGGAGTTCGTCATCGCCCACCTCGGCGGCCGGCGGGTGGCCGAGCTGTCGCTGATGGGGCGCACCGGCTTCCTCGACATCCACACCAACCGCCCATACCGCGCCGCCCTCGACCACCTCGGGGTCAGCGAGGACCTGGTCCCCGAGCTGGTCGGTGCGGGCACCCCTGCCGGCCGGGTCCGGTCCGACCACCCTGTCCTGGCGGCCCGCGGCGCGGTGCTGACGGTCGCCGGGCACGACCACGCCGTCGCCGCCGCCGCGGCAGGCGCGTCCGCCACGGCATCGGCCATGGACAGCTTCGGCACCGCCGAGGCGTTCCTCGTCGCCAGCGGCCACGTGCCCGACCCCGACGTCGTGCGCGAGCTGACCACCCACGGCGTCTCGGTCTACCCCCACGTCGTGCACGGTACGACCGGGCTGCTCGCCGGGATGCGTACCGGGCTCGTCCTCAAGCGCGTCCTGCGCCTGCTCGGAGCGGACGACGAGGACGGCCGCAGCCGGGTCGACCACGAGTCGCTCGCCCACCGTGGCGACCGCAGTGGCGACATCGGCATCTCAGGCTTCTCGATGTCGGACTCCGAGGTGACCGTGCACCTGCGCGGCGACTCGCCGACCCCGGGAAAGGTCTGGCGCGCGGCGCTGGACCACAGCACGGCGCATGCCGCCGACCTCCTCTCGCACCTCGGCACTGCCGGGGTCCCCATCGAGCGACTCGTGCTCGCGGGCGGCTGGAGCCGGATGCCGTCGGTCCTCGACGCGCGCCGGTCCCTGGCGCCGACGGTCGAGGTCGCCGCCATCCAGCAGCCGGGCCCTCGTGGTGCGGCGATCTACGGGCGATGGGCCGCCACTCGGGGCGACTCCATCAGCAGCGACCTGCGGCCCCCAGCCGCGTACTTCACCTCGGTCGCGGAGACGGTCTCCGCGGGCCACGCACCACCCCTGGCTAAGGAGGCCACCTCATGACGTCCCACGGACTCGATGCGATCGCGACGGAAGCGGGCACGTTCGCCGTGCTCGCGATGGACCAGCGCGGAACCCTCAAGCGGATGCTCGCCGCCGTCGATCTCCCCGACACCACGGACGAGGAGATCATCGCGATGAAGCGCGACATGATCGCCTCCCTCGCAGGCAGTGCGTCCGCATTTCTCGTCGACCCCACGTACGGCCTTCCCGCATCCCACCAGGTCTCGGGGGTGCCGCACTACGGCCTGCTCCTCGCCGCCGAGCCGTCATCGCGTGGAACGCACCTCGGCGAGCCGACCGTGACCCTCGACCCCGCCCAGGGGGCGGCCTGGGTGCGCGAGAGTCGCGCCGACGGGATGAAGTTCCTCGCCCAGGTGCGCGCCGACCGCCCGGTCGGTGATGACGGCCGCGACACCACGGCCGAGGCCGTCGAGGCGATGACGTCGCTCGTCGCCGACTGCTCCGAGCAGAACGTGCCGTCGATCATCGAGAACCTGATCTTCCCGCTGGCCGGCGAGGCCCCGCTGTCCCCCGAGGCACGCGCCGACGCGATCATCGAGGCGGCCGTGCTCATCGACGACCTCAAGCCGAGCCTGCTCAAGCTCGAGTACCCGGGCAGCCCCGAGGCCTGCAAGCGGCTCGCCTCGCGTCTGACCGTCCCGTGGGCCGTGCTCTCGGCCGGGGTCTCCTCGGACGAGTTCGCCAGGGTGCTGCGGATCAGCTGTGACGAGGGCGGCGCGAGCGGCTTCATCGCCGGCCGTGCCATCTGGAAGGAGACCGTGGCCATGGGACATGACGAGCGGGTGGCGTTCCTGTCCGAGACGGGCCGCCGCCGGATGGACGAGTACGTCTCGATCATCGAGGGGCGTGCTCGGCCCTACCAGGAGGCCGTCGCATGAGCGCCCTGTTCGAGGCCCGCGGGCTGAGCCGTCGCTTCGGGCGGGTACAGGCCCTCGACAAGGCCGACTTCGACGTCAACGCCGGTGAGGTCGTCGCCCTGATCGGCGACAACGGCGCCGGCAAGTCGACCCTGGTCAAGGCCCTCACGGGCAACCTCGACATCGACGAGGGCGAGATGTTCTTCGACGGCGAGCGGGTGCACTTCGCCACCCCGCACGAGGCGTCAGCGGTCGGCATCGAGGTCGTGCACCAGGACCTGGCGCTGGCCCCGCACCTCGACGCCGCCCAGAACATGTTCCTCGGTCGCGAGCTGATGGCTCCCGGCTTGTTCGGGAGGGTCGGCTTCATGGACAACTCGACGATGCGCACCAAGGCCGCCGCGGCCTTCACCGAGCTCGGCTCGGCCGTGCGCTCGGTCGTGGTGCCCGTCGGCACGATGTCCGGTGGCCAGAAGCAGTCCGTCGCCATCGCCCGAGCCGTGTCGTGGGCCAACAAGGTGCTCTTCCTCGACGAGCCCACGGCCGCCCTCGGCGTCGTGCAGACGCACAACGTGCTCGAGACGATCAAGCGGGTGCGCGACAGCGGTCTGGCCGTCGTCCTCATCTCGCACTCCATGCCGCACGTCCTCGAGGTGGCCGACCGGGTGCAGGTGCTGCGCCTCGGGAGCCGCGTCGCGACCTACCAGGCGGCAGACACCTCGGTCGAACAGCTGGTGGGCGCCATGACCGGCGCCCTGGACAGGAAGGAGGGGGCGGCATGAGCACCATCACCAAACCGGACCAGGCCATCGAGACCTCGTCGAGCCACGGGGGCCTGCTCGAACGGCTCAAGGCCATGCAGTCGGTGTGGATCCTCGGCGTGCTCATCGTCATCATCGCGGCGTTCGGCATCATGCGGCCGACGATCTTCCTCAGCGCCGGCAACCTCACCAACATCATGCAGAACGTCTCCATCTGGGCCGTTCTCGCCGTGGGCATGACGTTCGTCATCATCACCTCGGGCATCGACCTCTCGGTCGGCTCGGTGCTGGTCGTGTCCTCCGTGGTCGCCGCCAAGACGATGGAGGCCATGGGCGGAGAGGGCTGGAACGCCGCGCTCGTCGGCCTGGTCGTGGCCATGGTCTCGGGGCTGTTCTGGGGCATCCTCAACGGGTTCCTCGTCGCGAAGGCGAAGGTGCCCCCACTCATCGTCACCCTGGGCACCCTGTCCGTGGCCCTCGGCATCGCGCAGATCATCACCGGCGGTCTGGACATCCGCTCCGCCCCCACCGTGCTCGTCGACAACATCGGCTACGGCCGGGTCGCCGGCATCCCGGCGATCAGCCTGATCGCGCTCGGGGTGGTCATCATCGGCGGGATCGGCCTGCACAAGACCAAGTTCGGTCGCTACACCTACGCGATCGGCTCGAACGAGATCTCCGCTCGTCGGGTCGGCATCGGGGTGGACGGCAAGCTGATCCAGATCTACGCCCTCTCCGGCTTCCTGGCCGGGCTCGCCGGCCTGCTGTCGCTCGCCCAGTTCGGCACGACGACCATCGCCGGTCAGTCGCTCACCAACCTCAACGTCATCGCGGCGGTCGTCATCGGCGGCACGTCGATCTTCGGTGGCCTGGGCTCGATGTTCGGATCGATGGTCGGCCTGTTCATCCCGGCGACCCTCCAGTCCGGCTTCGTGATCATCGGCGTCTCTCCCTACTGGCAGACCGTCGCAGTCGGCGCGATCCTCATCGCCGCCGTCTACGTCGACCAGCAGCGCCGAGCCGCCGCCAGCCGAGGAAAGGGCGTCTAGACCAGGCGCCCTCCGCCCCGACAGCAGCCGGTCACCCCGGCGGTCCACCACCCACCACCGACACGAACTCCCATCATCACCACCGAAGGAAGGCAGCACCACCATGAGGAACACCATCAAGCTCGCGGCACTGAGCGCCACGGCCGTACTGGCACTGGCCGCCTGCAGCAGCGGGAACTCGGGCACCACGTCCACGGCCTCAGCCGGCAGCAGCGGCGCGAACACCAACAAGAACATCGCTTTCGTCCAGGGCGTCGCCGGCGACGAGTTCTACATCACGATGGAGTGCGGCATCAAGGCCAAGGCCGCCGAGCTCGGGTACACCGTGACCACCCAGGGCCCGCAGAAGTTCGACCCCACCCTGCAGAAGCCGATCGTCGACTCGGTCACCGCGTCCAAGCCGGCCGCCATGCTGATCGCACCGACCGACGTCACGGCCATGCAGGCACCGCTCGAGCAGGCCGCCAAGGCCGGCATCAAGGTGGTCCTGGTCGACACCACGGTGAACGACCCGTCCTTCGCGGTCTCGCAGATCAGCTCTGACAACGTCGGCGGCGGCGCGGCGGCCTTCGACGCCATCAAGGCGGCCAAGCCCGGTGGCGGCAAGGTGCTCGTGATCTCCACCGACCCGGGTGTCTCCACCGTCGACGCCCGCGTCAAGGGCTTCGAGGAGGCTGCGGCCAAGGACTCGAACTTCAAGTACCTCGGCGTGCAGTACAGCCACAACGACCCGGCCACCGCGGCCAACCTGGTCTCCTCTGCGCTGCAGAAGGACCCCGACATCGCCGGCATCTTCGCGACGAACCTGTTCTCCGCCGAGGGCTCGGCCACCGGCGTGCGGCAGGCCGGTGCCAAGGACGTGACCATCGTCGGCTTCGACGCAGGCCCGAACCAGATCAAGGCGCTGCAGGACGGCACCGTGCAGGCGCTCGTCGCCCAGCAGCCGTCGACCATCGGCGCCGACGGCATCGAGCAGGCTGACGCCGCGCTCACCGGCAAGACCGTGACCCCGACCATCCAGACCGGGTTCACCATCATCACCAAGGACAACCTGTCCGGTGAGGGTGGCCAGGCGGCGTACAAGTCGACCTGCTGACCCCCCGTAACACCCCCCTACCGCGGGGTCGCCGTGCGCTCAGGGCCGCGGCGGCCCCGCTTCCA
>JBBQNZ010000179.1:0-7233 GCA_038330415.1 Actinomycetales bacterium | reverse complement strand
TGGGCACGTTGCCGGCGCCCGGCATGTCGAGCAGCACCTGCCACATCGTCACGAGCGGGACCCAGCCCATCGTCGGCGAGACGTCGGGCCCACGCTGGCCGTCCCCGAGCCAGCCGGGCCGGTCGAAGGCGAGGTCGCTGGAGAAGAAGACCACCGGGTCCGAGGCGTGCTGGAGGTAGGCGACCCGAGTCGGCCCCCACGCACCGGCGACCGGCTCGAGCGAGGTCTGCTCATCGGTGAAGCGCACGGTGCGCCCCTCCTCGTACACGGGCAGGGCCGCGGGCGACCCCGGGTCGCGGGCCGCCTCGAGGCGGGCGTGCATCTCGTTGACGAACGGGGGCCCCACCATCAGCGCCCCGTCGACCGGTTCGTTGACGATGTTCACCGAGCTCAGCACGCTCTCGACGCCCATCGAGCCGAGCGAGAGCCCGTAGAGGTAGAGCTCGGGCCGCTCACCCTCGGGCAGGGTGGCCCAGTACTGGCGCACCGTCTCGAAGACGGTGCGAGAGGTGTCGACGACGGCCTCCTGGTCGGCGAGCACGGAGATCCAGCTCGGGAGGTATGAGTACTGAACCCCGGCGATGGCGGTGTCGCCGTTCCAGAGGTACTCGAGCGGATCGGTGCCCCGGCTGTCGAGGAACCCCATGCCGGTGGTCGTGGCCACGACGAGCACCTTGCGATCGAAGGCTCCGGTGCGCTTGAGCTCGGCGAGCACGAGATCGGCTCGGCCCTGCACCGTGTCGGCGCTCTGGAGGCCGGCGTAGACCCGGATCGGCTCCTTGGCGCCGGGACCGTTGACCGCCTCCAGCTGCGCGACCGTCGGGCCGCCGCGCACGAAGGACCGCCCGTAGTAGCCGAGCTCCGGCCAGGCCGCGAGCGAGGCCCTCGAGCCGGACCGTTCGGGCGCCGCCGGATAGCTGGTGCTGTGCGAACCCGTGGTGTCGCGCGGAGCGAAGATCGCGTTGGCCCCGGCGAAGAAGCCGTTGACGATGACGCCCGTCCACAGCCCCCAGAACAGCAGGACCACCAGGCCGGTGCCGAGCACGATCGACAGGCGTGGCGGCAGCCGGCGACCGAGCCAGCGCACGGCGGTGGTGGCCAGGAGCCGCACCCCGCGCCCGGCCAGCAGCAGCACGATCGCGACGCCGACGGTGACTGTCACGACCACCGGCCAGATGAGCGGGGAGGTGGGCGGCATCCCGAACAGCGCGCGGATCTCGTTCTGCCAGCCTACGAGTCGCCAGCCGTTCCACACCGCGCCCCAGGTGCCGACCCCGACGAGCACCCAGAGGGCGACCGTGCGGGCACGGCCGCGCAGGCCCGGGATGCCGAGGTAGCGCCACAGCGCCGCGGTGCCGGCGCCCAGCCCGTAGCCGACGGCCACGGTCACGCCGGAGACCAGCCCCTGCAGCCAGGCGGCCCGCGGCAGGAGCGACGGCACCAGGGAGGCGGCGAAGAACCACGTGGCGGTGGTGAGCCCCACACCGGACAGCACGCGGTCGAGGGGGCGCTCCGGTCGCCCGAGAGCGGGCACCAGCGGGCTCTGCCGCACGCGCAGTGCGGCGTTCTCGACGAGCGCAGTGGTCACGACGCTCCTTGCCTGGTACGGGTGCTGCCGGGGTGGTGCAGGGGACCTGCCTCCACCAGCGTAGGCGTCCGGATGGCCCAGCCTTGAGCGGTGCCATGGTCGAGGGCGCAGGTTGGGGGTCGGGTCAGGGGTTCCCCGGATGCTGGGGTGCAGCTACCGTGGTCAGGTGCCGGTCGGGAATGGGGGAGCCAACGGGCCCCGGTCGGGTGGTGGCGACCGCGCCGTCGCCCTGGGGGCGGAGCTGCGGCGGCTGCACGACCGCATCAGGGACGTGCTCGACGACGCCCGTGAGGGTCTGGACACCACGGCGGCGACGGCATCCCTGACCGACGACCTCGTGCTGCGCTGCCGGGCGGTCTGCACCACGCTCGGGGCGCACCACCGCGACGAGGACTCCGCCCTGTTCCCGTGGCTGCGGCGTGCGGTCCCCGACCTGGGCCCGGTGGTCGACCGCCTCGAGCAGGACCACGCCATGATCGGCACCCTGCTGGCCGAGCTCGAGCGGGTGGTGAGATCGGGCGCGACCGGTGCCGTCGTGGTACGTCACCTCGAGGGGGTGGACGCCATCATGGAGAGCCACTTCCGCTACGAGGAGCGCGAGCTCGTGGCGCTGCTCGATGCCTCGGATGGCGCCGGGCTGGTTCTGCCCGAACGTTTCTGGCGCGGTGGGTGAGAGGGTGTCGTCAGGAGGTGGTTCGCGTGAGTGACGTGAGCGAGCAGGTCGTCGTGACCCGCAACGAGGACGAGCACCGCTGGGAGTCCCGGATCGGTGGCGAGCTGGCCGGCTTCGCGGCCTACCAGCTGACCGACGAGCTCGTGGTGTTCACCCACACCGAGGTCGACCCGGCATTCGAGGGCAAGGGCGTGGGCGGCGCGCTCGCCCGGTCGGCGCTCGACGAGGTGGCCGCGGAGGGCACCCGCAAGGTGATGCCGTTGTGCCCGTTCATCAAGGCGTGGATCCAGCGGCATCCGGACTACGTGCCGCTCGTCTACGGCGCCTGACGCCTCGGGCCCGCGCGCCGGCGGTCGCGGGCCGGCGGTCGCGGGCCGGGCCCGCGGGCCGGCGGTCGCGGGTCGGCGGCGCCACGAGCGTGACATTCGCCCGCGGCGGCGGGAGACTGCCGGGATGGCTGCCACCCCGCAGGAGCCACCGTCCCACCTCGTGGGTCGGCAGGAGGAGGTGGCCGCGCTGCGCGCGCTCTTCCAGGAGGCGGCCCTGGGGCGCCCCGGAGCGATGGTCGTGCACGGTGAGGCCGGCATCGGCAAGACCCGGATGGTGCGCGACGTCTGCGCCGAGTTCGCCGGCAACGGTTACGAGGTGCTGTGGGGGTCGTGCGTGCGCTTCGGCTCGGCCAGCCTCTCGTACGCGCCGGTGTTGTCGGCGCTCGACCACTGGGCGGAGCGGGCCGACCCCTCGCTCGTCGAGCGGGTGTTCGCCGACGCCCAGGAGCTGCGGGCGCTGCTGCCCTCGCTCGGCGTGCGCAGCGGCGGGCCGGTCCCCGGCACGGTCCTGTCCTGGATCGACACCGCACTGGTCCGGCTGGCGCGGCACGCCCCGACGGTGCTCGTCGTCGACGACCTGCAGTGGGCGGACACCGCGTCACTCGACTGCCTGGCCTACCTGGTCACAGGTGTCGGTACCGAGCGCCTGGGGGTCGTCGTCACCATCCGCCTCGACGAGCGGCCCGAGGGCGGGCCCCTGCACACCTGGCTCGCCGACGTGCGAAGGCTCCCGCACGTCGGCGAGCTCACCCTCGAGCGCCTGGACGCGTCGGAGACCGAGGAGCAGATCGCGACCTTGTTGTCGTCCCCCGCGACCGAGGAGTTCGTCGCCGACGTGCACCACCGCTCGCAGGGCAACGCGTACCTGACCGAGCTGCTCGTGAGGAACGCGGCGTCGGGTGACCGTCGGCTACCTGACGGCAGCCCCCAGGTGCTGCGCGAGGCGGCCCTCGCCCGGTGGCACGCGCTGTCCGGGCCCGCTCGCGAGGTGACCCGGCTGATGGCGGTCGGCGGACGCCCCGTCGACCACGAGCTGGTCACCGCCGTGACCGCGCTCGCCCTGCCCTCGGTCGACGGGGTCCCGCAGCTGCTGGGCGAGGCCGTGGACACGGGCGTGTTGCGGATCGGCGCGGACCACACCTACTGGTTCTGGCACCCCCTCCTGGCCGAGGTGCTGGTCGACACGCTCGACGTAGCCCGCGCGGCGCCCCTGCACGCCACGTATGCGGCGGTCCTGGAGGCAGGCGCCGGCGAATGCTCGGGCGCCCTGGCCGCCGACCTGGCCGCCCACCACTCGGCAGCCGGCCACGTGGACGCCGCCTTCCGCTGGTCACTCGTGGCGGCCGACCACGCCAAGCAGCTCAAGGCCACGGCCGAGGCGAGCGAGCACCTCAGGCGTGCCTGTTCGCTCTGGCCGTCGATCTCTCCACCGGCGCGGGCCGACGCTCCCGACCACGTGACGCTCCTGCGCCGAGCCGCCGAGGCAGCCGAATCCGTCGGCGACTTCGGGTCGGCGCAGAACCTGCTGGAGACCGCGCTCGGCATCGTCGACCGGGACGCAGACCCGTTGACGGCCAGTGCCCTGCTCGTGTCGTGGACCCGAGCCGACTGGCATCGTTCGCCCGGCCAGTTCTGGTACCGGCCGGAGATGGACACCGCCGTCGCGCTCACCGCGCACGACCCCGACAGCCCGGAAGCCGCCTTCGCCCTCGCCCGGCTCGCGATGGCCCGAGCGTGGGACGAGACCCCCTACCCGGATGACCCGGTGGACTCCGCCGGGAAGCCGCTGCCCGGCGGGTCGCTGGCAGGGGCTGCCCTGGCCGCCGCACACCGGTCCGGCTCCCCCCTCGCCCTCGCGCACGCCCTCACGGCACACGCTGTGGTCACTCTGTTGGATCCCGCTGTCGACGTGCTGGGCGAGCTCGAGCAGGCGCATGCCCTGGCCACGGCCACGGATCCGACGTGGGCCGCCGAGGTGGCCATCTGGTGGTTCAACCGCCTCGAGGGCGATGGCCGCCTGGCCGAGGCTGCCCTGGTCACCGTGCGTGCCTCCGCGGCCGCGCTCTCAGCCGGCAGCAGCCACTACGGGTACTTCCTCGCGGGCCTCGGTGCCTCGATGCTGCTCGACCTGGGGCGCTGGGACGAGGCGCACGAGCTCATCCGGCCGGCCGTCCTGGGTGGCGCCGGAATCTCGGGAGCCAAGGCCCGCTGCGATGCCGCGCTGCTGGCGGTCCGTCGGGGTAACCGACCCGCGGCGCGGCGCCACCTGGAGCGCGTGGCCGAGCTCGTCGCGCCCGACTTCGAAGGGGCTCCGATCACCGAGACGACGGTTGAGGTGATGGTGGGCGGCGGTGAGCTCGAGCGCGCGCTGGAGTACCTGCACGACCGGTGGCCCTTGGCCTACAACGGTGCCGACCTTCGGGGCCTGGACCCGCTGCTGGCCTGGGGCGCGACCGTCTGCGCCGGCCTGCGGGAGCGGGCTCGCGACCACGGGGACCCGGCCGCATCGGCCGCCGCCGTTGCGGCCCTGGACGCCCTGGTGGCCCGACGGGCGGCCCTGCCCGGCGAACCCTTCACCGGGACAACGGGATCGGCCCCCCTCGGGCGGGTGGACGGGGCGAGGTTCGAGGCGGAGAGCCGTCGCTGCCGGGGGGAGGCGGGACAGGCGGACGCCTGGCGACGCCTGCGGGAGCGGGCCGGTGCGGCGGGCCTGGCCTGGGAGGAGGCGCTGGCGGCGTGGCGGCTGGGTCAGGCCCTGCTGACCGAGGACACCAGGCGCGAGGCGGCAGCCGAGGCACTGCGCGCCGCCCACACCACGGCCGTCCGGCTGGGGGCGCGACCACTGCGCGAGGAGGTGGAGTCGGTGGCGCGTGCCGCTCGCATCCCGCTGGATGCCGTCGACGACCGTGCGACGTCGGGGGCTGCGGGGGCTGCGGGCCAGCCGGTGGCGCCCCGGTTGGCCGTGCTGACCAGCCGTGAGCAGGAGGTGCTCGACCGCGTGGTGGCCGGGCGCAGCAACGGCGAGATCGCCGGCGAGCTTTTCATCAGCACCAAGACGGTCAGCGTGCACGTGTCCAACATCCTCCACAAGAGCGGCACCACGACCCGCGTCGAGGCGGCCGCGTGGGCGCGCCGGGTCGGTGAGAGCGACGAGCGGTGAGCGCTCGCGGCACGTTCTGAGGGGCTCCGACCGATGCACCTGAGGTAGCCGGGGGATGACGCTCGACGTCGACCCGCCGACACGACGGGCGACCGGTAGTAAGGAGTCCGTCGTGAACCCTTCCCCCATCCCCGTCCCCACCGAGCCCCGGCCCTCCCCGGTGGCGTCACGCCGCGCCTTCGTCGGCCTCGCCCTGGCCGGAGGGGCGCTCGCCGTGGCTCCGAGCCCGGCATCCGCGCGCCCGTCATCCGCCTCGACGGAGGGGGCGGCGGCGGTGCTCGCGTGGAACGCCACGGCATCCACGGCGCTCTCCGTCGACGCGGCCATGCCCGCTGCTGCTCGGCGCGTGCTCAACACCTACGTCCCGGTCGGCATGGCGCGGGTCGAAGCGGCGTATGCCGCAGCACTCGCGGCGCTTCCCCGGGATGCCGCCACCCTCTCGGGAGTCGCCCACGGCGAGCGGACCGCAGCGCACCTCATCGCCCAGCGGTCCGGGGACGGGTGGCTGCGGTGGGGTCCGCCGGCAGCAACCTGCGCACCGCGCCGCAGACCGAGGTCGCCCGCTTCTTCGCGGGGAACCTCAGCGTGCAGCTGCAGGGGTCCTACCGCGACCATGCGGTGCGCCACGGCTTCGGCGCACTGCAGGCGGCGCGCTACCTCGCGGTCGCCACGCTCGCCGGTGCCGACGGCGCCATCGCCGCCTGGGACGCCAAGCTCCACTACGGCTTCTGGCGCCCGGTCACCGCGATCCGGCTCGCGGACACCGACGGCAACGCCGCGACGGTGGCGGACCCGACCCGGACTCCGTTGCTCGCCACCCCACCCTTCCCCGACTACCTCAGCGGTCACACCACCGTGATCGGGTCCGTCACCCGGGCCCTTCGGTCGCTCGAGGGGAGCAGTCGCGTCGACCTGTCGATCGAGTCGAGCGTGACCGGCACCGTGCGCCACTACCCCGATGCCGCGACGTTGAACCGGGAGGGCGTGGACGCCCGGGTGTGGGCCGGCATCCACTTCCGGACGGCGGACACCGAGGGAACACGGGTCGGTACGGCGGTCGGGGCGTGGGTCGCGGCACGCGGGATGTGCTGAGCGCGGGGTTCCGAACCGAGGGCGGGGTCCGGCTGAACGAAACCGTTCGTGGCCTGCGACGGCAGTTCGGGGTGGGCCGCTGCACCGGGGCAGACCTGCCCTGTTCGCTCACGGCAGAACGTAACTGGCTGCTGGACAGCTCGATTGGACAGTTCCGGCGGAGGCCCTGTCGGTGGTCGGCGATAGGTTTGTCGCAGCGAACAACACGGGGGTGCGAGTGATGGCGACAGGTCCGGTCGAGGTCGGGGCAGCGTGCGAGGCGGCGCTCGACGAGCTTGCCGGCGCCTTCGCCACCACGGCGGTGGGTGGGTCCCGCGAGGAGTGGGCCGCCGCGATCGGGGCAGCGCAGCGGGTGGTCGACGTCGCGACCGCCGCGCAGGATGCCGCGATC
>JBBQNZ010000178.1:0-7259 GCA_038330415.1 Actinomycetales bacterium | reverse complement strand
ATGAGCGTAAACATCTCAGCCCAATGTCCGGAGGATCATGCTCTGCTCGGCACCCGCCCGTCGGAGTCAGGGGCCGGTCGCCAAGCTCATCGCGGAGGCCCCAGGCCCGCCTTGGGAGTGATGTAGACGAAGGGTTCGTTGGCTGCCTGAGCCCAAGCCACGGGGTCGCCGTCGAACGAGAGGTTCAGCGTGACCTGAAAGCGCAAACCGTCAGGCGTCGGCTCGGCGTAGGTCCCGGCGATGACCCTGCCCGAGTCAGGTGCGGAGCGTTGGCGTCGTCGGCGACCTGCCGCATCCCGGCCTCCAGCGAACTACAGCGCAAGATCATCAAACATCGTGACTGCATCCTCGCGAGCATCCAGAACTCGCTATGCGACGGCCGCCTGGAGTCCGTCAACACCAAGATCCGACGCCTCACCCGGATGGCCTTCGGCTTGCGCTCACCACAGGCCCTCATCGCCCTTGGTGATGCTCAACCTCGGTGGACTCAAACCCCTCCTGTCTTGGCGTGCCTGACCCACGGATCAGTCACGAGAGCCGCAAAACGGGGACACACCCAGTGGGGGCCTGACCGTATGTACGAGGTGCTCAGACCACTTGGTGATCAACCCAGGGCGGATCAGACGCTCCTTTGGGGTCTAGACCCACGCCGGGTGCCGCCGCTGCATCGAAGTCGGCTGATAGCGCACGGGGGACGCCGCAGGGAACCTCGAGCGATGCCCCGTCCGGTGGCGTTGGGGTGCTCCCGGTCGATCCCCTCACGTGACCGACCGGGAGCGGGCTTGTCACCCCTTGTCGGCGCCGGCGTTCGCGCCTTGGGTGAAGTAGCGCTGGAAGGCGATGAACACCAGCGCTGTGGGGATGGTCATGAGCAGGGCCGCGGCCATCGTGATGGGGAATTGGCTGCCGGAGCCGAGCCCGCCGGACGTCAGGCCCGCCACCCCGCGGGTGAGGGTGAAGAGCTTCGGGTTGTCGGTGGCGATGATGAAGTGCGACAGCTCGTTCCAGGACCCCTGGAACGACAGGATCGTCAGCGTGATGAGCGCCGGCCTGGCCATCGGCAGGATCACCGACCAGAACGTGCGGAACGTGCCCGCTCCGTCCAGCCGTGCGGCTTCCTCCATCGAGGGCGAGATCGACTCGAAGAACTGCTTCATGATGAACACCCCCGCGGCATCCACGAGTAGCGGCACGAACAGCGCCGGGTAGGTGTTGTAGATCCCGAGGTAGTTCAGCACGAGGAACTTGGGGATGAGCAGCACGATCCCGGGCACCGCGAGCACGGCGAGGATCGCGGTGAACACAGCATCCCGACCGACGAACTTCAGCCGCGCGAGGGCGTAGCCGGCGAGGGAGTTGAAGAACACCCGCCCTGCGGTGACGAGCAGCGTCACGATCACCGAGTTGGTGAACCACAGCGGGAAGTCGGTCTGGAAGATCCGCTCGAACGCTGCCGTCGTCACCGGGTTCGGGATCAGCGCCAACGGGTTGCTGACCGCGTCACCGTCGGTCTTGAATGACGTCGAAAGCTGGACGATGAACGGGTAGATGTAGATCAGGGCGAAGGCGATCAGCGCGGCGTAGACCGCGATCTTCTTACCGCGGCCGCTGCGCCCCACGAGGTTGCCGTCGTCCTCGGAGGTGGGGAGCTTCAGCTGCGACCGTGGTGCACTGGCCCGCCCTTCCTCACTGACGTTGCTGCCGACCGATGACTGGCTCATGCCGCCACCTCCTTCTTCGCGGCGCGGCGTTGTCGCTTCTCGGCCTTCTTCTGCTTCGCGTCGTCCTTGTCACGCAGCACGAAGCGCTGGATGGAGGTGAGGACGAAGATGAGGATGAAGAGCAGGAACGCCATCGCCGCACCTTGACCCCACTGCTGCTGCCTGAAAGCGGCGGTATAGGAGAGGTAGGCCGGGGTGAGGGTCGTCTTGGCCGGCCCGCCCTGGGTCATGACGTACATCTGGTCGAACACCTGCCAGGTGCCGATGACCCCGAGGGTGATGACGAGCAGGATTGTCGGGCGCAGGTGCGGCACGGTGACGTTGCGGAACCGCTGCCACGCGTTGGCGCCGTCGACCATGGCCGCTTCCTCGACCTCGC
This sequence comes from Actinomycetales bacterium, assembly GCA_038330415.1. Taxonomy (GTDB): domain Bacteria; phylum Actinomycetota; class Actinomycetes; order Actinomycetales; family Dermatophilaceae; genus Fodinibacter. Next base: position 5,159 of record JBBQNZ010000178.1, on the reverse strand, counting down.
TGGGAAGGTCCTGCAGACCCGCGATGAACATCAGCATGAACGTGCCGGCGGTGGTCCACACGACCTGGAGCATGATCGCCGACATCGCCACCGACGGGCCGCTGAGCCACTCCCACAGAGACAGATTCATCACCTGGGTGTTGGTCAGGAAGTCCGGTGGGGCATCGGTTGACCACAGCCCGATCCCGCCGCCGATCATATGCAGCAGTCCGCGGGGGTCGGAGAACCAGGTCGGTCCGTCGATGCCGAAGAGCCCGAGGAACTGGTTGACCGCGCCGGTGCCGGTGAACAAGTAGAGGAAGACCAGGGAGATCGCCACCGAGGAGACCACAGACGGGAAGTAGAACGAGGTCCGGAAGAAGCTTCGGCCCTTGAGGAACTTCTGGTTGACGATGACGGCAAGGGTGATCGCCAGGATCGTCTGCAGCGGCACGACGCCGATGACGTAGTAGAAGGTGTTGCGCAAGGAGATCATGAAGTCCTGGCGCGAGAGGCCTTCCTGGGTAAGCAGTGCGGCGTAGTTCTGCGCGCCGACCAGGTTCACCCGGGACGAGAAGGGGCTGCCTCGTCCGTTCCAGTTGGTGAAGGACACCCACAGGGCCATGAAGATCGGGATGACCAGGAACAGCCCGAGCACGACGAGCACCGGGGTGACGAACAGCCACCCGGCCACGGACTGGCGCTGCCCCGACCCCTTCCCGCCGCGGCGGCCCCGAGGCGCCCGGGAGGTCCCGGGCGCCTCGGCCGTGTCGGTGGTGCTCACTGGCCCAGCACCGCGCCGGCGTTGGTGTCGAATCCCTTGAGCACCTGCGAGAGGTTGGCGTTCCCGAAGGCCTCCAGCTTGGAGTTCAGGTCGCCCACGACCTGCTCCATCCCGGCCGCGTTGATCGGGCCGTGGCCGTACTCCCCACCGGCGATGAAGGGCGCATCCTCGGGGAACTTGGCCTTGTACAGGTCGGCGGCCGACTGCCGGCTCGGCATGACGCCAAAGGCGTCGGCAAAGGCCATCTGCTGATCGACGCTGGTGAGGGATGTCACCAGGTCGATGGCCTGGGCTTGGGCCTTGGAGTCAGACGCCACGCCCCAGCACTGGGTGAACTGGAGCGTGCCCTTGCCCTTGGGGCCCTCGGGGAGCTGGGCGGTGGTGTACTTCAGCTTGGGGTAGTCGTTCTTGACGGCGCCCTTGATCCAGTTGCCCTCAATGGTCATCGCGGACTTCCCGGTGCCGAAAGCCTCACCGCCCCAGCCGGAGTCGAGCTCGTTGGCGAACTTGAAGTTGCCGGCCTTGACGTTGTCCTGCACGTACTTCAGCGCTTCTTCGACCTCGGGGGTCGCTGCGGTGGACTTCGTGCCGTCCTCGTTGAGCCACCAGCCGCCGTTCTGCAGCAAGAACACGCCGACCCGGTCGATCCCGAGGCCCAGCCCGAGACCCACCTGGTCCCCGGTGGTGAGCTTCTTGGAGACGGCGGTGAGCTCGTCCCAGTTCTTCGGGATGTCGGCGTCGGTCAGGCCGGCCTTGGCCCAGGCGTCGGTGTTGATCTGAAGGGCCAGGGTGGAGAAGTCCTTGGGGGCGCAGTACTGCTTCCCGTCGTAGGTGAAGGCTTGGCGCAGCGACTCGTAGAAGTCGTTGTTGTCCTTGAGTTGGTCGGCGTACGCGAACAGGCTGCCGTTCTTGGCGTAGTCGGCGAACCGGCCGGCATCCAGGTAGAAGACGTCGGCCGGGCTGCCGCTGGCGAAGCCCTGCGCGAGCTGCTGGTTCATGTCGCTGGCGACGGTCACGGTGACGGTGTTGCCGGTCTTCTTCGCCCAGGCGTCGGTAGCGGCCTTGACCGCGTTGGTCTCGGCATCCCCGGAGGAGGCGATGAGCATCTTGAGGTCGACCGGGCCGCTTGCGGAGGCCGGGGCCGTGGAGGCGCCCTCGTCCTGGAACCCCCCTCCACCGCCACAGGCGGTCAGGAGCAAGGCGCCGGTCAGGGCGATGGACAGGGTCGCGGTTCGGGTGGTGCGTGTCACGGGTGACTCCTTTGTGGTGAGGGTGATCAGTAGTGCTGGCGTGGGGGATCCCGACGCGAGCGGGTTTCACGGGTGTGCCGTGGTGCTCCTCCCGACGTGCAGCTGGGCAGGCAGGATGGTGCCCGAGGGTGGGCGCGGCGCGCCGGCGAGTGCGTCGTGCACGAGGGTGAGGGCGAGGTCGGCGATCTCGGGCAGGGGCTGGGCCACGGTGGTGATGTGGTGCATCCGGGCCGTCTCGGACCCGTCGAAGCCCACGATGCCGATGTCGGCCCCGACGGCCCGACCGGCCGTCAGGAGGGCCTGGTGGACCCCGAGGGCCAGTACGTCTGACGCGCAGACCACGGCGCTGCCGGGCGTGAGCTGGCGGATGAGGTCGGTCGCTGCGCGAATGGCGTCGTCGAGGTCCTGCTCGCACGAGGACTGCGGCCCGGCGACGGCAGGTCCGGCGGCCTCGCACGCGGCGCGCCACCCCGATCGCCGGTCGTTTCCGACCACGGAGCCATCGGACCAACCGAGGTAGGCGATGCTCGTGTACCCGCGGTCGTGGCAGTGTTCGACGGCGGCCCTGGTGCCGGCGGCGCCGTCGACGTCGACCCATCGGGTGAACGTGGGGTCGTCCCACACCCGGCCGAAGGACGCGAAAGGAATGCCGCGGTCTTCCAGCCACCGTGGGCGGGGGTCGCCGTGGTGGGTGTCGGCGATGACGAACGCGTCGACGAGTTGGCGACGCCACATCCCCTCGTAGCCGCGCAGCATGGGCTCGGGGGTGGTGGAACCGAAGGGCACCAGGTGGCAGTCGTGCTCGGCAGCCCGCACGCTAAGGGACCCGAGGAAGGGGGCCATGGTCTCGTTGTGGGAACGCGGCCCGAGGGTGTTGACCTCGACGCCGATCGCGCCGGAGCGCTGGGAGCGCAGCGACTGGGCCGAGGACGACGGCTGGTAGCCGAGGTCGTCGATGGCCGCCAGCACACGGTCGAGGGTGTCTGGGCTGACCCGTTCGGGGTGCTTGAGAGCGTTGCTCACGGTCTGGCGGGACACCGAGGCTACCCGGGCGACGTCGTGGATCGTCACCCGTGAAGCTGAGCGGCTGAGCGGCGCCACCGGACCTCCTTGTCCACGTCGTGGTGGTGTGTTGATCGCTCATATCGGCCGAGGGGCTTGAATTGAACGGTCAAACGACTAGAGTCACAATGTGCTGCAGATCACCGCTCAGTGTCAACAGTCCGAGACCATGCCGTTACCAACGGAGTGCTCCACACCCTTGTTGGCGGGGCATGCCTCGCCGGTGACGGGGCGTGCGTGAGCGCCCCGGTCGCGGAGCCGACCGTCCGCTCGCGCCAGCCGTGGCTGCACCTGCTCCAGACGGCGGTCCGGGGCAACGCCACGTGCCTGTCCTCGGCCTCGGGAGACATCGACGCGGCCCGTGCTCCCGGGTCGGCCGCCGGGCTCTACGTCGACGACCGACGTGTGCTTCACCACCTCCGCCTCACTGTCGACGGGGTGGCGCCGGAGCCGGTGGCTGTCGACAGCCAGGGGCCGCAGTCCGCGGTGCTGGCAGTCGCCCGGAACGTCGGTGACCGCGGTGCGGACCCCACGGTGCACGTGCACCGACGCCTTACCCTCATCCAGGGCGGGATGGACGTGCAGGTCGAGATGCGGTCGCGCTCGATGCACCCGGTGCGATGCACCGTGCGCTTGGAGCTGGCCGGCGACGGCGCCGAACTGCACGAGGTGAAGGCGGGTGTCGCGGCAGCGACATCGCTCGCTGCAACGCTGGAGCCTGACGCTACGGCGCGCTGGAGCGACACGCGCCACGCGACCGTCGTGCACGCCGGGGGTGCTCGCATGGTGGTGGAGTCGGGCCTGGTCATCGCCCACTGGGACATCGACATCGAGGCTGGCGGAGTCTGTCGACTCGATACCGCGGTGCGGGTTGCTCGCACTTCAACGACCCCCTTCGACGCGGAGTGCGGGGCCTCGGCCGTCCACTGGGAGTCGGTGCAGGCCCGAGCTCAGGACGCACGACTCTCGCGCACCCTTGACCGCTCGCTGTCCGACCTGCGACACCTCCTGCTCTGCGACCCCGACGATGAGCGTGACGTCTTCGCCGCGGCCGGGTCACCCTGGTATCTCACGCTCTTCGGGCGCGACTCCATCTGGGCCGCGCGGATGTGCCTGCCCTTCGGCACCGAACTGGCCGGCGGCACCCTGCGGGCGTTGGCTCGCCGTCAAGGACGGGTCGAGGACCCCTCACTGGCCGAGCAACCCGGCAAGATCGTCCACGAGGTTCGCAGAACCACGTTCGAGGACCCCGGCCACCTCCACCTGCCGCCCTTGTACTACGGCACCGTCGACGCGACCCCGCTGTGGGTCGCGCTGCTCCACGACGCGTGGCGGTGGGGGCTTGACGGGCGCGAGGTCGCCGACCTCGCCGCCCCGCTGCACGCTGCGCTGGGCTGGATGCGCCGCTCGGCCGAAGACAGTGATGACGGGCTGCTCCGTTACGTCGACGAGAGCGGCGTCGGTCTGAGCAACCAAGGCTGGAAGGACTCCGGCGACTCCATGCGGATGGCCAACGGGGCGATCGCCGAAGGACCCATCGCCCTACTGGAGACCCAGGCGTATGCCGTCGAGGCGGCCCTCGGCGCCGCCGACCTGATCGAGGCAGTCCACGCCCGGAACGGTGACCCGTGGCGCGAGTGGGCCGACGCCCTTGCCGCGCGCGTGCGGGCAACATTCTGGGTCGGGCAGGGCGAACAGCGTTACCTCGCCATGGCCCTGGACGGGAACGGCCAAGCAATCGACGGGGTGGGCAGCAACATGGGCCACGCCCTGGGCACCGGCCTGCTCAGTGCGGACGAGGACGACCAGGTGGCGCGCCGGCTCGCCCAACCGGACCTGCTCGGTCCGCTCGGCATCGGCACGCTCTCGCGGGACAACCCGGCCTACAACCCGCTCGGCTACCACACCGGGTCGGTCTGGACGCACGACACCGCGATCGGTGCCTGGGGTCTGGCCCGGGTGGGTCACGAAGCGACAGCCGCAAGAGTGCTCCGATCCCTCATCGACGTGGCCGCGGCGAGCGGATACCGGTGGCCCGAGCTTTACAGCTCCGAGCCGGTCCTCGACGTGCCCGCCCCCTACCC
>JBBQNZ010000177.1:0-7442 GCA_038330415.1 Actinomycetales bacterium | reverse complement strand
AGCGAGACACCGAGGATGGCGTTGGCGCCGATCTTCTCCTTGTTGGCGGTGCCGTCGATGGCCAGCATCTCGGCGTCGACCAGGCGTTGCTCGCTGGCCTCCATGCCGATCAGCTTGGGGCCGAGATCGTCGAGGACCGCGTCGACTGCCTTCATCACGCCCTTGCCGAGGTAGCGGTCCTTGTCGCCGTCACGCCGCTCGACGGACTCGAAGGCGCCGGTCGACGCGCCGCTGGGGACCGCGGCGCGGGCGAGCGTGCCGTCGTCGAGGGCGACCTCGACCTCGACGGTGGGGTTGCCGCGCGAGTCGAGGATCTCGCGAGCGCCTACGGCTTCGATGATGGCCACGCCGGACTCCTTGGTGCTGCTGGGGGGAGGGGAAGGTTCGGAACCGAGCCTAGCCCTCGGCGCCCGGCATCCTGCCGACCGACCCGCGACCCGCCGCCGCTAGCGACCGGTCTCGGCCTCGGCGGGCGACCAGCCACGACGCGGGCGCACTCCGGACCGGCCAGAACGCCCGCCGGTGCCCCCGAAGGCGGTCAGGTGAGGGCGGCGTACGCGACGGCGATCGCGGTGCCGACCACCGCGTTGTGGCGCACCAGCGCCAGGTTGGTCTCCAGCGACCGGCCACCGGACAGCTCGACCAACCGCCCCAACAGATAGGGCGTGATGTCCTTGCCGGTGATGCCGTGCGCGTCGCAGTCGGCGAGCGCCTCCTCGATGACGGCGTCGATCTCCTCGTGCGGCATCTCGTGCTGTGCCGGAACGGGGTTCGCGAACGAGACCCCGCGGCCCAGGCCCAGGCCCCAGGCCGCCGCCATCAGGGAGGCCGCCTCGTCGGGGGTGTCGACCCGCATCGGCACCGCTACCCCGCTCGAGCGCGAGAAGAAGGAGGGGAACTCGTCGGTGCCGTAGCCGACCACCGGCACGCCGAGAGTCTCGAGCACCTCGAGGGTGCGCCCGATGTCGAGGATCGACTTCACCCCGGCCGAGATGACGGCGACCTCGGTGCGCGACAGCTCGGTGAGGTCGGCCGAGACGTCCATCGAGCTCTCGGCGCCACGGTGCACGCCACCGAGGCCACCGGTGACGAACAACCGGATGCCGGCCAGCCCGGCCAGCCGCATCGTGCTCGCCACCGTGGTGGCCCCGTGCACGCCGGTCGCGACGACGTGCGGCAGGTCGCGCACGCTCACCTTGCGGATGCCGCCGTCGGAGCCGAACAGCTCGAGCTCGTCGTCGGACAGCCCGATCGTCGGGCGGCCGTGGAGCACGGCGATCGTCGCGGGCACCGCTCCCCCGTCGCGCACGATCTGCTCGACCTCGCGCGCCATCGCGACGTTCTGCGGGTACGGCATCCCGTGGCTGATGATCGTCGACTCGAGCGCCACGACCGGCGTGCCGGCGGCCAGTGCCTCGGCGACCTCGGGGGCCACCTTGAGCATCGGGTGCGGCGCGGTGGTGCGGGTGGACGTCATCGGGAGAGCTCCTCGGTGGGTGGCTGGGTGGGGGTCAGGTGGGCCGCGACGAGTGCCGCGGTGAGGTCGGCGCGCACGGTGTCGGCCGAGGCGCAGGTGAGGGCGGCGAGCGCCTGCCCGTAGCGGGCAGCCTCCACCACGTCGGCGCCGTCGAGCAGCGCGTGGACGTAGCCGGCGGTCATCGAGTCACCGGCGCCGGTGACGTCGGCGACCTGCACGGGAGGTGCGCCGACGAGCACGACGCGGGCCCCGGCATCCGGCGAACCGGCATCCGCCGAGCCGGCGCCCGGCGAACCGGCACCCGCCGAGCGGGCGGCGACCGACAGCAGGCTGCCGTGGGTGCCGCGCCGCACCCAGACGTGCTCGACACCGCGCCCGTGCAGCACGTCTGCCGCGGCGCGCACGGCCTCCACGCTGTCGGCGACGGGGTGGTCGACGAGCGCGGCGAGCTCGTCGACGTTCGGGGTGACGGTGTGCACCTGAACCGAGCCGTCGAACACGGGAGCGGCCGCGGTGGCCTTCGCCACGCTCACCGGCTCGAACACCGAGCGCACCCCGGCCTCCTCGGCGGCCGAGAGCAGCCAACGGATGACGGTCGCGTCGAGGTTCGCGTCGACCACGAGCGCGTCGGCGCCGCCGAGCAGGGTGGGCACCACGGCGAGGTCGGCCACGGCGAGCTCGTCGGTGGCGCGCATGTCGGCGACCGCGATGTGCAGGTCGCCGGCGTCGTCGAGCACCGCGGCATAGGTGCCGGTGGGGTGCGTCGAGACGACGACGTGGCGGCACTCGACGCCCGCGGCCGCGGTGCGCTGCAGCACGGTGTCGCCCGCCGGGTCGTCGCCGACGGCGGCCACCAGCACGGTGGGGCGACCGAGGCGGGCCAGGTTCTCGGCGATGTTGCGGCCCACTCCCCCGACGGTCGCCGACGCGGTGCCGGGGTTGCTGGTGCCGAGCACCGGGGCGCGCTCCGTGCGCACCTTGGTGTCTAGCACGGCGCCGCCGACGACGAGCACCGAGTCGGCCTCGGCGCGCAGCAGGTAGCCGCGACCGAGCACGACGCCCTTGCGGGTGAGGTGCGACAGGTGTACCGACACGGCCGCGCGGGTCGAGCCGATCCGCTCGGCGATCGCCGCGGCGTCGAGCAGCGGCTCGGCACGCAGGAGGTCGACGATCTCCCGCTCACGGGCGGTCAGGGTCACGTTGCAAATGTTAAGCGCCTTTACATCTGCAAATCAAGAGGCGAGCGGCGCCCGCCGGCCGGTTCCCGACCTTCCCTCCGAGAAGCCGCTCCCGCCCGGGGTTCAGCGGCGTGTTGCCCGGCTGTTCGCAGGGAAAGTCGGGGAGGGGTCAGGTCGGGCTGGGGGGCTCCGTCGAGGCGGCGAGGGCGGTGAGGGCGGCGCGCACCTCGGCCTCGGCCACGACGAGAGCGGCGCGCGCCTGCTCGAGGTGCGCCACGGCATCCGGCGTGGGGGTGAGGTCGCGCCTGCGCACCCGGGCGAGCACCTTCTCGGCGGCGAGGTCGCCGGGCAACGACGGGGGGATGCCGTGCAGCAGGTCGGCCGCGTAGCCTCCCCCGCCGCCGGCGTCACCGGCCTTCTCCGACGCCTTGATCCGCTCCCACGCCTGCTCTACCTCGGCCGGGGTCGACGCGTCGCCGTCGGCGAAAACGTGCGGGTGGCGGCGCACCAGCTTGTCGACGAGCAGGCCGGCGACGGTGTCGATGTCGAAGGGCTCCTCCGCCGCCTCCTCGGCCACCCGGGCGTGGAAGACGACCTGTAGCAGCACGTCGCCGAGCTCCTCGGCCAGGTGCCGGCGGTCGCCCCCCTCGATCGCCTGCAGCACCTCGTGGGCCTCCTCGACGAGGTAGGGCGCCAGGCTCGCGTGGGTCTGCTCGGCGTCCCAGGGGCAACCGCCGGGCGAGCGCAACCGGTCCATCGTGGCGACGACGTCGAGCAGGCGGCCGCCCTGCACGTCCCACGAGCCGACGACCACCTCGACGTCCGGGGGCACCTCGAGCCGCGACACCTCCGAGGCCAGCGCGTCGGACAGCCCCGGGTCGCCGTCGGACGACCCCAGCCACACGACCGACTCGGTCATGGCGAGGTCGACCAGGCGCCGAGCGAGCGCAGGCGGGGCGGCGTCAGCGACCTCCTCGACGGCGAAGCCCGACTCGTCGACCGCCTCCGCGACCGGCTCGTCGAGGCTACGGGCGAGGCGCACCGTGGCGCCGCTGACGGCCGCCCAGGCACCGTGCGAGAGCAGGCCGGGCGCGACGCGGGGCGACGTGACGACCAGCGCGAGCCGGCCCGACGTCACTGCGCGGCGGGGAGCGGCTTGACCCAGGCCGGCGTGGTGAGCTCGACCGCCGCGGTCTGCGGGTTGAACGTGCCGTAGCGCGGGTTGACGTCGATCGACAGGCTCTGCAGCTCCTTGGTCAGGGCTGTCGCGTCGGTTTCGGTGAGCTTGCCATCATTCTGGGCCTGGCCGATGGCCGAGGCGAACTTGAGGATCTCGAGGGTGGAGCTGGAGGGGTTGCGCACACCGCGCTTCTGGGCGTCGGCCATCGCCACCGACTCGGACACATTCACCCCGAGCCCCCTGAGGTAGCTGAGCACCACCGGGGCCTGGACCAGCGCGGTGAGGGTGCCGGTGGGGGTCAGCTTGTCCTGCAGCAGTGCGGGGTTCATCGAGTTGACCTCCGACATCGCCGACTGCACCGACGTCTCGCTGATGACCCGACCGTCGACGACAGCGGCCCGGTCGGGCCCGGCGGGGCCGCCACAGCCGGCCAGCACGAGCGCGGCACCGACGGCGAGCGCCGCCACGGAGCGGCGAACCGAGAGAGTCACGAGCAGTCCTTTCGAGGTCGGTCCCGCTACGAGCGGGCGGTGGCCACCCGGGCGGCCTGCCCCACATTGTCCATGACGACCGACCGGATGACGTCACCAGCCCAGGCGAGCACCTCGCGGTCGCGCAGCGGGCGCCCGGCGACCGGTGCCGTCATCGGCTTGGGCACCAGGATCGTGCCGAGCGTGTGCTTGACGATCGAGCGCGGGTAGAGGCGCTGCAGCCGCAGCTCCTGGCTCTCGCGCAGCTCGAGCGGCCCGAACCGGACGTGGTTGCCCTGCAGGCTGATGTCGCCGATGCCGGCGGCCCGCGCCACCGTGCGCAGGCGGGCGACCTCGAGCAGGTTGCGCGCCGGCTCGGGGGGTGCGCCGTAGCGGTCGACGAGCTCGGCCTCGATGTCGGCGAGCTGCGCCTCGTCGGCCACCGCGGCCAGCTTCTTGTACATCTCCAGGCGCAGCCGCTCGTGTGGCACGTAGTCGTGCGGCAGGTGGGCATCGACCGGCAGCTCGATCTTGATCTCGGTCGGGCTGTCGTCGGTGTCGCCCCGGAAGCTCGCGACGGCCTCGCCGACCAGCCGCACGTAGAGGTCGAACCCGACCCCGGCGATGTGCCCGGACTGCTCACCGCCGAGCAGGTTGCCGGCGCCACGGATCTCGAGGTCCTTCATCGCCACCTGCATGCCCGAGCCGAGGTCGGTGTTGCTGGCGATGGTCTGCAGCCGGTCGAGCGCGGTCTCGGTGAGCGGCACCTCGGGCGGGTAGAGGAAGTAGGAGTAGGCCCGCTCGCGGCCGCGGCCGACCCGCCCGCGCAGCTGGTGCAGCTGCGAGAGGCCGAGGCGGTCGGCACGCTCGACGATGAGGGTGTTGGCGTTGGAGATGTCGAGGCCGGTCTCGACGATGGTGGTGCAGACCAGCACGTCGAAACGCTTCTCCCAGAAGTCGAGCACGACCTGCTCGAGCTTGTGCTCACCCATCTTGCCGTGGGCCACGGCGATGCGGGCCTCGGGCACGAGCTCGCGGATGCGGGCCGCGGCCTTCTCGATGGTCGACACCTTGTTGTGCACGAAGAAGACCTGGCCCTCGCGCAGCAGCTCGCGCCGGATGGCCGCGGTGAGGGTCTTCTCGTCGTAGGCACCCACGTAGGTGAGCACCGGGTGGCGCTCCTCGGGCGGGGTCTGCAGCGTCGACATCTCGCGGATGCCGGTCACGGCCATCTCGAGCGTGCGCGGGATGGGGGTGGCCGACATCGCGAGCACGTCGACCGAGGTGCGCAGCGCCTTGAGCTGCTCCTTGTGCTCGACCCCGAAGCGCTGCTCCTCGTCGATGACCACGAGCCCGAGGTCCTTGAAGCGCACCTCCTTGCCCAGGATGCGGTGCGTGCCGATGACCAGGTCGACGGTGCCGTCGGCCAGGCCGTCGAGCACGGCCTTGGCCTCGCGGTCGCTCTGGAAGCGGGACAGCGCGCGCACGACCACCGGGAAGCCGGCGTACCGCTCGGCGAAGGTGTTGGCGTGCTGCTGCACCAGCAGCGTGGTGGGGCACAGGATGGCCACCTGCTTGCCGTCCTGGATCGCCTTGAACGCCGCCCGCACCGCGATCTCGGTCTTGCCGTAGCCGACGTCGCCGCAGACCAGGCGGTCCATCGGCACCGGGCGCTCCATGTCGGCCTTGACCTCGTCGATGGTGCTCAGCTGGTCGGGCGTCTCGACGTGGGCGAAGGCGTCTTCGAGCTCGCGCTGCCACGGGGTGTCCGGGGGGAAGGCGTGCCCGGAGGTCGCCATCCGCGCGGAGTACAGGCGGATCAGCTCGGCGGCGATCTGCTTGACGTAGCGCTTGGCTCGGCTCTTGGTCTGCTGCCAGTCGGAGCCGCCCATCTTGTTCAGGGTGGGCTGCTCGCCGCCGACGTAGCGGGTGACCTGGTCGAGCTGGTCGGTGGGCACGTAGAGCCGGTCGCCGGGCTGGCCGCGCTTGCCCGGGGCGTACTCGAGCACGAGGTACTCGCGGGTGGCGCCGGCGACGGTGCGCTGCATCATCTCGACGAACCTGCCCACGCCGTGCTGCTCGTGCACGACGAAGTCGCCGGGTCGCAGCTGGAGGGGGTCGACCTGGTTGCGGCGCCGCGACGGCATCCGCCGCATGTCCTTGGTGGACGTTCCCGACCCGCCGGCCGAGCCGGTGAGGTCGGTCTCGGTGATGACCGCGAGGCGGACCTCGGCGGCCAGGAAGCCGGGGCCGACGGCGCCCGTGGTGACCGTGATGAGGCCGCGCACCGGGTCGCCGCCGTCGGCGACCAGACGGCTCGGGGCGTCGTGCTCGGCGAGCACCTCGGTGATGCGCTTGGCCAGGCCGGGGCCCTCGGTGGCGACCAGCACCTCCCAGTCGTCGGCCACCAGGCGGCGCAGCTCGGCGACGGCCTCGTCGGTGTCGCCACGGAAGGTGGGGGCGATCTCGAGGCCGAGGTCGAGGGTGTCGCCCTCGTCGTCACCGGCGAACGGCGTGAGGTCGAGCCAGCGCACCCCGAGCTCGCGGGCCTGCTGGCGCAGCTCGGCGAGGGTTCGGAAGGATGCCGTGCCGAGCACCGAGGCGAGGTCGATGGGCACGGCGTTGCCGCTCGCGGCGTTGGCCCAGCCGGCGTCGAGGAACTCCTGGCTGGTGGCCGTGAGGTCGTGGGCGCGGGTGCGCACCCGCTCGGGGTCGCACGCCACGAGCACCGCGCCGTCGGGCAGCAGGTCGAGCAGGGTCTCCATGCCGTCGACCAGGGCCGGTGCGAGCGACTCCATGCCCTCGACGGCGATGCCCTGGGCGAGCTTCTCGAGCAGGTCGGCCGCGCCCGGAAGCTGGTCGGCGAGGGCCGCCGCCCGCGCGCGCACGGCATCGGTGAGCAGCAGCTCGCGACACGGGGGGGCCCACAGGCCGTGCTCGGCCACCTCGAGGGAGCGCTGGTCGGCGACCTTGAACCAGCGGATCTCCTCGACGGTGTCGCCCCAGAACTCCAGGCGCAGCGGGTGCTCCTCGGTGGGCGGGAAGACGTCGAGGATGCCGCCGCGCACGGCGAACTCGCCGCGCCGCTCGACGAGGTCGGTGCGGGCGTAGGCGGCGGCCGCGAGGGCCTCGACGAC
>JBBQNZ010000176.1:0-7530 GCA_038330415.1 Actinomycetales bacterium | reverse complement strand
GAGGCGCACGCCATCGGTCACGCCGCGCTGCTCCTCGCCGACCGGGGTGTCCTGCTCGCCGGAGACATGCTCTCCGACGTGCTGATCCCGCTGCTCGACGCCCGCCGTCCCGGCCAGGTGGGCGCCTACGAAGCAGCCCTCCAGCTGCTGGATGAGGCCGCCACGCACGTCGACGTCGTCGTCCCCGGCCACGGCGCCGTGGCCCGCGGCCCCGAGGTTGCGGCCCGGCTGGCTGCCGACCGGGCGTACATCGGGGCGTTGCGGCGGGGCGAGGAGCCGGTCGACGCACGCCTGGAGCAGGACTGGCTCGCCGGCCCCCACCAGGGGAACGTGGCACAGGCCCGCCAACCCGGATGAGCGTCGCCCTCACCATGCCGGCCGTGGGCGACCACTCCTGACCGTCGACGGCTCGACCCCGGGCACCGCCGGGCAGCTTCCGCCTGCCTATGCTCGCGGGGTGAAAGTGGTCATACCCCGGGGGAACGGGTCAGGTCGGGGGGCTCCTGCGACGCGCGTTGTCGGCGCGCGGTGACGAGGTGGTGGTGCTGAGCAGGCACCCGGGGCCGCTGGAGCCGGGCATCCGGCACCTCGGCTGGGACGGTCGCACGCTGGGCGAATGGGCGGCCGAGATCGACGGCGCCGACGCCGTGGTCAACCTCGCCGGCCGGACGGTCAGCTGTCGGTACACACCGGAGAACCTGGCGCAGATGTTGGACTCGCGCGTGGAGTCCACCCGCGCCGTCGGTGCCGCGATCGCGCAGGCCGCGGCGCCACCGCAGGTCTGGCTGCAGATGAGCACCGCCACCATCTACGCCGACCGGCGCGACGCCCCGAACGACGAGGCCACCGGGGTGATCGGTGGGCACGAGCCGGGAGTGCCCGACTACTGGGAGTTCAGCGTGCGCATCGCCGGCTGCTGGGAGGCGGCGCAGCAGGAGGCCGCGACCCCGCACACGCGGCGGGTCGCCCTGCGCTCGGCGATGGTGATGAGCCCGGACCGTGGCGGCGTCTTCGACGTGCTACTCCGGATGGCGCGGCTCGGGCTGGGTGGGCCGGTCGCCGGTGGCGGGCAGTACGTGTCGTGGATCCACGACACCGACTTCATCCGCGCCGTCGAGCTGCTGATCGACCGCGACGACCTCAACGGCCCGGTGAACCTGGCTGCGCCAGAACCGCTTCCGCAACGCGATCTGATGCGGGACCTGGTGCGCCGGGTCCGCACGCGCGCCCGCTCGTCCTGACGGGCGCCACCGGGTGAGCGTGGTCGGTCGTTCGGCCTGACCTGCTCCGAAGCGGTCACGGCCGGCGAGGGCTCGGGTTGGCGTCGGAGGTGTCGCGCAAGGTGCGCAGCGACGCGGACGAATTGGCCAGATGAGCGCTCGGGCGTGGTTTGGCTGGGGCGGTGCGGGTGTCGCCGGGCTGGCGCTGGTGCTGGCGGTCCTCGGCGGGGCCACGGGGGCACCCTCGACCCCGAGCGAGACGGCTGAGCCGCCGTCGTCGGCATCGCCGCCCGCAACGGTTCCACCGGTCAGCCCGACGCCAACTGCCGCGGATGCCACGGTGACACCCACCCCGACCGCAACGCCCCCGACCGCAACCCCGGCGCCCACGGCATCCGCCCGGACACCGGCCGGCACCCGCACCACCCTTGGCGCGGTCGCCCGGCTCACGGTCAAGGGCCGTGCCCCGAAGACCGGCTACTCGCGCGAGCAGTTCGGGCAGGCCTGGTTCGACGCCGACCGCAACGGCTGCGACACCGCCGGGGGGCGAACCGCCACAGCGGCGGGGGCAGGAACCGGCGCCTGCCGCGGGGCGCGGCGCCGGTCGGTACCTGCGCCGCGCGCCTGGACTCCACCGTCACACCAAGGAGTGTGGCGCACCGCGCTTTGAAGGGGGAGGACCAGCGCTGGGCTACAGGTTCTCGGCGATCTCCTTGATCGCCGCCAGTCGACGGTCCCACTGCGCGCCGATGGCGTCGAGCCGGGTGGCGGTGGCGCGTAGCTGCCCACCGAGCACGCGGTACTGCACCTCGCGCCCGACCCGCACCGGCTCGACCAGCCCGACCTCCTCCAGCACCACGAGGTGCTTGGCGATGGCCTGCCGGCTCACCGGCAGGCGCCCGGCGAGGGCGGATGCCGAGGCGTCCCCCTCGCCGAGCGCAGCCAGCACGCTCCACCGCGTCTCGTCCCCGAGGGCGGCGAACACGGGAACCATCGTCCCGGTCGTCACGAGCCGCTCTCGAGCAGCGCGACCAGCTTGTCGAGCTCGCCGTCCCAGCCCGAGCGGTGGTCTTCGAGGTTGGCGATCGGGTCGGAGGTGGCGTCGAACCCGGTCTCCACCACGGTGAGCCGGGTGCCGTGCGGCACGGGCTCGAGGGTGAAGGTGAACACCGTGGAGTGCGCGACGTCGAGCTCGGCGGGGGGCGTGCCGAGCGCGTCGTCGTTGCTCCAGCGGTAGGCGACGGTGTACGGCACGTCGAAGGCCTCGACGCGCAGCGGGATGGGCCCGTGGTCGGGCCAGGTGAGGGTGCCGGTGGCGCCCACGCCGTGACCGGTGATCTCGGCGCGGCCGAACCAGCGGGAGATGTACTCGGCCTCGGTGACGGCAGCCCACACCTTCTCGACGGGGGCAGCGATGTCGATGGTGCGGCGCACCGTGAAGGTGGCGGCGTCGACGACGGATGCCGTGCTGTTGCTCGTGGTGGTCATGGGGTTCCTCTCGACGGGGCGGCCGGAGTCTTGGGCCCCCGGCCTTGTGCAACTCCATGGTTGCACTATATGCGAAGGAGTGCAACCCCGTGGTTGCATCTAGTGTCCTCGCATCACCTGGTGTCGGCTGCCACCTGGTAGGTGATGCGGACACTGCACCTACCAGGCGGGAGGTGACGTGGGGTGTCCGACCGGCGTCGCAGCATCCGCGTTCGGGGCTCGTGGGTCAGACGCGGGAGAGGAGGGACAGGGCGCGCTCGACCACCTGCGCGGTGGCCGCCTCGTTGTAGGTCGGCAGGGACGAGTCGGTGAACAGGTGCACGTCGCCGGGGTAGACGAACAGCTCGCCGTCGCCGGCCTGGGCCACCAGCTCGCGGGCCGCATCGGCGTCGCCCTCCAGGCCGAAGAACGGGTCGTGCTCCATGCCGTGCACCTGCACCGGCACATCGGCGGGCCAGCGCTCGCCGAACGCGGATGCCGGCGCGCACGCCTCCAGGAACAACGCACCCGCCGCGCCCGGCCGGGTCTGCGCGATGCGCTGAGCGGGCATCACGCCGAGCGATATGCCGGCAAGGACCAGCTCGGAGGGCAGCTCGTCCACCGCCGCGTCGGCCCAGGCGTCGACGGCCCCCTCGCCGCGAGCCCGCACCGCGGCGAACCCGTCGTCGATCGAGCCGAAGGTCGCCCCCTCGAAGAAGTCGGGGGTGTGCACGGTATGCCCCCCGCCCCGCAGCTCGTCGGCCAGCCGGCGCACCCCGGTGGTGAGCCCCTGCACGTGGTGGAACAGCACGACGTCGGCCATCTCGTCTCCCCCTCATCCGTCAACGTGTCTGACCACCGACTGTAGGGCCGTGCACCGACAGCACCGCCTCCGGCGGTCAGCTGATCGCGCGGAAGTCCGTCACGGAGTTCCAGCTGGTGCCACTCGCCCCGTGCCCCACCAGCCGCACGTAGCGCGCCACCGTGTCGAGGATGTCGTAGGTCTCGGCGTAGCTGGTGATCCCGCTGGTCACGGCACGGGTGCCGGTGGTCCACGTGCGGCCGTCGACGGAGGTCTGCACGTCGAAGCGCGAAGCCCGCGCGTTGCCCTGGTAGTAGGCCACGGTGACCTTGGTGACGGTGGCTTGGTGGCCGAGGTCGAGCCGCAGCCACTGGCCGTCGCCGTTCGCCGACCACCGAGTCGACAACGAGCCGTCCACGGCGTTCCCGGGCACGTTGCCGTCGCTCGAGGATGCCGCGACGGCAACCACCGGGAGCGCCGGGTGGGTCGGCGCCACCCGCCGCAGTCGGAGCAGGGCCTCCTGCAGGTAGTAGTCACCCCAGGTGAGTCCGGTGTCGACGTTGCCGCCCGGGGCGCTGTAGGTGCCGTGCAGCAGGAGGGCCTCGCTGTCGGGGCCCTCGGAGATCCATGGTGGGCTGGTCAGCGCCAGGAGCATGGACCTCGACGCCAACCGGTAGCGCCCGGATCGGGCCTTGTCGGGGTCGAGGCGAGCGAGCTCGAGCAGGCCCGACGCGGCGATCGCCGCCGCCGACGTGTCGCGCGGTGCGTCGGGGATGCCGGGTGCGTCGAAGTCCCAGTAGGGGATCTGGTCGGCCGGCAGGTGGTCGAGGTACCAGTCGGCGGTGCGGCGGGCGATGGCGAGGAACCGGACGTCACCCGTCTCTCGGAAGACCATGGTGAAGCCGTTGATCCCCCAGGCCTGGCCGCGCGCCCAGGTGGAGGTGTCAGCGGCGCCCTGCACCGTCTTGCGCGACTTCACCGCTCCCGTCGCGGGGTCGTAGGTCACGAGGTGGTAGCTGCTGCCGTCCGGGCGCACGTGGTTCGTGGCGGTCTTCAGGGCGTGCGAGACAGCCTGGTCGTACCAGGCGCGCTTGCCGCCGTGCTTGGACGCCCAGAGCAGCAGCTCGAGGTTCATCATGTTGTCGATGATCACCTTGAACTCGGTCGGACCCGAGTTCCATGACCGGATGGCGCCCACCTTGGGGCTGTACCGAGTCGACAGGGATGCCGCCGCCTTGAGCACGGTCTGCCGGTAGGCGTCGTTCCCGGTGAGCCGATAGCCGTTGCCGAACGAGTCGAAGACGATGAAGCCCACGTCGTGCGTCGTGGTGTTCGCCGCCTGTCCGGCAAGGCCGGCCTGCCAGGCCTGGGCCTGCGAGCGCAGCGTGCCGCTCGCGGTGCCTTGGTACCCGTACCAGAGCCGGCCGGGGAAGAAGCCGGTCCCCCAGCTCGTCGGCCCGGTGGTGGTCCACAGCGAGCCCGAGGTCTGCAGCGGCCACGCGGTGGTCGGGATACGGCTGGTCGTCAGCGAGAGGCGGTCCGTCGCGTAGGCCTGGGCCCGGCGGACCGCGACGTCGAACGGGTCCTCCGATGTCAGCCCTGGGTCCGTGGCTGCCGGGGTGGTGACCGTCGGGCGGCTGGCGACGGACGCTCCGGGAGTGGCTGCACCGGCCGGGCACGTTCCGAGGGCCAGCACCGCCAGGAGCCCCGCCATGCCACCTGCCAACAGCGTCCGTACCGGCCGACTCGTCGTCATGCGTCCAACTCTCGTCGTGCCCCCGGCTCCCGTCTGCAACTCCGCCGTGAGATTGGTCGCAGGCCGCACCGGCGTAGAGTGCCGAGCGGGGCTGACGCGCGAGGTGGACCACTCCTCGCCGGTCCCGATTCGGTCGACAGGTGGGCCGTACAGGCCCCGGACGGGCAGCCACATGAGCCAGGCGCTTCACGGTCACACCGGTACTCATGCCGCGGCGCGCGATGACGGCGACGCGCCGGCATCCGCACCGGCCGCGGACGACCGGCCTCCCCGCACCACGCTGAGCCTCGGCGTGATGGGGCGCTCGAAGAAGGAGAACGAGCACCGGCTGGCCCTGCACCCGGCCCACCTCGAGCGGGTGCCGGTCGACCTGCGGCAGCGGATGTACCTCGAGGCGGGGTACGGCGAGCGGTTCGGTGTCAGTGACGACGACCTGCGCGAGCTGGTGGCGGGCGTGCGCACGCATGACCAGCTGGTCGCCGAGTGTGACGTCATCCTGCAGCCGAAGCCGCTGCACGCCGACGTGGCCGAGCTGCGCACGGGCCAGGTGCTGTGGGGGTGGCCGCACTGCGTGCAGGACGACGAGCTCACCCAGCTGGCCGTCGACCGCCGGCTGACCGTCATCGCGTTCGAGGCGATGAACCACTGGAAGCCCGACGGGTCGTTCGACCTGCACGTGTTCCACACCAACAACGAGCTGGCCGGCTACGCCTCGGTGCTGCACGCCCTGACGCTGGCGGGCACGACCGGCAACTACGGGCCCCGGCGCAGCGCCGTGGTCATCGGCTTCGGTGCCACGGCGCGCGGGGCCGTCACGGCCCTGGCCGCCCTCGGCATCGGTGACGTCGACATCCTGACGCACCGCCAGGTCGCCGCCGTGGCCTCGCCGATCCATTCCGCCCGGATCCTGCACTTCGACCCCGACGACACCGCCGGCCGGGTGAGCCACGCCGTCACTCCCGAGGGCCGGGTGCCCCTCGCGGAGTTCCTCGGCGGCCACGACATCATCGTCAACTGCGTGCTGCAGGACACCGACAACCCGCTGGTCTTCCTCACCCACGACGACCTGCCCGAGCTGTCGCCCGGCACGATGGTCGTCGACGTGTCGTGCGACGAGGGCATGGGGTTCGAGTGGGCCACGCCCACCACGTTCTCCGAGCCGACCTTCACGGTGGGCCGCAACGTCATGTACTACGCCGTCGACCACAGCCCGTCCTACCTGTGGGCCTCGGCCACCTGGGAGATCAGCGAGGCACTGCTGCCCTTCCTGCGCACCGTGATGGAGGGTCCGGGCTCCTGGGACGAGGAGCCGACCGTTCGCCGGGCCGTCGAGATCCGCGACGGCGTCATCCAGAACCCGGCGATCCTGTCGTTCCAGGGACGCAGCGCGGACTACCCGCACGAGGTGCTCCCTGCTTGAGGTATAGGGCATTGATCAACTTGACGGTTGATCAATGCTATGGTTGAGTAAGGCCATGACGGACAGCAGTAGCACCTCGGTGGACCTGGGCTTCGCGGCCCTGGCCGACCCGGTCCGTCGCGCGATCATCGCCCACCTGAGCCGGGGGCCGGCCACCGTGAACGAGATCGCCGAGCCGTTCGAGATCTCCCTCCAGGCGGTCTCGAAGCACATCCAGGTCCTCGAGCACGCGGGCCTGGTCACCCGGACCCGGGAGGCCCAGCGACGCCCCGTCCACCTCAACCCCGACGCGCTCGAGGCCCTCACCGCCTGGATCGACGGCTACCGCCTTGCCCACGAGCAACGGTTCCGCCGGCTCGACGCGGTGCTCGGCGCGTCAGTGACACCCACCACCGATCAGGAGTGAGCAATGGGAAACAGCCTGCACCTCGACATCCCGGCCGCAGTGCCGTGGATCGACTTCACCCGCGAGTTCGACGCGCCCGTGGCGGCCGTCTTCGAGGCCCACCGCGACCCCGACAAGGTCAAGCAGTGGCTCGGGCCGCACGGCTACGAGATGGTCATCGACGAGTGGAACTTCACCACCGGCGGCGGCTACCGCTACGAGCACCGCACCGACCACGGCAGCTTCGGTTTCCGCGGGGTCTTCCACACCATCCGCGACAACGAGTTCGCCCTGCAGACCTTCGAGTTCGACGGTGCCCCCGACGAGGTGGCCCTGGAGTTCATGTGGTTCGAGGATCTCGGCGACGGCCGCACCCGGCTGCGCGGGCGCAGCATCGGCCGCACCGTCGAGGGCCGCGACGCCATGGTCGAATCCGGCATGGAGCAGGGCATGGCGCAGGGCTACGACCGGCTCGACGCC
>JBBQNZ010000175.1:0-7545 GCA_038330415.1 Actinomycetales bacterium | reverse complement strand
GTGCGGCATCTTGGCGAGGTTGGCGATGACGTAGCCGCCCTCGACGTCCTTGCCCACGCCCATGACCATCGGGTGGTCGTTGCCCCGTGCCACCGTGCTGCGCAGCACGTCGCCGAGGCTGACCTTCTCGCGGTCGGTGTTCGGGATCTCGATGCCGATCGCGGACTTGCCGGGGATCGGGCTGAGGATGCGCACGTCGGCCGAGGCCACGGCATACGCGATGTTCTTCGACAGGGCGGTCACGCGCTCGACCTTGATGCCGGGGCCGAGCTCGACCTCGTAGCGCGTGACGGTGGGGCCGCGGCTGAAGCCGGTGACCTGCGCGTCGATCTCGAACTGGTCGAGCACCGTGGTCAGCGACTCGACGATCCGGTCGTTGGCGGCGCTGCGGGCCCGGTGCGGGCTGCCCGGTTCGAGGACGGCGGCGTCCGGGAGGGTGTACGTGACGTCGCCGGCCAGCGAGAGCTGCTCGACACGCTGCGGGATCGCCGCCGTGGGCGGCGCCTCGAGCGGCGCCTTGTCGGCGACCGGGGCGCGCGTGGCTGCCGGGTCGGCGCCCGGGGCCGCCGGGTTCGGGCGCTTCTGGCCGGGGCGCAGCCGCTTGCCGGTGACCGGGTCGACCACGGCGGCCTGCTCGAACGCCTCGTCACCGACCCGGGGGCCGTCGACGTCGGATGCCGCGCCGCGCCGGCCGCGGCGACGCGTGGTGGGCTCGGGGCTCGCCTCGGCAGGCTCCTCGGGGGTGTGCCCGGTGAGCCGGTTCACCGTGGCGCGCAGCCGCTCGGGCACCTGGTGCAGCGGCGTCGCGGTGATGACCAGCAGCCCGAACAGGCCGAGCAGGAGCAGCAGCGGCACGGTGCCGTAGACCGAGACGGCGGCCTCGAGGGGGCTCGAGGCGAGGAAGCCGATGATGCCACCGGCGCTGCGCATGCCGTCGGCGCCCTCGGGCGGGGTGGGGATGCCGGCGGACACGTGGGCCAGGCCGCAGGCGGCGAAGGCCAGCGCCGTGGTGCCCACGGCCGCGCGCGAGGTGGCGGCGTCCTCCTTGGGGGCGCGCAGCATCCGGACGCCGAAGGCGAGCAGCACCAGGGGCACGGCATAGCCGATCTTGCCGAAGGTGCCGGCCACCACGGCGTGCACGACGGTTCCGACGGCGCCCGGCATCCCCCACCACTCCCGGGCGGCGACGACCACGGCGAGGGCGATGAGCAGCAGTCCGAGCCCGTCGCGGCGGTGCTCCGGCTCGAGGTCACGGCCGGTGTCGCCGACCTTGCGGGCGACGGCGCCGGTGGCATGGGCCAGGCCCATCCAGGTGCGCTGGACGGCTCGCAGCGGTAGCGGCAGGGCACCGGAGCGGGTGCGGGCGGGTCCCTTGCGGGGCCGCGCCGCGGGTCGCCGGTTCGCGGGCCGGGACGTGGAGCTCCGGCCGCGCGCCGAGGAGGACGTGCGAGTCGCCATGGTCGCAGGCTAGTCGACCGCCCCATGGGACTCACGTGTCACACGCGGCACGGTGGTGACATTCGTCCTTCGTCGGCGCCGCGGCCGGAACGAGGTCCGCGCCCGGACGAAAGCCTGATGGCGTTCACCCGGGCGCGGATCCGGTCATACCCGCCCCCCTGCAAGGCGGATATGACCGACGACGTCTGGCGGTGGTGCTGTCCGAACGTCGAAGTCCTGCTCTGTGGCGAGGAACCGTTTTAACGGTTCCCTGACCGTGACTTTACCTTGCCTTTACCTTCGGCGCACTCTTTTTGTGCATCGTACGACGGCGTGTCGCGGTTGGGATTCGTGAATTCCGATGCGTGTTTCTGCGGATCCAGCAGCACAGACACCCGACGGTGTGACGGGTGGGACTGGGGATGCCGGGTGGGGCGCGTCGATCCGCGGTCCTGGCGGCCGCTGCGCTGCGCGCCACGGATTCCGAAGGCCGTGGCCGCGCCCGATCAGGCCTCGATGACCATCGGGATGATCATCGGACGGCGGCGGATCTTGCGCCCCACCCAGCCGCCGACCGAGCGACGGATCACCTGCTGCAGCTGATACGCGTCAGTGACCCCGCCGGCGGTGGCCTCGTCGAGCGCCGTCACGAGCTGCGGCATCACGTCGTCGAACACGACGTCGTCCTCGACGAAGCCGCGGGCGGTGATCTCCGGGCCGGCGATGACCTTGCCGGTCATCGAGTCGACCACGACGATCACCGAGATGAAGCCCTCGTCGCGCAGGATCCGACGGTCCTTGAGCAGCGTCTCGTCGGCCTCCCCCACCGAGGCGCCGTCGACGTAGACGTAGCCACACGGCACGGCACCGGCGATCGCCGCCCTGCCGTTCACGAGGTCGACGACCACGCCGTCCTCGGCGACGACCACGCGGTTGCGGGGGACACCGGTGAGCACGGCCAGCTCGGCGTTGGCCACGAGGTGGCGCCACTCGCCGTGCACCGGCATGACGTTCCTGGGCTGGACGATGTTGTAGCAGTAGATGAGCTCGCCGGCGCTGGCGTGGCCGGAGACGTGCACCTGGGCGTTGCCCTTGTGCACGACGTTGGCGCCCAGGCGCATCAGGCCGTTGATGACGCGGTAGACCGCGTTCTCGTTGCCGGGGATGAGCGAGCTCGCGAGCAGCACGGTGTCGCCGGGCCCGACGTCGATGCGGTGGTCGCGGTTGGCCATCCGCGACAACGCGGCCATCGGCTCGCCCTGGCTCCCGGTGCAGACCAGCACGATCTGGTCGTCGGCCAGGTCGTCGAGCTTCTTCACGTCGACGAGCACGCCGTCGGGCACGTGCAGGTAGCCCAGGTCGGCGGCGATGCCCATGTTGCGAACCATCGAGCGCCCGACCATGGCGACCTTGCGGCCGGCCTTCTCCGCGGCATCGAGCACCTGCTGCACGCGGTGCACGTGCGAGGAGAAGCAGGCCACGATGATCCGGCGCTCGGCGTGCCGGAACACCTTGTCGATGGCCGAGGAGATGTCGCGCTCGGGCGTGGTAAAGCCCGGGACCTCGGCGTTCGTGGAGTCGGTGAGGAAGAGGTCGACGCCCTCCTCCCCCAGCCGGGCGAACGCCCGCAGGTCGGTGAGCCGGCCGTCGAGCGGCAGCTGGTCCATCTTGAAGTCGCCGGTGTGCAGCAGGGTTCCGCCGGAGGTGCGCACGGCGACGGCCAGGGCGTCGGGGATCGAGTGGTTGACCGCCACGAACTCGCAGTCGAAGACGCCGAGGCGCTCGCGGTCGCCCTCGCGCACCCCGAGCGTGTAGGGCGCGATGCGGTGCTCCTTGAGCTTGGCCTCGACCAGCGCGAGGGTGAGGGTCGAGCCGACGAGCGGGAGGTCGGGCTTCAGGCGCAGCAGATAGGGCACGGCCCCGATGTGGTCCTCGTGCCCGTGGGTGAGGATCACCCCCTGCACGTCGTCGAGCCGGTCCTCGAGGTAGGAGAAGTCGGGGAGGATCAGGTCGATGCCGGGGTGGTGGTCGTCGGGGAAGAGCACGCCGCAGTCGATGACGAGCAGCTGGCCGCGGTGCTCGACCACGGTCATGTTGCGGCCGATCTCGCCGAGGCCGCCGAGCGCGACGACGCGCACCCCGCCGTCGGCGAGGGGTCCGGGAAGCTCGAGCTCGGGGTGCGGGTGGCTCATCGGGTGGGGAGCGTCGCGAGGGCGGCCCGCAGCAGCTCGAGGTGCTCCGGCGGCGACTCCACCAGGGGCAGCCGCACGGTGGCCGACTCGATGACGCCGAGCTCGACCATGGCCGCCTTCGCCATGATCGCCCCCTGCGAGGTGGTCATGATCGCGTCGACGACCGGGACCAGCGAGGTGTGGATGACGCGCGCCTCGGCGAGGTCGCCGCGGTCGACGGCGGCGACCATCGCGGCGTAGTGCGCCCCGGCGACGTGGCCGACCACCGACACGACCCCCGTGGCACCGAGCGCGAGCAGGGGCAGGTTGAGGGCGTCCTCCCCGCTGAACCACAGCACGTCGGCCTTCGCCATCACGTGGCTGGAGGCCCACAGGTCACCCTTGGCGTCCTTGACGGCGGCGATGTTCGGGTGCTCGGCGAGGGTGAGCAGCGTGTCGGTGGTGAACGGGATGCCGGTGCGCGCGGGGATGTCGTAGAGCATCACCGGGAGGTCGGTGGTGTCGGCGACGGCCCGGCAGTGCGCGACCAGGCCGGCCTGGGTCGGCTTGTTGTAGTAGGGGGACACGAGCAGGAGGGCGTCGGCACCGGCATCCGCCGCCAGGCCGGCCATCTGCACGGCGTGACGGGTGTCGTTCGACCCGACCCCGGCCACGACCTTCGCGTGGTCGCCGGCGCGCTGCTTGACGCGCCGCACCATCTCGATGCTCTCGTCGACGCTCAGCGTGCTGGACTCGCCGGTGGTGCCGTTGACGACGATGCCGTCGTGGCCGGTGGCCAGGAAGTGGTCGACGAGGGAGTCGGTGCCCTTGTCGTCGATCTCGCCGCCGGGCGACATCGGGGTCACCATCGCGGTGAGGACACGGCCGAAGGGAGAGCTCGTCATGCGGCAAGGGTAGTGCCGTCGCGGCGCGCCCCGTCGCGACCGACCGGCCGCGTCGTGCGCGGGTAGGCTCCGGGCGTGCGCCAGTACCTCGACCTGCTCGACCACGTCATGACCACCGGTGTCGACAAGTCCGACCGCACCGGCACCGGCACCCGCAGCGTGTTCGGCTACCAGATGCGCTTCGACCTCACCCAGGGCTTCCCGGTGGTCACGACCAAGAAGCTGCACCTGCGCTCGATCATCGGCGAGCTGCTGTGGTTCCTGCGCGGCGACACCAACGTGCGCTGGCTGCAGGAGCGCGGCATCTCGATCTGGGACGAGTGGGCCGACGAGCTCGGCGACCTCGGGCCGGTCTACGGCCACCAGTGGCGCTCGTGGCCGACGCTCGACGGCCGCGAGGTCGACCAGGTGGCGAGGGTGATCGAGTCGATCCGCACCAACCCTGACTCGCGGCGACACATCGTCTCGGCGTGGAACGTCGCCGACGTCGACGACATGGCGCTGCCGCCGTGCCACACGATGTTCCAGTTCTACGTGCGGCCCGCGGCCGACGGCGGGCCGGCGTTCCTCGACTGCCAGCTCTACCAGCGCTCGGCCGACATCTTCCTCGGGGTGCCGTTCAACATCGCCTCGTACGCCCTGCTCACGATGATGGTCGCGCAGCTCACCGACCTGCGGGCGGGCGACTTCGTGCACACGCTCGGCGACGCTCACCTGTACTCCAACCACGTCGAGCAGGCGACCCTGCAGCTGACCCGCGCGCCCTACCCGCTGCCGACGATGCGCATCACGCCGCGGCCCGGCATCGACGACTACGACCTCGAGGACTTCGAGCTGGTCGGCTACCAGTCGCACCCCTCCATCAAGGCGCCGATCGCGGTCTGAGGAGCTGTCGTTGACCCGCATCACGCTCATCGCCGCCGTCGCCCGCAACGGTGTCATCGGGGTCGGCACCACGATGCCGTGGCACCTGCCGGCCGACTTCGCGTTCTTCAAGCGGACGACGATGGGTCACCCGCTCGTCATGGGCCGGCGCACCTTCGACTCCATCGGCCGCGTGCTGCCCGGGCGACGGCACATCGTCATCACCCGGCAGGCCGACTGGTCGCACCCCGACGTCGAGACCGTGCACTCCCTCGCCGAGGCGCTGTCGCTCGCCGGGCCGGCCGACGAGGTCTTCGTCGCGGGCGGCGGGCAGGTCTACGTCGAGGCGATGCCCTACGCCCACCGGCTGCTCCTCACCGAGGTCGACCAGGAACCGGAGGGCGACGTGCACTTCCCGCCGGTCGACGGTGCGGCGTGGCGAGAGACCGAGCGCGTGGCCGGCGACGGCTGCGCCTGGGTCACCTACGAGCGGCGCTGACCGCCCGGCACCTCTCCCGCGGCGATCGCCGGCTGCATCAGGCTGCCGAGCCAGACCTTCCCGTCCTGCTCGCGGACCCCGGTCGCGAGGTACCACCGGGTCGCGTCGAAGTCGAGGTCGTGCACCACGCGGCCGACCGAGTCGAAGGCCATCACCCGGGCGGTCTCCTTGGGCTGCGGCTTGAGCCGCTCGGGCAGCCGGCGCACCATGCCGCGCACGGCCCGCGGGCTCCTCTGCAGCACCGTGAGGGCCTTGTCGGTCGGCGAGGCCACCGTCACCCAGACCAGGCCGTCGCTGCCGAGGGCGATGTTGTCGGGGTGGCCGGGGAGGTCGTCGACCCACACGGTGCTCGGGCCGGCCGTTCCGTCGGCGTTCAGGTGCACGCGGCGGATGGTGCGGGTGCCGGTCTCGGCGACCAGCACGGCATCCGCCGCACTGGTGAGGGCGACGCCGTTGGCGAAGCACAGCTGGTCGAGCACGGTGGTGACCTGGCCGTCGGGGGTGCGGCGGAAGAGCCGGCCGGTGCGGGTGTGCTCGATGAGGTCGCTCTTCCACTCCTCGACCCGCCAGACCCGGCTCGAGTCGGAGAACCAGATCGTGCCGTCAGCGGTGACAGCGGCGTTGTTGCAGAACAGGAGTCGCTCGCCGTCGACCTCGGTGAGAAGGGTCTCGAGGTCGCCGGTGGCGGGGTCGAGGGCGAGCAGGCCGCGGTGCGCGTCGCAGACCAGGATCCGGCCGTCGGGCAGGTTCTCGAGGCCGAGGGGGCGGCCGCCGGTGGCGGTGACCGTGCTGGTGTCGCCGGTCGCGGGGTCGTGCACGTGGATGGCGCCGTCGGCGGTGCCGGTCCAGACCCGCCCGTCAGGAGCGACGAGCACGTCCTCGGCTCCGGGGCCGGGAATCGGGATGACGGTCAGCGGCAGGGGCATGCGCTCACCGTAGGGGCGGCGTGGGTTCGGGGGTAGGCGGACGCGCGGTTCCGACGCCGCTGCTGGGCCACCCGCACGCCATTCGCCCTTGGCGCCTCAACGGTCGGGGTGTTCGGTGCCATCACCCCGACAATTCCCACCACTGTTCTCGTTTCAGTGGAAGACGCTGCACCGCAACGGATTTGACTGTGGAAAACCCTTGGTATTCATACGGGTGTTCGGATACGATGAAGTATGTCGACCAGGCAGCTCCGAGACCGTATCGCCGCGATGCGCGCCGAGGCGTCCGCGATCGGTGCCGAGCTGGCGGCGGGGGCGTCGGGGATGGAGTCCGGTGAGCTGTTCGAGGTCGCCGGTGACCTGCAGGGTGCCGTCAACGCGGCCGAAGGCGCGCAGCTGGTCGCGATCGCGCACGCGTCATCACTGGAGATCCGGCTGACCGAGCGTGGCCCGGTCGACGTGCAGCACGACATCGGGTTCGTCGACGCGATGGCCTCCTCGGAGGTGTCCCTGGCCACCGGGGTCGGGCAGTGGGCAGCCGGGCGCAAGGTCGGGCTCGCCTCGCAGCTGTCCTCCCGCTTTCCGCGCCTGCTCGAGCAGGTGATCGCCGGCGAGCTGGCACCGGTCAACGCGGGCAAGGTCCTCACCGCCTGCGACGGCCTGGACGACGCCGCCTGCGCCGCCGTCGATGCCGTGCTCGAGCACCGCCTGGTCGGGATGGACCCCGCCCGCATCACCACCGT
>JBBQNZ010000174.1:0-7690 GCA_038330415.1 Actinomycetales bacterium | reverse complement strand
CCTCGCCCTCGACGACCTCGCTGAGGTCGGCGGCAGCGGGGTAGACGTTCACCCGGTAGGGGCCGGACGCCGGCCCCCGCCTCCCGTCCTCCTCCACCGTGACGACCCGGTAGGAGGTGACCCGGCCCTGGGCGAGGTCGTCGGCGAGCAGGCCCTGCGGCACCAGCCGGGGCTGGACGACGAACACCGCCGCGAGCCAGGCCAGCCAGCCGACGACGAGGACCCACCCGACCACCTGGCGTGCCGGGGTGTGGGCCAACGCCGACCGGACCCGGTCCAGCAGCGACGGCTCGGCGGGCCGCTCCGCCGTCGGCGGCGGGATCGACCCCACCGACGACTCGGTACCCACCCCCGTGTCGGCATGCGGACCCACGACGGCGTCGGATGGCTCGGGCGTGGTCCCCATCCGGCGATCATGGCAGCCGGGTCGCCGACGCGCGACGATTTCGGGCGGCGGCTTCCCCTCTAGTAACCTCACCCGCGGAGGATTCGCATAGTGGCCTAGTGCGCACGATTGGAAATCGTTTTGGGATAAAACCCTCGGGGGTTCAAATCCCCCATCCTCCGCCACCAGGAACGCCCAGCCGCTCGCGGCTGGGCGTTCCTGGTGGCGGAGAGATGAGATCTGCGCGAGTTCCCCATCCTCTGCTCGCGGGGATGTGGGTGAAGATCGCCGCCCTGACGACGGTTATCACCCACGTTCCGGGGATCAGGCCAGCGGCAGCCGCTCCCCAACCCGGCAGCGGGCGTCGTGCAGCCCGACCAGCCGATGCTCGTCGGGCCCGGGCTCCGGACCCGACGCGCTCACCAGCCGGCAGACCGCGTGCCCCGACGAGCGCCCGTCGTACTTCGAGACCCATTCATCGTGCCGGGTGCGTGCAGCGTCGTCGGGAAACGGCCACCCCACGGGCAGCGCTCGTGCACCGACGCGGTACGGCTTGGGGGTCAACCGGGCCCGGTAGCTGTCATGGGTGGCGCAGAGCTCGACGTAGAGCGCGTCCGACCCGAGCTCGGTGAGCAGGGCGCGCGCCCGGTCTGAGCCGGGGGAAGCCGCGACGCCCGTGACGATCACCCGGAACCCGGCAGCGGTGCGGTACACCCGCACCCCGAGCTCCGGGTGCCTGCGAGCGAACTCCCACAAGGGTTCGCACGCCAGGCATTCGGCCACGCTGGTGTCGCCGGGCCGGGGCGACGCGGGCACGGCATCCGCGCGCTGGTCATCGACCGAGTCCGACGGCGTCATCGGGGTGGGCGCAGGCTCACCGGTCAGCAGGCGACGGAAGAAGCCGCCCACCCCGGTGCCGGCCCGCCCCTTCGACGTCGACCCACCTGCGCCCGAAGCACCCGAGCCGTCCCCCGCCCCGCCACCCCGAGCCGCCGCGTCCTCGAGCTCGGGAACGTCGACGTCGGCGATGAAGAGCAGGTCGGTGCAGAGCACCTCGCAGCCCATCCGGTTGCGGGTGACCACGCCGAGCACGGCGCCGGATGCCGCCTCGACCTCCTCGAGCACCGGCTCGCGCAACGGCATCCGGGGGTAGTAGCCGTGGCCGGGCGGCAGGCCACCCTCACGGGCCACCCGCTCCAGGGCCTGCGCCAGGCGCTCGTCGGCGACGCGCGCGGCATCCGTCTCGGACTGCGACGACCACCCCCACACGGTGAGCATCCCGCCGTCACCGCCCAGGTGCGGGCTGAACCCCTCGGCCGTGACCCAGTGCTGCGGCAGCTCCATGGCGGGAGTCTGGCAGCACCACCCCTCGCGCGAAAGCGCCGGAGCCGCGGGTCAGATCGGGGTGATCTCGTGCGCATAGCGGTCGAGCAGGTCGACCAGCGCATCGGGGTCGGCCAGTGCCGGAAGGTGACCGGTGTCGATGACGTCGGGCTCGATGCCGACCCGGTCGCGGGCCCCTACGACCGCGACCGCCCGGTGGGGGCGTCGGGTGCGGTCCGTTCGGCGCGGTTTACGCCCGTCCGCGGACGATGCCGACCGAACCGGTGGCGCGCCCACCCCCGGGTGGGTCCACGATGGGGTCATGAGCAACGGCGCCTACGCAGCGGCATACGAGCAGTCGATCTCCGACCCCACCACGTTCTGGGGGAACGCGGCCACCGCGGTCGAGTGGATCAGCGAGCCGACCAGCGTGCTCGACGACTCCAACCCACCGTTCTACCGATGGTTCCGGGGCGGCTCGCTCAACACCTGCTTCAACGCCCTCGACCGGCACGTGCGCGACGGGCGCGGCGACCAGGCGGCCCTCATCTACGACAGCCCCGTGACCAACACGGTGCAGACCTTCACCTACGCCGAGCTGCTCGACAAGGTCGCCACCTTCGCCGGCGCGCTCGCCTCGCTGGGGGTCGAGAAGGGCGACCGCGTGGTCGTCTACATGCCGATGGTTCCTGAGGCCGTCGTCACGATGCTCGCCTGCGCGCGGCTCGGCGCCATCCACTCGGTCGTCTTCGGCGGGTTCGCTCCCGCCGAGCTGGCTGCTCGCATCGAGGACGCCAAGCCGACCGTCATCGTGGCCGCGAGCTGCGGCATCGAGCCCAGCCGGGTCGTCGAGTACAAACCCATGCTGGATGCCGCGCTCGACCGCAGCGAGCACAAGCCCGAGTCCGTGATCGTGCTGCAGCGCGAGCAGTGCCGCGCCGATGTCGGTGTGCGCGACACCGACTGGGAGGAGATCGACTGGGATGAGCTGGTCTCCGACGCCGAGCCGGCCGACTGCATGGAGGTCGAGGCGACCGACCCGCTCTACGTGCTCTACACCTCGGGCACGACCGGCCGGCCGAAGGGCATCGTGCGCGACAACGGCGGCCACGCGGTGGCGCTGTGCTGGTCGATGAAGAACGTCTACGACATCGGCCCGGGCGATGTGTGGTTCACCGCGTCCGACGTCGGCTGGGTCGTCGGGCACTCCTACATCGTCTACGCGCCCCTGCTCGTCGGCGCCACCACCGTTCTCTACGAGGGCAAACCGGTCGGCACACCCGATGCGAGCGCCTTCTGGCGGGTGATCAGCGACCACGGGGTCAAGGCCATGTTCACCGCCCCCACCGCCTACCGGGCGATCAAGCGCGAGGACCCAGAAGGCACCCTGATGGCCGGCCACGACCTCAGCTCGCTCGAGTGCGTGTTCCTCGCGGGCGAGCGGCTCGACCCCGACACCTACGAGTGGACCAGTGCGCTGCTGGGCGTGCCGGTCGTCGACAACTGGTGGCAGACCGAGACCGGCTGGCCGATCGCCGCGAACCTGCGCGGGCTCGACCCGATGCCGATCAAGGCCGGCTCACCCTCGGTGCGCGTGCCGGGCTACGACGTGCAGGTGCTCGACGACTCGGCCCAGCCGGTGGCGCCCGGGGTCGAGGGCGCGATCTCGATCAGGCTCCCGTTGCCCCCGGGCACGCTGCCCACCCTGTGGCAGGACGACGAGCGCTACATCTCGGGCTACCTGTCGGTCTACGACGGCTACTACCTCACCGGTGACGGCGGCATGATCGACGCGGACGGCTACGTCTACGTGATGGGCCGCACCGACGACGTGCTCAACGTCGCCGGCCACCGCCTGTCGACGGGCTCGATCGAGGCGGCGCTGGCCGGCCACCCCGACGTCGCCGAGTGCGCGGTCATCGGCGTCGCCGACGACTTCAAGGGACAGGTGCCGCGCGGCCTGGTGGTGCTGAAGGGTGGCGTCGACGGCACCGGCGCCGACGGCATCCGGATCTGCAAGGAGCTCGTGCAACGGGTGCGCGACGAGGTCGGTGCGGTCGCGAGCCTGCGCCAGGTCGACATCGTCGGCGCGCTGCCCAAGACCCGCTCGGGCAAGATCCTGCGCAAGACGATGCGCGAGATGGCCGACGGCAAGACCCCGACGATCCCGGGCACGATCGAGGACGTCGGCGTGCTCGACGCCCTGGCGACGGTGCTGCGCCCGGGCGCCTGACAGCAACGAGGTGATGCAGAGGCGGCGCACCGCGACGCCCTTCTGCATCACCGGTCGCTCAGCGCTGGAGCCAGACGTCGCTTCACCCGCGGTTGCGGGGGTGTTTGCGCGCGGTGTGCTCGTTGCCGCGCCGGTAGTTGCCGGTCACCCGGGCCATCAGCTCCTGGGGGTCCTGGCGCTCGACGTCGACGAGGAACTGGGCTGCCCGGCTGCCCCGCAGCACGGTGGCCCGCGCCCCGTGGTGCGCGATGACGACCTCGCCACCGCGCACGGAGTAGGCGAATCCTTCGGGTCGCGGCACCCGTCGAGCCTAGGAGTGGCGAACGGTCCGCACGAACGGTTTTCGCGCGGGCAGCCACCGCGGCCGGGGTCAGGCACGCGCGGATGCCGGGTGGCCGGCACCCGCGGCCGTCGCCCGGTGGCGGTACTGCCCGGGCGTCACGCCGACCAGCGCCGTGAAGTCGCGGGTGAAGTGGGCCTGGTCGTACCAGCCGTAGCGCACCGCGAGGTCGGTGAGCGTGCCGGGCCAGTTGGCGTCGAGGTCGGCGACGGCGTCGTGCACGCGGTAGCGGGCGAGCACCGCCTTCGGGCCGACCCCCACGAAATGGGTGAAGAGGCGCTGGAGGGTGCGCACCGTGACGGCGTGCCGTTGGGCGACATCGGCCACCGTGAGCAGCGAGTGGTCGGCCAGCATGTCGGCCACGACGTCGAGCAGGAGGTCGTAGCGCGGGTCGGGCGAGCCGTCGGCCAGGGCGGCCAGGGCGCGCTCAGCCGTCTCGGCCCACGCCGCGCCGGCCTGCGCCAGGTCGGGGTCGGCCAACTCGGTGACCAGGGCGGCCGGCAGCACCTGGGCGGCCGGCACGGACCGGTCGGTCCACGCCGAGGCGGGGTGCCCGGTGAGCGCCGCCAGCCCGCCGGGGCGGAAGCGCAGGCCGACGACACGGCCCCAGCCGCGCACCTCGACGTCGAAGCGTCGGGTGCACACCCCGGTGACGGCGACCGTCTCGTCGGGCGGCATCCCCGAGCGCGGGTGGCTTCCGAGCTCGACGGTGAGCGAGCAGGTGGGGTGGGGGATGACCTCGCTGTCGTACCACCGCCCGTCGGGCAGGCTCCAGCGCAGGGACCAGCGGTTCTCGACCCAGCGACTGGCATCGTCGCCGGCCGGCTCGCGGACGAGGTCGACGTGGCGCGCGAACTCGTCGGGCCGCAGCAGCCCCGCCGTGGAGGCCGTGACCACGCCTGTCGCCTTTGTCCTATCGGGCACCGGCCCAGCCTAGGCAGGGTGGACGACATCCCCGTCCGTACTGACCGACCCGCACGAGAGGCACTCCGATGGCGATCGCCGCACTCAAGATGCTCACCCTCGACAGCTCCGACGCCCAGCGTGATGCGACCTTCTGGTCGGCGCTGCTCGGCTGGGAGGTCGCCCACGCCCAGGACGAGTACGCGATGCTGACCGGCCCCGGCGGGATGGCGCTGGGGTTCGGCACGCTCGAGGACCACCAGCAGCCCGGCTGGCCCAACGAGCACGGCAGCAAGCAGTTCCACCTCGACCTGGCCGTCGACGACCTCGACGCGGCCGCCGCCGAGTGCGTCGAGCTCGGTGCCACCCTGCCCGACGAGCAGCCCGGCGAGACCTGGCGGGTGCTGCTCGACCCGAGCGGACACCCGTTCTGCCTGACGCAGGCGGCGAACTGGGGCTGACCGCCCGAGGCGGCCCCCGGCATCCGCGCCTCGTGCCGGCCCGGCGTGCGGAACCGGTGCGCACCCGCTGACCCCCCGCCCGCGAGGATGGCGGCGTGGAGGGTGTCGTCCTGGGGTTCGCGACGATCGTCGCCGTCATCGGCGTCGGCGCCCTCATCGCGCACCTCGGGGTGGTCGACCTGTCGGCACAGAAGGTGCTCAGCCACATCGCCTTCTTCGTCGCGTCCCCGGCGCTGCTGCTCACCACGGTGTCGAAGGCCGACACCCACGACGTGCTCTCGCGCAGCCTGGTCGCCACGGTGGTCGGGGTCGTCGTGCCGGCCGGCATCTACGTCACCGTCGCGTGGTGGAAGTGGCGGCGGTCGGTCGGCGAGCGGGTCATCGGCGCGCTGGCGAGCAGCTAC
Source organism: Actinomycetales bacterium (assembly GCA_038330415.1). Taxonomy (GTDB): domain Bacteria; phylum Actinomycetota; class Actinomycetes; order Actinomycetales; family Dermatophilaceae; genus Fodinibacter. The sequence continues at coordinate 1,641 of JBBQNZ010000174.1, read as the reverse complement.
GTCAACGCCGGCAACCTCGGCCTGCCGGTCGCCGCCTACGTGCTCGGCGACGCCGCCCTCGTGGCGCCGACCCTGCTGCTGCAGCTGCTCGTGCTCCAGCCGTTCGCGCTCGCGCTGCTCGACGCCGACGTCAGTGGCCGGCGCCCCACCCTGCGGCACATGATGGTGCGCCCGTTCACCAACCCTCTGACGATCGGCACTCTCATCGGCCTGCTGCTGTCCATCACGGGGTGGCAGCTGCCCCCGATCGTGCTCGACCCGGTCGAGCTGATCGGCGCGATGGCCGTGCCGGGGATGCTGCTCGCCTACGGCATCGCGCTACGGCTCGGACCGGGGTTCGGCGGCGACGTGCCCACCGGCGAGCTGGCCCTGACGAGCACCCTCAAGCTCGCGGTGCAACCGTTGGTGGCGTATGCCGTGGCGCACCTCGCGCTGGGCCTGTCGGGTCACGCGCTGCTCGCGGTGGTCGTGTGCTCGAGCCTGCCGACGGCGCAGAACATCTTCGTCCACGCCACCCGCTACGACCGCTCGCCGACCCTGGCCCGCGACACCATCCTGGTGACGACGGTCGGGGCGGTGCCGCTCATCATGCTCGTGGTGTGGCTGCTCGGCTGACAGTTCGGCCACCGATCGACCCTGTACACCACAGCCGCGGGGCCTGCGGGCTGGGTGAGAATGGCTCGATGATCACGGTCGAGCTCGCCCGCGCCCTGCTCAAGGAGTCAGGCGTGCTCTGGGAACCCGCCGCCGGTGACCGCTTCGTCATCGACGCCGAGCTGCTCACCGGGGAGGTGTTCTGGATCAGCGACCTCACCGTCGAGGTGCAGACCTACCGCGACCAGTCGCTGCTCGGGTTCAACGGCACCACCGAGTGGGCGCTCGACTCGGTGACCCTCGACCAGGCCCTGTGGCTGCCGCGCGAGGACCAGCTGCGCGAGCTGCTCGGCGACCGGCTCGAGGCGGTGCACCGCACCGAGGGCGGGTGGGAGGTCACGTATGCCGTGCAGCCGGGATACGTGCAGGCCGTCACCGACCCCGATCTCGAGTGCGCCTACGCCCTGGCCCTGCTCAGCCTGTGATGAGCTCTGAGCTCTGAGCGCACACCCGCAGTGCGACGGTGGTCCGCGCCACGGGAGCCGCACTGCTGAACAGCTCGCCGACCGAGGCCGCTCTTTGCAGCCTGGGCCCCGGGCTGGGTTGCCTGGGCTCAGCGGCGCCGACCGATGAGGTAGAAGCGGTGGACCGGCTCCCCCTCACTGGGCACGACACCGCGCTGGTACCACTCCAGGTCGGTCAGGCCGGCCGCCTGCGCAGCTGCGATGACGGTGGCTGGGTCGTGGTGGAGGAAGTCAAGATCGATCGGGATGTCCCACAGCTCGGCGACGTGCCTGATCGATGGACCGGCGAACAGACTGAGCACCACGTAGCCGTCCGGGCGCAGCGGGCGAACGAGGGCGGCGATCGCGTCGCGGAGCTCGGATGCGGCGAGGTGCACGAGGGAGTACCACGCGAGCACCACGCCCCACCCATCCGCATCGACGGGACGCATCAGGTGCCGCAGGTCGCGCACCTCGAACGTGATGTCGCGATGGGTGCGCTGAGCCTGCGCAACCATCTCGGCACTCAGGTCCGATCCCACCA
>JBBQNZ010000173.1:0-7713 GCA_038330415.1 Actinomycetales bacterium | reverse complement strand
GGTCACGCCTGCGTCACAGGGCTCGGCGAGGAAGGCCCAGGCGGCCCGCGCCCAACGCTCGTCGAACTCGAGCCTGCTGGTCGGCCGCCTCGTGAAGCCGCCGCGCCCCACCCCGTTCATCGCGCCATACACCCCCATGTTCTTCCCGCCATCCCCCAGCCCGTTCGTCCCGCCATCCCCCACGCCGCTCACGCCGCCACCAGCTCGCCGCTGCGCAGCGCCAGCCCGGTGGCCACCTCGTCGCGGCCGGGCACCTCGAGCCCGGCCCGGGCGGGCGCCGACCACGCGACCCGCAGCACCCGGTCGTAGCCGCGCAGCGTCAGCCGGCCCTGCTCGAGGCTTCGGTCGAGCACCGCCGTCGTCGACAGTGGGAGCCGGAACGGCGTCCGCCGCAACGCGTGCCCGGGCACCAGCCCGTTGGTGGCCCACCCGTGCTCGGCCCACCGGGAACGCTGTGCCTCCCGCGCCGCCGCGACCCGGGCGGCGACCGTGGCACTGGACTCCCCGGTCGCGTCACCGAACGCCGCCCGGTGCACCGGCGGCACGTGCACCTGCAGGTCGACCCGGTCGAGCAGCGGGCCGGAGAGCCGCCCGGCATAGGCCCGGATCTCCATCGGCCTGCACGAGCAGTCGAGCCCCTTGCCGTAGGACCGGCCGCACGGGCACGGGTTGGCCGCGAGCACGAGCAGGAAGCGGGCCGGGTAGCGCACCACCTGCCGGGCCCGCGCGATGACCACCTCCCCTGACTCGAGCGGCTGGCGAAGGGTCTGCAGCACCGAACCCTTGAACTCGGGAGCCTCATCGAGGAAGAGCACACCGTGATGAGCCCGGGAGATGGCCCCGGGCAGGGCCACCCCCGACCCCCCGCCGGTCACGGCCGCCATCGACGCGCTGTGGTGCGGCGCCACGAAGGGAGGGGTGCGGTCGAGCTCGACGACCTCGCCGACCTGGCCGGTGAGCGAGCGGATGGCGTGGGTCTCGAGGGCCTGCTCCCGGCTGAGCGGGGGCAGCACGGTGACCAGCCGCTCGGCGAGCATCGTCTTGCCGACCCCCGGTGGCCCCGACATCAGCAGGTGGTGCCCACCGGTCGCTGCCAGCTCGAGGGCCAGCCGCGCCTCGGGCTGCCCGACGACGTCGGCGAGGTCCGGGCCGGGCCGCGTCTCGACCACGCCCGGAACCGGCGTCGGTGCGGGCGGCAGGGGCGTGCCCTGCTCGGCCGCGCGGTACCAGTCGACGACGTCGCGCAGGCAGCCGGCGCCGTGAACCGCCACCCCGGTGACGAGCTGGGCCTCACCGACGTTCTCGACCGGCACCACCACGTGCCGGGCCCCGGACCGGACGGCCGCCAACACCGCGGGCAGCACCCCGTGCACGCCCCGCACCCGCCCATCGAGGGCCAGCTCGCCCAGGTGGACGACGTCAGCGGCGACCCCACCCTTGATGACCCCGCCCGCGGAGAGCACCGCAACGGCGATCGCCAGGTCGAAGCACGCGCCCCGCTTCGGGATCGACGCGGGTGAGAGGTTGACGGTGACCCGGTTCGGCGACACGGCGGCCCCGCTGTTCGCCGCCGCGGACCGCACCCGATCGGGCGACTGGGCGCACGCGGCATCCGGCATGCCACCGACGGAGAAGTGCGGCAGCCCTTGCGAGATGTGGGCCTCGACGTCGACCACGGTGCCGTCGAGGCCGGACAGCGCCACCGAGCGGGTGCGCCCGAGCCCCTGGCTCACGACCCCACCCCGACGACGTGCCGCAGCACCGCCGGCCGGCCGGGCTGGCACAGGATGCCCACCACGTCGACGCGTACCTGGGCCACCCTCGAACCGTGACCGTGGCCGGCGAGGTAGGCCGCCGCCAGCCGCCGCAGGCGCTTGGCCTTGGCGAAGGTGACCGCCTCCACCGGCTCGCCGAAGCCCGAGGACCGGCGGGTCTTGACCTCGCAGATGACCAGGCAGTCGCCGTCGAGCGCGACGACGTCGACCTCGCCGTGCTCGCACCGCCAGTTGCGGTCGAGCACCTCCATGCCCTGCTCACGCAGGTAACGGACCGCGAGCGCCTCGCCGTAGCGGCCCAGCGCAGCGGCGGGGCGCATGGCAGGGGCAGTGCGCCGCGCCCGGGCCGGTCGGGCCATCGGTGTGCTCTCGGGAGGGTCGGTGCTCGTCATGCCCGGAGCCAACCGGCCCGGCCGGCGCGCCACGAGCCCGCAGCCGCACCTGTGGACGACGTCCGGGCGGACCCACCCCCTGTGGACGGCGATCCGTGCTCAGCGGGGGCGTTCAGCGGTCACGGACCGACCGCGTCACGGCATCCGGGTCAGAACTCGCCCTTGGGCAGCTGGAGCTCGCTCTTGGCCAGCTCCTCGACGTTGACGTCCTTGAAGGTGACGACCCGCACGGTCTTGGCGAAGCGGGCCGGGCGGTAGATGTCCCACACCCAGGCGTCGTGCATCGTGACGTCGAAGAAGACCTCCCCGCCGTCCGAGCGCACCTTGACGTCGACGCTGTTGCACAGGTAGAACCGCCGCTCGGTCTCGACGACATGGCTGAACAGGCCCACCACGTCGCGGTACTCGCGGTAGAGCGCCAGCTCCGCCTCGCTCTCGTATTTCTCGAGGTCCTCCGAGCTCATCGCTCTCCCACTCGGGTCAGGTCGGTCGTTCCGCACTCGGCCACGTCGCCATCATGGTCCATCCCCGGCAGCCGCCACGACCGGCGGTGCAGCTCGCAGGGGCCCAGGCGACGCAGCGCGTCGAGGTGCTCCGGCGCGGCATACCCCTTGTTCTCGACCCAGCCGTAGCCGGCGTACGCATCGTCGGCGCCGAGGTCGACCATGATGCGGTCGCGCTGCACCTTCGCGAGCACGCTGGCCGCCGCCACCGACGAGCACTTCAGGTCGGCCTTGATCATCGTGGTCACCGGCGGGGTCTCGGTGCGGTCCTCGTGGGCGAAGGCGAGCAGGCCGACGTCGTGCGGCGAGGTGAGCCAGTCGTGGTTGCCGTCGAGGATGACCAGGTCGGGCCGGATGCCGGCCGCGGCCACCGCGCCCAGCGCGCGGCACCCGGCCAGGCGCAGGGCCGCGATGATGCCGATGGCATCGATCTCGTCGGCGCTCGCGTGCCCGACGGCGTGGGCCAGCGCCCACCGTTCGATGCGCGGCACCATCCGCTCGCGGGCGTGCGGCGCCAGCAGCTTGGAGTCCTTGACCCCCTGCGGGGCGCTGCGGCAGGTCTCGTCGATGACGACGACGCCGACGGTGACCGGGCCGGCGAGCGCGCCGCGACCGACCTCGTCCATCCCGGCGAGCACCCGGTGGCCGTCGCGCTGCAGGGCGCGCTCGACCCGCAGACTCGGCCGGCGCGCAGGGGCCGGGCTCATGGCCCGGCCGCCGCTTCGGGAACGGCGGCGAAGGTCTCCTCGTGGTCGGACAGCCAACCGGCGCGGTCGAGGGGCCAGACGACGGCGACCGCCCGACCGGTGATGTCGTCGATCGGCACCGAGCCGTCCTTGCCGGAGCCACTCGGGTCGTGGAAGCGCGAGTCCTCGGAGTCGGAGCGGTGGTCACCCATGACCCACACGTGCCCGGCCGGCACGGTGATGTCGAAGTTCATCTCGCTGGGCTCGTCGCCGGGCTTGAGGTAGGGCTCGGTGATCTCGACGCCGTTGAGCGTGAGCTTGCGGTCGGGCGAGCAGCAGACGACGTGGTCGCCGGGCAGGCCGATGACCCGCTTGATGAGGTGGTCCTCGGACTCGGCCGGCAGCAGCCCGACGAACACCAGCCCGTCGTGGATCGCCCCCGTGACCCCGGTGCGCTGCACGGGCGGCAGCACCTCGAGCCAGCCTCCGGGGTCCTGGAAGACGACGACGTCGCCGTGCTTGAGGTCGACCGGGCCGGGCGTCAGCTTCGAGACGATGACCCGGTCGCCGACGAGCAGGGTGTCCTCCATCGACCCCGAGGGGATGAAGAAGGCCTGCAGCAGCCAGGTCTTGACGATGAAGGACAGCACCAGCGCCATGGCGACCACGACGACGACCTCGCGCACCGCCGCCGTGACCATCTGCAGCGGGCCCTGAGCCTCCTGGTCCTCGGGCGCCAGGTGCCGTCCCTCGTCCTCGTGACCCTCGTCGTCGTGACCCTCGTCGTCGTGACCCTCGTCGTCGCGGCCCTCGGCCACCGGGTCGGCTTCGGGGGCGCTCACCGGGCGGCCTCGGGCCCGGCGGACACCGTGCCGAACCGGCTCAGCGGCCAGACCCGCAGCACGACGGTCCCGACGACCGCGTCGCGCGGCACGGTGGCGGCGACGGGCGCGGTGACGGTGACGGCATCCGCGGTGGACGAGCCGACGACGGCGGCCTGGCTCTGCGCGCCGACCTCGACCCCGAGCGCGTCGGCCACCGAGGACAGGACCCGCCCGACCAGCCCGTCTGCGACCGGCGTCGAGCGGTCGACGGCGGCCGAGGTGGTGGTGTCGACGAGGACCAGGTCACCCGGGTCGGCGGCGGGCCGCACCTTCCACACGAGGACACGGTCTCCTGGTTCGAGGGTCGGCGCGAGCGCGGCCGTGGGGACGAAGAACGACTGGAGCACGAACGCCTGCACCAGGGCGGTGACGACGATCGCGGCCCCGAGGAGCAGCACCAGCCGGGGACGACGCGACCCGGCCTCGGCCACGGGGGTGGCCGGTACCGGGTCGGCGGCGGGTCGGGCGGTCACCCGACGGAGCCTAGTCGGCCCGTCTGGGCGGGTCGCACCGATTGAAGATCGTCTCAGCGCGCGACGGGGGTGTCGCGCTTCTCCTTGATCTTCGCGGCCTTGCCGCGCAGGTCGCGCAGGTAGTACAGCTTCGCGCGACGCACGTCACCACGGGTGACGAGCTCGATGTGGTCGATGATCGGCGTGTGGAGCGGGAAGGTGCGCTCGACACCGACGCCGAAGGAGACCTTGCGCACGGTGAAGGTCTCACCGACGCCGCCGCCGTGGCGACGGATCACGACGCCCTGGAAGACCTGGATGCGCGAGCGGGTGCCCTCGACGACCTTGACGTGGACCTTGACGTTGTCGCCGGCGCGGAACGCGGGGATGTCGGTCTTCAGGGAGGCGGAGTCGAGCTCGTCGAAACGCTGCATGACGGATGTCGCTTTCTCGCGGCCTGCCACAGGTCACCCGCGCGATGTCGGTACTGCTGGGTTCGAAGGTGCGTCCGTCGGGCCGCATGCCGGTCGGACCGGGGTCCGGGGCACTCCCCCTGTGGCGGGGACCGTCGAGTCGACGGGACGCAGCCACCCAGTCTGCCAGAGTGCACGGCGACCGGCGAAATCCTCGGATGCCGTGACTCCGGCTCGGCGATCACCTCGCCTCCCGCCGGGCACCCCACGGCGTCGCACGGCATACGGTGTGCCGGTGAGCATCGACCCGGGCCTCCCCGTCGCCCTCGCGGTGGTGTTCCTGCTCGCCCTCACCGTCACCATGTACCTCATCGGGCGGCTGCCGCAGCCCGGCTCGACCCTGTTCGCCGCTGCGCGGGCGATCGTGCAGCTGAGCATCGCGGCGCTGGTGATCGCGGCCGTCATCAGATCGCTCGTCCTGTCGCTGCTGCTGCTGACCTTCATGTTCGTCGTCGCCGTGGTGACCACCGTGCGTCGGGTCGAGGCGCCCAAGGCCTGGCCGTGGGCGACCCTGGCCATGCTCGCCGGGCTGCTCCCGGTGGTGCTGATCATCCTGCTGACCCGCACCGTGCCCCCGACCGGCATCGCGCTGGTGCCCGTGGTCGGCATCCTCGCCGGCAACACGATGAACGGGCACACGCTCACCTGTCGCCGGGCGTTCGCCGCGCTGCGCGAGGAGAAGGGCCAGTACGAGGCGGCCCTCTCGCTCGGGCTGACCCGGTCGCAGGCCGTCGGTGAGGTGGTGCACCGTCGGGTGCCCGAGGCGCTCATCCCCGGTCTGGACCAGGTGCGAACGGCCGGCGTCGTCACCCTGCCGGGGGCCTTCATCGGGGTGCTGCTCGGCGGCGGCTCACCCGCGCAGGCCGCAGCGGCCCAGGTGCTCGTGCTGATGGGCATCATGGCGGCGCAGACGACCACCGCCGTGGTGGCCGAGCGGCTGATCGGCGAGGCGCTGCTGCTGCCGGCCGACCTCAAGGCGTCGCTGCAGCCCTGACGGCCGAGGCCTACAGCCGGCGCCCAGTCATCGGTCGGCATCGCCCCAGTGTGGCCGGAACCGCGGCCGACGTCTCGCCGTCACGACACACTGTGCGTGCCATGTCGAACGACTCCTACCGCCGGCTGGTCGCCGACGCCTCCGCCGTCCCCCGCCCGACGCCGCTCGCGGGGATGCCGTCAGTGCTCACCTGGGTGGCGCTCGCGGCCGCCGCCGCCCTGGTGGTGCTGTCGCTGCTGGGGTCGTGGAGCGTGACGGCCTGGTGGAGCGCCCTCGTCGACTGGGCACCGATCTCGGTGGTGGTCACTCTGGCCGGCATCCTGGGCTGGCAGCTGCAGCTGACCCACACAGCGCTGGGCGCCCTGCAGCAGGTGCGCACCGGCGACGACCGCTCGGGCCGCAGGCGACGTGCCGTGGTGCTGGCAGTGACCTGGCTGGTCTGCCTGGCCTGGTTCGGCGGCACGGTGCTGCTGCCCGGGACCTGAGACCGAAAACCGCTGTCCCTGAAGTGACGCGGTCGCTATCTTCGGCCTCATGGGCTCCTTGACGGACGTGGTGGATGACGCCGCGCGCAGCTGCGGGTTCTCGGGCGTGGTGCGCGTCGACCGGGCCGGCGAGATCGAGCTGGCCCGGGCCTACGGGTTCGCCGACCGCGCCCACGGGGTGCCCAACACGGTGGACACGCAGCTCGCGACCGCCAGCGCGACCAAGACCCTCACCGCGCTCGCGGTCATGGCCCTCGTCGAGCGCGGCACCCTGGCCCTCGGCACGACCGCCCGCTCGCTGCTCGGTGGCGACCTCCCGCTGGTCGCCGACGACGTCACGGTCGAGCACCTGCTGGCCCACCGATCGGGGATCGGTGACTACTTCGACGAGACCGCCGGCCACGACATCACCGACTACGTGCTTCCGGTGCCGGTGCACCAGCTCGTGACCACCGAGCAGTGGCTGCCGGTGCTCGACGGACACGAGACCGTCTTCCGGGCCGGCGAGGGCTCCTCCTACAACAACGGTGGCTACGTCGTGCTCGCCCTCCTGGCGGAACGGGCCAGCGGGGTCGCCTTCCACGAGCTGATGCGCACCCTGGTCTGCGAGCCGGCGGGCCTGGTCGACACCGCGTTCCTTCGCTCGGACGAGCTCCCCGGTCGGGCCGCCCGCGGCTACCTGGCCGTCGACGGCCTGCGCACCAACCTGCTGCACCTGCCGGTGGTCGGCACCGGTGACGGTGGCATCTACTCGACGGTGGCCGACCTGAGCCGGTTGTGGGAGGCGCTGTTCGCCGGGCGGGTCGTCCCGCCCGAGCGGCTCGCCGAGATGCTCCGGCCGCACAGCGACAGGCCGGAGGAGGACCGCCGGTACGGTCTCGGGTTCCACCTGCACGCCACCACCGACACGGTCTGGCTGGAGGGGTACGACGCGGGGGTGTCGTTCGCCAGCGTGCGCCGCCCGTCGTCCGCCGTGACCTACACGGTCATCGCCAACTGGACCGACGGTGCGTGGCCGGTCGTCCGGGCGATCAGCGACGCCGCTTGGTGAGGTCGACCGCGCCGGGGT
>JBBQNZ010000172.1:0-7758 GCA_038330415.1 Actinomycetales bacterium | reverse complement strand
GCCTCCTCGGTCGCCGCGACCCAGGCCGCGTGCTCGAGCTCCTCCTCGTCGGTCACCAGTCCCGGCTTTCCCAGGGCCGGCGTGACCGCGTGGGCGGCCCGCGGGGCGGGGCCGAGCGGCCTCCCCTCGGCCAGCTCGGTGAGGTCGGCGGGGGTGAGCGGGAGGTAGACCCGGGTGAGCGGCACAACGGCTCCTGTCGGTCGTGGCGGGGCGGGGCGGGTCAGCGGGTCCCGACGCGCGGGGCCTCGAGCAGCTCGTGGAGGGCGTCGACGACGCCGCGGCCGAGCACGTCGGCATCGGGCATGGCGTCGCGGTCGGCGTACAGGCCGTAGTAGACGCCGCCGTCGTAGGACGTCAGCCCGATCGAGAGGGCCTGCCCACGGCCCAACGGGGTGACCGGGTAGGTCGAGACCATCCGGGCGCCCGCCGCGTAGAGCGGGGTCTGCGGGCCGGGCACGTTGGTGATGACCACGTTGTAGAGGCGCTTGGAGACCGCGCCGCCCAGCCGCGCGCCGAGCGCGTGCATGGTCGGCGGGGCGAAACCGCCCAGGCCGGAGAGGGTCTCGGCCGATACCGCCCGACGCGAGCCGCCCTCCATCTGCTGGCGCATCGAGAAGGCGATCTGGTGCAGCCGCATCGACGGGCCGGGCTCCCCCACCGGCAGGTCGACGAAGCAGGCGGTGACCTGGGCCCCGGTCGGGGGGTCGTTGCCGTCGTGCACGGACACCGGCACCATCGCCCGGATGGTCGTGCCGGGGTAGACGGACTCGCCACGGGTGAGCAGCCACGAGCGGAACGCGCCGGCGACCGTGGCGAGGATGACGTCGTTGACGGTCACCTCGTCGGCGAACGAGCCGCGGCCCAGGCGGGTGCGCACCTGGCGGTAGTCCTCGAGGTCGGTGCCGATCATGACGTAACGGCGGGCCCGGCCGACCTTGGCGTTGAGCGGGGACTCGGGGGCGGGCCGGGCCGAGACCCGGGCGAGGGTCGACACGACGTCACCAGCTACACCGGCCACCTTGCCGACGGCCCGGGTGACGTCGCTGACCCCGTGCTGGATGGTCTCGACGACCTGGCTCGGGGTGCGGGCCGCCTCGGTGAGGGCTGCGACGACCAGCTCGGCCCCGCTGGGCTCGGGGCGGGCCCGCCACGTCGTGAGAACGCCCTCGCTGGCGGTGGGGTTGCCGTCGACCAGGACGTTGCCGATGTCGACGGAGCTGATGCCGTCGACCAGGCTGTGGTGGGTCTTGGTGATGATGGCGAAGCGGTTCTCGGCCAGCCCCTCGACGAGGTAGACCTCCCACAGCGGGCGGCTGCGGTCGAGCGGGCGCGGCTGGATGCGCGCCACCAGCTCCTCGAGCTGCTCGTCGGAGCCCGGGCGGGGCAGGGCGCTGCGGCGCACGTGGTAGCTCATGTCGAAGTGCGTGTCGTCGACCCAGACCGGGTTGGCGAGGGCGCCAGGGACTGTCTTGATCCGCTGGCGGTAGCGCGGGACGTGCGCGATGCGCTGGCTGATGAGGGTCACGAGGCTCTCGTAGTCGAACCCCCCGGAGGGGGCGTCGAAGACCATCACCGACCCCACGTGCATCGGCGTGGCCGCGTCCTCGAGGTTCAGGAACGAGGTGTCGAGAGAGCTGAGCCGTTCTGCCACGGGCCTATCGTGTCAGACCGGTCGGCCGGGGCAGCGGCACCCTGTGACGAGCGCGCGCCTGGTCGCCTCCCCGGGTGCGCCGACCGGACCGGGATGACGAGCGGCGGCCACCCGACGAGGGCGGCGCCACGCGCGGGTCGAGCGCCGCGGCGAGCTCGGCCACGGCCACGGCCAGGTCGGCCCGCGGCGCGAGCTCGACGAGCGACCGCCCGGCCAGCAGCGCTGCGTCGCACTCGTCGGGCGCCCACGGCAGGAAGCGGACGGCATCCATGCCGGCGAACCGGCGCAGCACGTCGCCGATCGCGCGCTCGGGGCGACGACCCGCAACCGAGGAGCGCACCTTGGTGACCACGACCGTGGGACGCGGCGACGGGAGCACCGCGACGTCCTGGACCGCGCGGACCAGGCGCTGCAGCCCGACCGGGTCGGCCGCACCGACGACGACCAGGTGGTCGGCCACCTCGAGGGTGGTCAGGGTGGCGGCGTTGCGCCGGGGGGCGGCGGTGTCATAGCTGAGCTCCTCGTCGTCCTCGACCGCGAAGCCGGTGTCGACGACGACGTGGTCGGCGACCTGGCGCGCCAGCCGCAGGACGTCTTCGACCGCGGCGGTGCGCAGCTCGGGCCACCGGTCGGCCCGGGGCAGCCCGGTCAGCACCCTCAGGCCGGGGACGACCTCGGGAGCGAGCCGGGCGAGCCCGGGCACGTCGAGGGTGCCCTGCTCGGAGGCCCGGGCGGCCGCGGCCACGCCGGGCGCCTCGTCGACCAGCCCGAGCACCTGCGCCACGCTGGCCCCCCAGGTGTCGAGGTCGACGAGCAGGGTGCGCACCCCGGCCGCGGCGAGCTGGGCGGCCAGGGTGACGGCGACCGTGGTGCGGCCGGGGGCGCCGGTCGGCCCCCAGACCGCGGTGACCGGGGTGTGCACGGCAGGGTCGTCATCCGCGGGCCGGTCGCCGAGATGGCTGCCGCGGTCGCCCGGTGCGGTGGGGGCGGATGCCGGGACCGCGGGACCGTCGTCGACGGGGGTGCCGGTGGTGGCACCCGCGAGGGTGACCAGGGCGCGGGCCACGGTCGCCGCGTCGTCGTCGGGGCGCAGGATCGTGGCGACACCGAGCTGGCGCAGCCGCCGCTCGCCCTCCTCGTCGTCGCCCGCCACCAGTGCGGCGACCCGCACGCCGTGGCCGGCGAGGTGGCGCAGCGCGTCGCGGTCGAGCCCGCGCAGGTCCGGTGAGACCACCGCCACCCGGGCGGCCCCGGCGGCTCCGGCCGAGAGCAGCTCGGCGACGTCGGCGCAGCGGCGCACGAGGGTGAGGTCGGGCGTCGCCTCGAGGACGCGGACGAAGGCCGCCTCGAGCCGGTGCGTGACGGCCGTGAGGACGCTGGTCATGACGCAGCCGCCGACACCCCGCCGGGCACCGGCACGAGGGTGATGCGGGCGCCGAGGTCGACGTCGGCGACCACCTCGGGCACGGACTCGCGCGGCACCATCACGTGGACCGCGCGGGTCTCGGCGGAGGCGCCCAGCACGGTGTCCTCGCCGGCGACGCGGACGACGGACACCGACTCGAGCGCCCGCTCGGGCCCGGCGTAGGTGGGCAGGCCCACGGTGGTGCCCTCCTTGGGCCGGTTGACGTAGACGTCGACGACCGAGCCGGACGAGAGGGCCGCAGCCGAGGTGGCGTCGACCAGCAGTGCCACCTGCTGGACGCCGACGTCGGCGGCAGAGCCGACGCCCGACGCCGGAATCAGCTCACCGGGACGCAGCGAGCGCAGCGACCAGGTGTCGGCGGGGATGGCCCCGTCGGCGGGTAGGTAGCGCGCCGAGCCGTCGCCGAGCAGCACGTCGACCCGCACCACGTCGGCCTCGGTGAGCCGCTGGCCCGGCGCCAGGTCGCCCTTCGCGGCGTAGACCGGCACCCGGTCGTCGGCGCGGGCGACCACGACCGAGCCCCCGACGGTGGAGACGAGCACGAGGAGCACCCCGACGAGCAGCCGGGAGTCGCGCCACGACGGGGTACGGACCCGGGAGGCGGTGGGTGTGGGCAGGTCACTCATGCCGCCCGATTCTGGTGCAGGATGCCGGGCGCCGCCTCCGGAGCGAGCGCGCCTGTGGACGACCTCGGCGGTGGCACCACCTGTGGATGGCACACTGACGACGTGGCCCGCCGCTTCATCCCGCTCACCGAGGTGTCCGAGATCCTCGACATCTCCGCAGCCCAGGCCTACGCGCTGGTGCGCTCGGGTGACCTGCCGGCCATCAAGGTCGGGGGCCGCGGCCAGTGGCGCGTCGAGACCGTCGAGCTCGAGGCCTACATCCAGCGGATGTACTCCGAGACCCGAGAGCTGGTCACGACCCGGTCCGACTCCGACACCGGGCACGACGACGGGCCCCGCGCGGGCGACTGACCGGCCCCTCCCGCACGGGCCATCCGGCGACCTCGCGGGTCAGCGCCGCGACTCCACGGCCACGACGGCGGCGAACGGCACGGTGGTCACCGCCCGGACGTTCTCACGGCGCCGCGGCACCCCCTCGAGGTGCTCGGCGAGGTCGAGGTGGTCGGCTCCCACCGTGTCGATCGTCCCGAGCAGGCGCGGGCCGGCTCCGACCAGTGAGATGGCCACCGTGGCGCGGTCGCGCGACAGCGCCCGCAGGGCGTAGCCGAGGCCGAACCGGCGGGCGGTGCGCCCGGACGCCGACTGCGCGCCGAGCCCGCGCAGGGTCAGCACGCCGGTCAGCGGCACGAGCACCTCATGGGCGTCGGCGCCGACCCGCACGAGCACCCAGTCCTCCCCGAGGTCGCCCAGGACGCCCTCGACCCGGTGGCCGCCGACCAGGCCGATGCCGACCTGGGCACCGAGCCCTGCCGCCAACCGGGACCCCAGGGTGACCAGGGCGCGCTCGCGCCTGGTGCGCTCGGCCACCTCGTCGTCGCGCTCGCGACGTTGCTCGGCGGCCAACTGCCCCTCGAGGTCCTCGAACAGCCCCTCCCACCTCATGTCCACAGCCTAGGTCGGGCCGCCTTGCGGGTGTCAGGTGGGTCGATTACGGTCAAGCACACACAAACGACGGCAAACTGCATCAAACGGGGGATATCTGATGGGCAAGAGCGCTGTGGCGGTCCGGGGGGCGGCACTGGTCCTGGCGGTGGTGGCGCCCACACCGTGGCTGTGGGGTGTCGCGGCCGGCGCCTGGAGCGACACGGCCCGGGGGGTGCCCGTTCGCCCGGCCGAGGCGCTCACGGGGGTCATTGCGTGCGGCGCACTGGCCGTCCTGGCGGCGCTGGCCGTGGGTGTGGTGCTCGAGCTGGTCGCGCTGGTGCCCGGGGTCGTCGGAGACGCCGCGCGGCAGGTGGGCGCCCGGGTGACCCCGGGGCTGGTCCGGCACGCGGTCGCCGTCGCGCTCGGCGCGGCGGTCGTCGCGGGGGTGGCACCCGGGGCGGCCGGGGCGAGCCCGCCCGTGGTGGTGCTCGCACCCGCACCTCCACCCGACCCGACGTTCGCCCCGCTGCCCGACCCGGGGTGGGCTCCCCCGGGCACCTCCTCGACCACCGGCAGTGCCGGATGGGTGCCCAGCGCCCCGGTGGTTCGCGCCCAGCCCGACCTGCGGGTGCTCAGCCCGGCGCCCCGGGGCGGCACGACGCACGACGCACCGCTCGAGGTGGCCGTCCGGCGCGGCGACTCGTTGTGGGCCATCGCTGCACGTCACCTCGGGCCCGATGCCTCGGATGCCGAGATCGCGCGGGCGTGGCCGGCCTGGTTCGAGGCCAACCGCGACGTCGTCGGCGACGATCCGGATCTGCTCAGACCGGGCCAGCTGCTGCGGGCCCCTGACGCGGTGACGTCGTGAGTGCCGGCCTGCTCCACGTGGCGCCGCCGAGCCGGCCGCTGCCGCCCCCGTTGTCGCTCGAGGAGGCCATCCGCCGGTCGCGGCTGGCCACGGCGGAGCGCGAGGGGCGCACCCCCTACATCCAGGACACCCTGGCCGTCGACTTCGCCGCCGCCTCCGACGAGCAGTTCTTCGGCCCGCAGCGCACCCTGCGTGACGACCTGCCCGACCCCACCGCATGGGCCGGGCGCATCGCCCTGGCGCTGCTCGAGGTGATGACCGGGGTGCGGTCGGCGCCGCAGGTGCTGCGCTGGACCACTCCCGAGGTCTACGCCGTGGTCGCGCGGCGCAGCGCGCTGGTCGCCCGGCGGGTCGCCGAGGGCAACGCACCACGCACCCGTCCGCGGCTGCGGGTCGTCCGGGTGCGGGTCTGCGAGCCTGCGGACGGCGTGGCCGAGGCGGCGGTCGTGGTGAGCGACGGCCCTCGGGTTCGCGCCGTCGCGGTGCGCCTGGTCGGCCAGGACGGCAAGTGGCGGGTCAGTGCGCTCCAGGTGGGCTGACCGAGGGAGCCGCACCCGGTTCTGGTGCCGGCTCCGGATCCGGGCTGCCCGGCTGGCGGGTCGGCAGCCCGCCGGAGGTGAATACCGCGACCAGGGCGAGCAGCGCCAGCACGGCAAGCGCGCTGCGCAGCCCGTCGAGGCGCGACTGCGTGTTCTCGTCGACGATCGCGGTGGCCACCGCCGGGTCCAGGTCGGCGTCCGCGAGGGCGGTCTCGAGCTGGGCGTCCGACACGAAGGGGATCCCGCTGGACAGCTCGACCTGCGCCTGCGACGACACCGTTGCCGGGATGGCCGGGTTGTCGGCGATCCCGGTGAGGAACGACGACGTCAAGGCCGAGATGAGTACGGCCCCGGCCAGCGCGGTGCCGATCGAGGCGCCCAGGTTGGTGAACGTGTTCTGGATGCCGCCCACCTCACCGCTCTGCTCGTCGGGCACCGCCGACACGGTCACCGCGCCTAGCTGGGAGGAGAGCGCACCGATCCCCAGCCCGGCGAGAAGCAGCGGGCCGGTCACCGCGTTCGCGCCGACCCCCACCTCCAGGGCCGCGAGCAGGGTCACGATCCCGGCGAGCAGGGCCACGAAGCCCAGCCGCACCACGCGTCGCGGCGACGCCCGCGGGAAGAGCCTGGGTACGCCGATGGCCGCGACCAGGAGCGTGATCGACAGGGGCATCACCCGCAGGCCGGTGTCGATGGCGCTCAGCCCGAGAGCCACCGAGAGGAACAGCGGAACACAGAAGAACAGCCCGGCCTGCAGCAGGAACTGGAAGAAGAAGGCCGTCAGCCCCTTCTGCAGCGGGGGGATGCGCAGCATGGCCGGGTCGAGCAGGGCCGACTGCCCAGTCGCGAGCCGGCGGCTCTCCCAGGCCAGGAAGCCCCAGATCACGAAGGCGCCGGCGAGCACCAGCCAGATCACAGGCGACAGCCCGAGCCACGAGGGGGCGTTCTGCTTCGGGTTCACGAAACCCCAGGTGCCCGCCCGCAGGATGCCGAACACCACCAGACCGAGCCCGAGCGCCGACAGCAGGGTGCCGACGAGGTCGAGGGCGGCGTCGGGGTCGGCCACGGCGTCCGCCATCCGTCGGGCCAGCACCAGGATGACGGCGACGAGCACCACCTCACCCGCGAACACGTAGCGCCACGAGGCGTAGGTAGTCAACACCCCACCGATGAGCGGCCCCGCGGCCACTGCGATCGCGCCGGAGGCGGCGACCAGCCCGTAAGCCCGGGGCCGTTCCGCGGCAGCGAAGTTGGTCGCGACCAGGGCCACGATTGCGGGCATGATCAGGGCCGCGCCGATGCCCTCGAGCAGCGACCAGCCGAGGATGAGCACGGGCAGGCTGGTGGCGAGCGCGGTGGTGAACGACCCGATCCCGTAGATGACGCAGCCGATCGCGAAGGCCCGCTTGCGGCCCAGGATGCTGCCCACCTTTCCACCGGTGATCATCAGGGAGGCCATCACCAGCGTGTAGAGCGTGATCGCGGTCTGGATGCCGGTCACGTCGGTGCCGACGTCCTGCGCCACCGTCGCGATCGAGACGTTCATGACCGAGCTGTCCAGGGTCATGAGGAACTGGGCGGCGGCCAGGGTGGTGAGGACCACCTTCCCCGCGGTGGCGGGGCGGTGGGCGGTCTCGGTGCTCATCCAGTGGCCTCAGTCTTCGTAGGGGTCAACGGCCCGGGCCCATCGGTAGCGCCGGCTGGCCACCTTTGCCTCCGGCAGT
>JBBQNZ010000171.1:0-7871 GCA_038330415.1 Actinomycetales bacterium | reverse complement strand
GGGAAGGACCAGTCATGACTGGAACCGTGGCCAAGCGGACCAACGGGCAATGGCGGCGCGCTACCGCGACGACACCCGGCCGGGATCACGCACGGCACTTCGACCGCAAGGTCAACGACCCGCCGCACCAGAACACCTACGCCCGCCTCTGGCCGACAGCCGAGGACCGCACCCGTGGCCTTCCGGTTCCACAAGGGACGCAACACACTCTGCTCGAAGCAACTGGCGATACGGTCGATGACCGGCACGAACCGCCTCCGGCCAGGGTGCTGGTGGCACCACGTGGGCCAGGCCGTGAATGCACTTGTGGTGATGTTTTCGCCGGCCAGCATCCCATCGGGATCGCGCAAGCAGAGCGGTCTGAGGAACAGGGACGAGCTGAAGCGGTTAGTGAGCCACCTTGGCCGCCCACGTCAGCAGCCGAGCGCCCCGTTCGAAGACCTGAGCCATGCTGTCCAGTCGCCCATTCAGCTGGTGATACACGGGCTGGAGCTTCTCCTTGAGCGAGGCGATCTCGGTCGAGTAGTGCGACGGATCGGTCAACCCGCCGCTGATCTTGTCGGCGACGGCGTGGTACTCCTGCCACAGGTCGACGTAGGGGCTCAGATGACCCTGACCGCCCCACTGGAGGCGGTCGGATGACGGCTCATGTCGAGCCAGCTCGGCAACGTAAGTCTCGTAGGCGAAGAGTCGCCCAGCGCTGGTAAGGCCCGTACGTCGGACGTACGTGTCGTTGGCGATCACCGGGTCGCCGGATTCGAGAGAATCGACAGCTAGCGGCATCCTGGTCGCGTCTCGCTGGAGTTGCTGGTGCGGGAAGATGTACTGATCGAAGACATCCAGCGCCACCAGCGTCGTCAGGAACAGACGTTCCGCCCTCATGGTCAGGGCGGCCACCCGTCGCGAGTTCGAGCACCTACCGGTGGCGAGCTTCGCGTCCAGTGCGGATGCGGCGTCAGCAAACCTCTGCACCGCTTCCTGAAGCTTCGTGAGCGTCGCTGGGTCCACTCCAGGTAGTGCGCCGAGCCCGATGCCGGGTTCCGCCTCGTATGCGATGCGGGAGCTTGCCTCGGTAGCGCGCGCGACGAAGTCCAGGAGTGGAAGCGTCGCTCGATCGTGGTCGACCCAGATGTCATTGATGACCTCGATGTTCTGCGCGAGATAGTCGAAGTTCACGTTGGAGAGGATGTCGTAGTTGGTGTGGTAGTTCCGTGTGAGGTACGACGTTCCGACCGTGTTGAAGTACAGGCCGGGGATGCCTGCGGCCGTCAGCGTGACGTGGTCTGCATTCGCCCAGACGGTGTTCTGCGACAGGGTGCCGAACGGGGTTCTCGAGGGATCGCTGTTCAGCTTCTCCACCGCGTGAGCCAGCAGCTCCGCGTGGGTCCGGATGAGGAGTCGCTCCCCGGGGTCGCCTGTTCCGAGAAGCTCGAAGTCCCAGGCTCAGGATCGCCCGGTGTGCCCATTCGGGGCGTTGGTGAGTGACCGCATACCAACAGCCGACCAACCACTCGTAGTACGCATCGGTGTAGCCGTACTCCTCGTTGGTGCTGGCCAGGAAGAGCAGGGTTCGGCGCGGCCTGAATCCCGTGTCGCGGACCGCCTTGGCGATCCCAAGCATCGCCGCAATCGCAGTTGCGTCGTCGGCCGCGCCGTGGAACCAGGCGTCGTGGTGACCCGTGAAGATGATCACCTCGTTGGACCGGTCCGTGCCGGGGATGGCCCCCAGGACGTTGTACCCGACCCCGCCGTCGTTGGCCCGGGTGAGCTCGACATCGGACGTCAACGTCACCGTCGTCGCCCCCGAGGCGATCCGCGCGATCAGGTCGTTCGCGGCGTTCCTGGTGACGAAGACGAACGGAACCCAGTTGTCGTCATACGTCCCGTCGAAGCTCAGCAGACCGTCGTCACGCCTGTTGTAGAAGGCTCCTGCTGCCGTTGTACCCGTGTAGAAGATCACGGCCAAGGCGCCCTCGAGCGTCGCTTGGTGACCGTGGCGGTTCACCCAGTAGTCGCCGAACGCCCAGTTGACGAGCACGATCTTCCCGGTGGCGTCCACGCCCTCGTAGTCGCTGGCCTGACCCAGGCCCAGGTTGAGCACCTCCGCCGTGATCCCGCCCGAAGGGGTACCGGGCACTCCACCCCACGAGCTCGCGGGGTTCGTCGGGCCACCGTGGACCGCGACCGATGCACCGTTGAAGACCCAGCGGTCGATCGGGACCGGAAGCTTGGCCACATGGCGCAGGCCGACCGACCGCATCTCGTTCGCGATCCAGTCGACCGCGCGCAGGCTGGCCGGCGAGCCACCGGGACGCCAACCGTCGGGCGTGTCACCGAACCCCGAGACCGACTCGGTGACGTGTCTCAGATAGGCAACGTCGATGGCCGCGTTGAGACTCGTCGCGTTGCCCCGCCACGGCCCCCGAGGTCTTTCAGGAGACTTGGCCGCCGCGCTCTGCCCCCCGGTCGCGAGTCCGCTCAGACCGATCGCCAGCCCCCCGGCCCCGGCGGCCATCGCGCGGCGTCGCGAGATGCGGTACTCGACGTGGTCACGCAGGGCTCGGCTCACCGACTCCGGTTCACCGAGGTCTGCAGGATCTGGAGCATCTGCGCCGTGCCCGAGCGTCAAGCTGAGATCGCGATGGTCACGTAATGCCCACCACGGTGGCTGCGCCGCGTCGCTGGACGGAGTGGGACCCAGAGGTGTTGGCTCGTACTCGCGCATTGTGTGCCTCTCCGAAACCCCACGAAGGCACTGGCGGACCAGCGCGTTACCCCGCGGCTCTCGATTCTGGCGAAGGTATCGGCAACGCCGGGCCAGGGTCAACAGCCAGCGCGCGGGGCGCGCCCCGGTACACAGCCACAGGACAGCGCCCGCGACTGCTGAAGGTCGGGTGGTCGGGTTCGCGGTTGGTCCGGGCTCTCCGAGTGTGTTGAGAATGCCTGTGACGCAACGGAACGACTGAGCAGGTGACACCTCCGGTCGCAATGACACAGGGGGTGCTGGTCCCAGTCATCATCGACCTAACCGTTTGGACCGGCACCTCGTCGCCCATGTGGCCGGCCCGCTGAACGACAGCCAAGGCGGCCAGCGTCGCAGTTCAGCCCCCGTGAGGTTGTCCGTAGGGCCCCCCGCGGATCTCGTAGCCCACTTAGAGCAGGTGGCTCAACGCCCACCTAACGGCCGCTCCGCCGGGTACCGTCCACGGGTGATGGGCTGCGTTTCGCGCCAGTCAGCTACGGCCGCGCGCGACGGCGGCTGGGCACCACTCCCCCAAGGTGGAACTGCGTGGAAGAGGTGGAGCTGGCGACCAAGCGGCCGGAAGCAACGACGTACGCCGGCGGCTCGTGGTGAGTCAGCACGGAGCGGAGGGTGCGCTGGTGGTGGACGACCAGGTCGGCGACTCCGCCCTCCTCGAGACGGTGGCTGCTCACCCCCAACACCCGGGCTGCGGTTGTGCTGACGGCGTCGTAGACGAGGTCCAGTCCGGGGGTGTCAACCGCCCCGAGCGCGTGCGCGGCAAGGAAGGCGACCTCGATCATGTTGTGCCGACCGAAGGGGTAGTAGGCGTCCTCGATGTCGTCCTGCCCGAGCGCGACGGGCACGCCCATGGCCGTGAGCTCTCGAACGGGAAGGTGCAACGGCCCGGTGTGCGGGTCGCTGACAAAACCGAGGCCTGCGCGCCTCACCAGCCCGACAAGGCGCTCCAGAGTCGGACGGGCGTACAGCCCCACTGCCCTGGCGTGGTTGGCCACACCGCGGCCGACTAGATCATGGGCAAGCATCGCCTCGGCGAGCATCTCGGTCGTGCGCAGTGCCGGGTCACCGGCGTCGTCGACAAGCATCGCCACCCGCTTCCCATGTGCCGCGGCCAGCAGGCACATTCGACGCACGTGCTCCCGCGCCTCGGCGTCGGTATGCTCGATCCACGGGATGCCACCCACGACGTCGGCGCCGAGGTCGACTGCCTCACCCACCAGCTCCTCCGCGCCGGGATCGCACAGCAGGCCATCCTGGGGAAAGGCGACGACCTGCAAGTCGACCACGCCACGGAACTCCTCTCGCAGCTCCAGAAGCGGGACCACGCCTTCGAGTCGGGCCTTGGTGTCAACGTCGGCAAAGGCGAGCACGTGACGTACGCCGTACCGCACCGCTTCCATGACCGCGCGCCTGGCGTTCTCGGCGATCCAGGCTCGGTCGTAGCCGGCCTTTACCGCAGACGCGATCTCGATGGAGGTCAACGCGGAGCCCATGTCGCCCGAGGTGTACGCCGTCAAAGCGGAGTCGCCGATCCGGTCCAGCGTGTGCACCTTGTCCAGGTGCATATGGCCGTTGACGAAGCTCTCGGTGACCAGCCCTCCGGCGGCGTCGAGCTCGAGGCCAGCCACAAGCGGATCCTGCGTTATCGCGACGATGCGACCGTCCACGACGCCGACGTTCCAACGGCCTTTCCGGTCGCGCAACGCCGCGTCCGCAATGACGAGCTGATGGGTGTCCATGGCCCCATTGAACTGCCCGTCCCGACCGTCCGCCTACGGCAGACGTTGCCGACGACGAGCACCTCCTCCGCTCCACCGACTCGCCCGCCGGTTGATGGATCACCCGGGTGGGCCTGCTGAAACCTCGGTAGACACTCGAGCTGGGTGGCCAGCCAACGAAGGTCCGAACGGAGGCTGCCGCTACGGCTGGGAGCGCGAAGAACAGGTGCACTCGTCCCAGTCAATATCGACCTAGAACACTCCTGACCGGGGGAGCGAAGCCGGCGGCAGCAGCCCAGCCGGCAGGCCCCCAAGGCATGGGGCGGATGCACGGGCCATGGGCGAGGTCGACTCTGCCAGAACGACGACGGCATCAACGCGC
Organism: Actinomycetales bacterium; assembly: GCA_038330415.1. GTDB lineage: Bacteria > Actinomycetota > Actinomycetes > Actinomycetales > Dermatophilaceae > Fodinibacter. The sequence continues at coordinate 3,010 of JBBQNZ010000171.1, read as the reverse complement.
TCAGCCGGTAGGCCGAGGATGGGCGCGTCTCAACGGCCCACTGAGGGCTAGAACGGGTCGGGTCGGTTTCACTCACAGAACGCCGATTTGGCGACGGCACGTCCTTCCGCCGCGGGTGCCAGTTCCGGGTCCGGGCGGCCGAGTGCGTCCCAGCAAGCCGCCCCGAATGGCCCCTGGGCCCCCGCCGTGCTGGCCGGCATCCACCCATCGACTCGGCGGGAGCCGTTGATGAACCGCAGGTCAGGGAGTCCCGTGCGCCTCGCTATCGGTTCGGGACCGCACTCGCGAGCTGGTCGGCGGCGCGCTCGATGGTCTGGCTTGGGACGGCGATCGTCATCCGGGCGAAGCCAGCGCCCTCGCGGCCAAACCAGTGGCCCGGGCTGAGCGCGAGACCGGCCGCCGAGGCCAGCCAGGTCGGGGTCTGGGGGACCGTCAGCTCGAGCTCACGCAGATCGAGCCAGGCCAGGTAGGTGCCCTCGAGGGGTAGGACCCGAACCTGCTCTGGCAGCCGCTCACGGAGCAGGTCGGCGTTGTCTGCGACCAGCTTCAGGAAGCCGTCGAACCAGGGCCCGCCGCGCCGGTATGCCGTCTCGAACGCGGTAAGGCCGAAGACGTTGTTCCGGGTGAGGTGCAGCTGCGAGCTCCTCGCCTGGAACCGGTCGGCGACGTCGTCGCGGTCGGTGACCAGCAGGGTGTCGCACACCCCGGCCAGGCCGAAGGTCTTGATGGGACCGTGCGTCGCCGCCCAGGCCACGTCGATGCCTTCCGCGGCGACCGCGAACGAGACGAACTCGTGCGGCGGCAGCACCACGTCGGCGTGTATCTCGTCGGCGAGGACGAACACGTCGTGCTCCGCGCAGATCGACGCCACCGCCCTGAGCTCCTCGCGGGTCCAGACCCGGCCGACCGGGTTGTGCGGGCTGCACAGGATGAGCATCCGGGTTGCCGGGTCCGACACCTTGGCGGCCAGGTCCTCCAGATCCATCCGGTAGCCCTCACCGGTCAGCGTGAGTGCGTTGCGCACCGGCCGACGACGTGCGGCGGTGACCAGGGGCTTGAAGCCGCTGAAGACAGGGGTCTGGAGGATGACGCCGTCACCGGGGTCGGTCATCTGCTCGATCATGGTGCCCACAGAAGTCAGGACGCTCGGGCTCACCAGCGTGCGCAGCCCCGACCCGTCCCACCGGTGCCGGGTGGCCATCCACACCCAGAACGCGTCAATGATCGACTCTGGCCGCATCTCGTAGCCGTACCAGCCAGTCCCAGCCCGCGCCTGCAGCGCCTCGGTCACCTCGGGCGCCAGGTCCAGGCCCGGCTCAGCGATCCACAACGGCAGCAGCGCGTCGCTCGTCCCGAACTGCCGCTGCAGCGTTGCTGGGTCGCTGCCCTGCCTGCGGTCCAGCCCACTAGCGTCGATGACGAAACCAGGCTCCATCACTCAACCCACTTCGTTGCCTCGGAGGGAGCCCAACCGTAGCCGGGCAACTGTCGACCCCGGGGTGGACTCGCAAATGTGCGTCCTACCTTCGCCAGATCGCGGCAAGATCAGCGCGCTACGCCTCCCGAAGGTCGCGAGTGGTCAGCGGGGTCCTTGTTGTCACCGCTATCGCCCGGTCGACCGGTCGACCGGTCGACCAGTCGGCGACATGGTGCCGCCGCCGGGTGACTCGAGCAGGTTGGCTCGGGGCGGCAGGGACCGGCATCGTGGGTGGGTGGACCGGTCCGATAGGCCGATGTGGCCCTGCCGTTCGCCCGACCCGGGGTCGAATTCCGGGGGCTGCATGTCCGCCGCGCCCTACCGTCGAAGCGGCTCCCGTCCACCGCAGGTCGGTTGGCGGAGGACGGCTCCGTCGCCGAGAAGCGCAGCCGCGGTGGGCGGGAGTCCTTGGGCGTTTCGTCGGTGCCGTCGCGCGGGTGGTGGCGTGTGTCATCGCTGGCGGCCTCGAATCGGGTCGGCCCTCGACGTGGCCCGCTCCTCAGGAACCGCCGGCCCCTCCGGGGCAGGCAAAGGGGCCGCATACCCCCCGGGGTGTACGGTGAGGAGGTGCTCAAACCGCGACGGACCACCCGTTTCGCCGCCGTGATGGCGGCGCTGTCCGCGGCCGGTGTCCTGCTCGCGGCGTGCTCGACCCCGTACAGTTCCGGCGGAATGATGGGTGGGACCTCGACCAACTCGGGGGGCGCGAGGAGCGGCCAGGGCGGGATGATGGGACCGGGCTACACCGCCGCCTCGGTGTCGTGTGCGACGCCGCACTCCCTGCCCGGGACCCGCGTGGACGTCGCCCTCGGCGACATGGGCATGTCGCGGATGATGGGCGGCACCGCTCCGATGGGGGCCCGAATGGTCCTCGTCGCGGCCCCGGCTTCGGTGCCCGCTGGGCAGGTGTCCTTCGTCGTGGAGAACCAGGGATGGCGCACCCATGAGCTCGTCATCCTGCCCTTGACTGCGGGACGCTCCGCCGGGCAGCAGGTCCCCGGTGCCGACGGCAAGGTGGACGAGGACGGAAACCTGGGTGAGGCCTCGAGCACCTGCGCGGCCGGGGCCGGTGAGGGCATCGCATCCGGCTCCGCCGGCTGGGTCACGATCACGCTGGCCCCCGGCCACTACGAGCTCGTGTGCAACCTGACCAACCACTACGCGAACGGCATGCACCAAGAGCTGATCGTCACCGCGTAGCCCTCCGCGCCCCCGTCGACCACCACCAGGTCAATTCCCCACGGCCCTGACAGTGGAGTTTCGCACTTTTGGCTGAGTTGAGCAGCCCTGCCCTCGCGCGCTCGGCCGTCTGATCTCCGTGTCATCGACGACGCGCCGCGGGCGTCCCCCAGCACGCATAGACCTCCCGAGATCCTGAGTATCTGCACGCGTGCCGCGTGCAGGTGACAGGATGGAGAGGTCATGACTGAGAGCACACGAGCCCGGTTCCCGCGGATGATCCGCGGGTCCGTGGTGGTGCAACGACGCCGGTGCGGGACCGCCTCGTGCCGATGCGCCGACGGCGAGCAGTTG
>JBBQNZ010000170.1:0-8386 GCA_038330415.1 Actinomycetales bacterium | reverse complement strand
CGGCGGGGTGCACGGCGGGGTCATCTCGACCCTGCTCGACACCGCGGCCGGCTGCGCAGTGCACTCCACGCTCGCGGTGGGCGAGGGGTACACCTCGCTCGACCTCACCGTGAAGTTCCTGCGCCCGGTCACGGTCGACTCCGGCCTGCTCACCTGCGAGGGCACCGTCATCCAGCGCGGCCGGCGCACGGCCCTGGCCCAGGCGCAGCTAACCGACGGGGCGGGACGGCTCGTGGCGCACGCGACGAGCAGCTGCATGATCTTCGCCTGACGCCGTCGAAGGCCTGTTGACCTGCGGGGTTGTCCGCCGTTGCCGCGGGTAGGGACGCAGACATGGCGCGGTTGCGGCGGGTGTCCCCGCAGATGAAGGGGTGGACCCGCCGTCGGGTCGGCAAGGGTTTCGCCTACCTCGACGCCGCCGGGCAGCGCCTCCCCGCCGCAGAGGTCGAGCGGATCCGCTCGCTCGCCATCCCACCGGCCTGGCGCGACGTGTGGATCTGCCCCTACCCGAACGGGCACATCCAGGCCCTCGGCACCGACGACGCCGGGCGCCGCCAGTACCTCTACCACCCCGACTGGCGCACCACGCGCGACCAGCTCAAGTTCGACCGGGTCAAGATGGCCGGCACCCGCCTGGCCCGCGCTCGCGAACGGATGGTCGAGGACCTGCAGGGCGAGGGGATGCCGCTCAGCCGCGCGGCCGCGACCGCCACCCGCCTGCTCGACCTGGGCTACTTCCGCATCGGCAGCGACGCCTACGCCGACGCCAACGGCTCCTTCGGCCTCACCACCCTCGAGCGCCGCCACGTGCGCCGCCAGGGCCAGGACCTGATCTTCAGCTTCGTCGGCAAGTCGGGCATCGAGCACTCGATCACGATCAGCGACCCGCACGTCATCGAGTCGCTCAACCTGATGCGCAAGCGGCGCGGCGGCTCCACGCGGCTGCTCGCCTACCGCGGCGAGGCCCGCTGGGCCGACCTCGACGCGTCGGCGGTCAACAGCTACATCGCCCAGCTGGTCGCCGAGGACCTCACCGCCAAGGACTTCCGCACCTGGCACGCCACCGTGCTCGCGGCGGTGGCGCTGGCCGAGAGCCCCGAGAAGGGCGACGCCACGACCTCGAAGAAGCGCGCGGTCAAGGCGGCCGTCGAGGAGGTCTCCGCCTACCTCGGCAACACCCCGACCATCGCCCGCAAGTCCTACATCGACCCGCGGGTCATCGACCAGTACGAGCAAGGCGTCACCATCGCCCCCACCCTGGCGAAGAGGTACCGCGACGACGCCAAGCGCCAGGCCGCCATCGAGAAGGCCGTCGCACGGCTCATCGACAACGCCGACTGAAGCGCTGCACCGGCGACTCAGGCGCACCGGCGACTCAGGCGCACCGGCGACTCAGGCGCACCGGTGACTCAGGCGCGCTGGTCCTCGCGGGTGATCGCCCGCCACAGCCAGCTCGACGCCGCCGGCTCGCCGGACAGGCAGTAGGCGGCGGAGGAGTCGACCAGCAGGGTCGACTCCATCGCACGCCGGGCGCCCGCCCTGCCGGCCAGCAGCACCCGGTCGCCCCGCACCAGCGGGTGGTCGTCGGGTGGCGCGAGCGTGGCGCCCGAGTCTCCGTCGACCATGAGGCACACCACCTCGAGCACCTGCTCCCGGTCGAGCGGATCGCGCAGCAGGTCCCCGAGCAACACCTCCTGGTGCGCCAGCCGGCGGGCCACCGCCGGCGCCTCCCGGCTGTCGATCCCCACCTCCCACAGCTCGGGCGAGCCGTGGCCGCAGCGCTCGAGCAGGCGGCCCAGGACCTGCGAGCTCCAGTCCTGGCCGAGGTGCGCCCCCGACTCCAGGAACTGCCACAGCATCGGGGCCCCGATGTGGGCCAGTGCCTCCTGGGCCACGACCGCGGTGGGCACCAGCAGCAGGTCGATCTCCATGGCCTCGAACAGGGCGGTGTTCGAGGGCTGGTTCTGGCGGGCGACGACGTAGAGGTTCGGGTTGACGCCGCGGGCGGCGGCCACGAGCGAGAGGTTCGTGACGTCGTTGTCGGTGCCGGCGATGAAGCCCACGGCGCGCTCGACCCCGGCGCGGTCCAGGACGTCCCGGCTGGTGCCGTCGCCCACGATGACCTCGTCGGCGCCCTCTGGTTCGTCCTGGAGTCCGGTGCCGGCGTCGATGACGACGACCTCGAGGTCCTTGCGGCGCAGGTCACGGGTCACCTCCCGGCCGAAGCGGCCGTAGCCGTAGACGACCCAGGGGCCAGGTTCGACGCTCGCGTGCGCCTCGGGAAGCGCGCCCCCGGGTGCCCGGGTCAGCCAGTTCGAGAGCTGCTCGGTGGCCGGGGCCCCCAGAGCGACCGTGAAGTGGTCGCCGAACCGGTCGAAGGGGTCGATGACCGTGGGACTGCCGAACTCGCGCATCCGTGCCGTGATGCCGGGCGACAGGCTGCGGGCGATGACGGGCAGGTCGGGTCGCAGCACCGCCGCGGCCATCACGGTCGCGAGGTTGGCCTCGTCGTCGTTGGTCAGCGCGAGCACGCCCGCACAGCTGGGGTGGGTCAGCCCCGCCTGCGCGAGCGCCTGCGGGTCACGCACGTCGGCCACCAGGGCGGGGACGTCGGCGCCGTACGAGCCCAGGTCGAGGTCGTCGATCGCCTCCTCACGGCGGTCGATGACTACGAACCGCCGGCCGAGCTCGTCGAGCCACGTGCCCAGCAGGGCACCGGCCTCTCCGTGCCCGGCCATCAGCCAGAACGGCTCGCGCAACCGGGTGACCGAGCGACGGAACCGTTGCGCCGCAACCGCCTGCTTGAACGGGCGGGACTGCAGCAGCGACAGCAGGGACCCGACGGCGTAGGCCCACCCCACCACCGTCAGGTAGATCGACAGGGTCACCCACATCCGCTGGGCGTCGTTGAACTCCTGCGGGATCTCGCCGTAGCCGATGGTGCTGGCGGTGTAGCTCATGAAGTAGAACGCGTCGAAGAAGCCCATCCGCCACGTTCCCTGGTCCGACGTGCCGGGGATGAGGGTGAGCCCGAGGATGCTGACCGAGAAGATCGTGATGAGCACGATGAACGGCACCCGCATGCGGCGCAGCACGAGGAAGACGGCTTCCGACGACGGGGGACCGATCGCCGCGCGCACCTCGGCGGAGCTCGGCGCCTGCTCCATCCAGGTCATCGCGGGTGCCTACCGGCGTCGGTAGGAGACGGTCTCGATGACGAGCAGCACGACCGAGACGAGGTTGGCCAGCAGCGCCCCACCGGAGAGCGAGACCACGCTGGCCATCGACTCCGGCGTGAGGCCGGCCGAGCTGACGTTGTTGGCGTAGACGAGCACGACGGCGGCCGCGATGAGCTGGAGGTCGGCGACCAGGCTGGTCGCCAGGTGCACGGCGCCGATCTGCGTGCGGTCGCCGAACTTCAGCACCGTCGCGATGAGGTTGACCGCGACGGCGGCGAACAGCTCGTAGCGGTTGTGGACGCTGGGGTTGTCGAGCGGGCCGATGAAGAACCCGAAGTTCAAGGTGGCCGCGAGCAGCACGAAGAACCCGAAGATCACCTTCTCGAGGTTCATCCCTCGCCTCCCGTCCCGCGCTTCGCACCGGCAGCTTCACATCCGCGCCGGAACCGACGTGGTGTCGAGGTGAACCTTTCCGCATCGGGCGGGAAAGTTGGGGCACCGCGCCGAGGCGGCGTCGATCTCGGGGGGCTCGCCTCGCGCACCGCCTGCCCCGCCGACGGCGGGCCGCGGCCGGTTGCGCCGGTAGGCTCGCGGGCGATGAGTGAGCACCAGCCCGACCATGACCACGACCACCTCCACGCCGCCCCGACCGAGAAGATCTCGGTGCGCGCCGGCGAGCAGGCCGGTCGCAGCGACGACCCGGCCGCGACCACGCGCCTCCAGAGCATCACCCCGGATGCCGGAGCGCCGGTTCCCGCCGCCGGGGCACCCGCCGCCGGGGCACCCGGCGCTCCGGTCGCCCCCGACGCCCTGGTCACCGCCGGTGCCTCCGGCGCCCGGTCCGGCCACCCGTCCTACCCGATCGAGGACGACGCCGCCGGTCCCGGCCCGGCGCCCTACGTCACCATCGTGCTGCCCTGCTACAACGAGGGCGCCCACGTGCTGCAGGAGCTCGACCGCATCACCGCCACGATGCAGGCCAGCGAGCTCACCTACGAGGTGCTCTGCATCGACGACGCGAGCACCGACGACACCCTCGACGTGCTCCGCCGGGCCCAGGGCACCCACCCCCACCTGCGCATCCTGCCGTTCCGCCGCAACGGCGGCTCGGGCACGGCACGCCGGATCGGCACCCAGCAGGCCCGCGGCGAGATCGTCGTGTGGACCGACGCCGACATGACCTACGAGAACGAGCGCATCCCCGAACTCGTGCGCATCCTGCGCGACGACGCCACCTACGACCAGGTCGTCGGGGCCCGCACCACCGAGGAGGGCACCCACAAGTGGGCGCGCGTCCCGGCCAAGTGGTTCATCCGCAAGGTCGCCGAGTGGCTGACCAAGACCAAGATCCCCGACCTCAACTCCGGCCTGCGTGCCTTCCGCCGCGACGTGAGCCTGCCCTACCTGCGCCTGCTGCCGGCGGGGTTCTCGTGCGTCACGACGATCACCATCGCGTTCCTCAGCAACCAGCACGACATCAAGTACGTCGAGACCAGCTACGCCAAGCGGGCCGGGGTCAGCAAGTTCCACTTCGTCAACGACGCCTACCGCTACATCCTGCAGGTGCTGCGGATGGTCATGTACTTCGACCCGCTCAAGGTGCTCATGCCGCCGGCGCTGTGGATGATCGTGATCGGCCTGGTGAAGGCCGTCGTCGACATGTTCCGCCACCCGTTCTACTTCCCGGCGAGCACGGTGCTGCTCATCGTCAGCGGCATCATGATCGCCAGCCTGGCGCTGCTCTCCGACCTCGTGGTGAGGTCGAGAGACGGTGTCTGACAGCGCCTCGCTCAAGGTCGCGCTGGTCGGGCCCACCCACCCCTACAAAGGTGGTGTCGCCGCGCACACCACGGCGCTGGCGCACGAGCTGACCGATGCCGGGCACGACGTCACGCTCGTGTCGTGGAGCCACCTCTACCCCTCGGCGCTCTACCCCGGCGAGCAGTCGGTGCCCGGCGGGTCGGTCGACGTCGAGCCCTTCCCGCGCAGCCTGAGGGTGCTGTCCTGGGCGCGTCCCGACACCTGGGTGCGGGCCGGGCGCCGGCTGCGCGACGTCGACGTCATCATCGTCGTGCACGTCATCCCGGCCGTCGCCCCCGCGCACCTCGCGCTGCTGCGGGCGGCCGGTGCGGGGCGCACCACCTCGAGCGGCCACGGCCCGCGCACCGTGCTCATCGCGCACAACGTGCTGCCGCACGAGGGCCACCCCGGCGACCGGCAGCTGATGCAGGCCCTGCTCCGCCGGGTCGACGCGGTCGTCGTGCACTCCGACGAGCAGGCCCGGCTCGCGGCCGAGCTCGGCGCGCAGCAGGTGCGCGAGCTCGCCCTCCCGCCCCACCTGCCCGGCGGCCCCGCGCTGCCGCGCCCCGACCACACCGGCCCGCCGCGCCTGCTGGCGCTGGGCATCGTGCGTGACTACAAGGGGGTCGACCTGCTCGTCGACGCCCTGCGCGACGTGCCCGACCTGCGCCTCACCGTCGCCGGCGAGCTGTGGGGGGATGCCGGGCGCCGGGTTCGCGACCTGGCTGCAGACCCGCGCATCGCGGGTCGCGTCGAGGTGCACTCGGGTTACGTTCCGGCGGAGCGAATCCCGCAGCTGATGGCGCAGCACGACGTCGTCGCGCTGACCTACCGCACCGCCACGGCCTCGCAGAACGCGCTCTTGGCGCTGAGCCACGGCGTGCCGGTGCTCGCCAGTTCCGTCGGCACCTTTCCCGACCAGGTGCGCGACGGCATCGACGGCCTAATCGTCCCGCCGTCCGACCGTGAGGCGCTCGTGGCCGCACTGCACCGCCTCGCCGAGCCGGGCGTCGTCGGCCGGCTGCGCGCCGAGGTGCGCCCACCCGACCTGTCCGGCCCCTGGGCCAACTACGTGGGCAGCATCGAGGCCCTCGCCGCCGCACCGGTCGAGGTCGAGCCGACCCGTCCGGTCGTGCCGCTCGGCCCGCTGGCGCGGGCCCGGGCCACCGTGGCCGGCATCCGGGCCCGGCGTGGACCGGTCGTCGACCTGGTCCCCTCCGACATCCCCGAACGGGTGCGCGCCACCGACCTGCTCGCCGTCGACGACGACGCCCGCGACGCCGTGGGCATCGCCCGGGCGCTCGGGCTGCCCCGCCCCGGCGAGCCGGTCGCCGCCTGGTCGGCGCTGGGGGCGCTCGCCGCGATCGTGCGCATCCGCGACGACGGGCACCGCTCGTCGGTCGTGGTCGACGAGAGCGGCAGCGGCAGCCCGATGGGGCGCTGGTCGCGCGCGGTGGGCTTCGCCCCCGTCGAGCTCGAGCTCACCGGCCAGCGGGCCGCCGTCGAGGTGCTCGACGTCGACACCGCCAGCCTCGACGTCATCACCCGGCTGCACCCCGGCGGGTGCACGGCCTCCGACGTCGACCACGCCCTCGGGCAGGCCTCCTGGGCGCTGCGCTCGGGCGGTCTGCTCGTCATCACCGTGCCGATCGGCGACGACGACCCCGACTTCGCCGTGCGCCCGGCCGGTGTGCGCGGCATCCTCGCCCGCGCCGACGACCTCGGGCTGAAGCTCGTCGGCGACGTCGACGGTGACGTGCTCGACAAGATGCGTGACGCCCGCACCGAGGCGGCCGGGGGTGACGCACCGGCGTATGCCGTGCTGCGGCTCACCTTCCGGCGCCGGTGAGCGTGGAGGCCGGGGGTGATCGGGTGAACCGGGCCAAGGCCCTCAACGCCCTGCGCATCGGCCTGCTCGTGGTCATCCTGGCGGCCTGCATCATCGCGCTGTGGGCGAACTGGCAGGAGGTGTCCGGGCAGCTGCGCAAGCTCAGCGTGCCGGTCGTGCTCGGCGCGTTCGTGCTGGTCACGCTCGCGCCCGTGCTCACCCTGTTGGGCTGGCGGGTGCTGCTCGAGGACCTCGGCACCCACCTGGCGCTGCCACCGGCATCCAGCGTGTTCCTCGTCGGGCAGCTCGGCAAGTACCTCCCCGGCTCGGTGTGGACCGTGGTCGCCCAGGCCGAGATGGGGGCCCGGCTCCTCGTGCCGCGGCGGCGGATGGCCGTGGTCGGCATCCTGTCGATCGGGCTCGCGGTGCTCACCGGCTGCCTGCTCGGCATCCCGGCGGTGCAGCCGCTCGTCGCGTCGCGCGGTGACGCGTTCTCGTGGTGGTGGGTGGTGCTCGCCGTGGCGCTGGGCTGCGTGCTGCTCTGGCCCCGGCTGCTCAACGCCATCATCGCCCGGGGGCTGAGGCTGCTGCGTCGCGAGCCGCTGGAGCACGACCTGTCCGGGCGGGCCGTGGCGCTCACCTCGGCGTGGTTCGTCGCCGCGTGGGTCTCGACCGGCATCGGCACCTTCGTGCTCGCCCGCAGCGTGGCCCCCGAGGCGCCGCTCGGGCCGCTGCTGGTCACCTGCATCGGTGGCTTCGCACTGGCGTCGGCCGCCGGGATGTTCAGCATCCTCGTGCCCGCCGGCGTCGGGGTGCGCGACGGCGTGCTCGCCCTGCTGCTCGTCACCCTGATGCCGTTGCCGGCCGCGACCGCGGTGGTCGTCGTGGCGCGATTCCTCGCGGTGCTGGCCGACCTGCTCCTCGCCGGCGGCGCGTGGGCCTGGGGACGTCGGCACGACCTCCTAGGATCGACGGCGTGACCGACTCCACAGGGCCCGGCGACCGTGAGGAGCAGCTCGCCTACTCCGAGATCATGGCCAAGATGCTCGACGAGGAGGGCCGGCGCCAGAAGGCGGCGAAGATCGTCGCGGTCGTGCGGCACGCCCTCGGAGTGCCGTCGCTGCAGGGGCTGCGCGCGGTCGACGTCGGCTGCTCAGCCGGGTTCATCGCCGACGAACTGGCGCTGGCCGGGGCGAGCACCAGCGGGGTCGACATCGACGAGCCCGGGCTCGAGAAGGCCCGGGCGCGCTTCGGCGAGCGGGTCGACTTCCGGCTCGCCCGCGGCGAGGACCTCCCCTTCGACGACGACTCGGTCGACGTCGCGGTGCTCAACCACATCTACGAGCACGTCGTCGACCCCGAGGCCGTCGTCGCCGACATCTTCCGCGTGCTGCGCCCCGGGGGGCTGCTCTACCTCGGCATCGGGCACCGGTGGCAGGTGGTCGAGCCGCACCACCGGCTGCCGTTGCTGTCGTGGCTACCCCGCGGCGCCGCCGACCGCTACCTGCGGCTCACCGGCAAGGGCGACCACTACTACGAGCGCTACTACACGCCGGCCGGGCTGCGGCGACTGTTCGCG
>JBBQNZ010000169.1:0-8521 GCA_038330415.1 Actinomycetales bacterium | reverse complement strand
GTCCGGAATGAGTGCGATGGTGAACTTGGTGTCGCTCGCCGGCGGAGGGGGAGTCGGCTTCGCCTGGTCGCTGGTACCGGCATAGAAGGTGATACCGCCGTTGACCCAGCCGGCGTCGACCAGACCGGGAGTCTGGCTCTGGGTGGCGACCCGATGGACTCCCTGGCGTTCGAGGCGGTTCAGTCCGGCCAGACAGCTCTGCGGCGTGGTTGACGCGTAGAAGTCGATGAACTGGCGCCGGTAGCCATCGGCCACGAACGCGTCTGTGTCTGCTCCGTCGGTGGCCCACACGAAGTCACCCGGGCGGTACAGCCTCCAGACGGGCGCGAGTCCGTCGCCGGCGGTGGCGGCGACCTTCGCCACTACACCGAGATCCTGGGAGAAGCCGTACGAAGTGGTGGCGGTGGTCGCCTCCGTCGGCCAGCGGGTCAGCAGGCTCACCTCGCTGCTGGGTTTGACCAGCTGACGGAGTTCGGCGCCGAAGGCGGCACAGTCGACGGTGCCACCGGCTTGAGCGGCCGCTGAGGTCGTGACCACTGTCGCGGCGGCCAAAATAAGCGCGGCGGCGAAAGACGTCACGAGGTTGGTTCTGCCGAATGTCATGAGTCCCTCTGCAGGTCGAGCGCCCCGACGGAGACGCTGGCTGGGCCGTGCACGAAGGACGAACCTCAATCCCCGCCAGATGACCATACCTTCCGGGAAGAGCCCCGCAGGGGTCCCATGACGACAGGACCACGCCGTTCCAGCGGCGATCAGGCCAGGGTCGGCTTGACCTCGGAGAGGCGGGCGAGCAGCCCGTTGACGAAGCGCGGGCTGTCGTCGGTGGAGAGCTCGGTGGCCAGACCCACCCACTCGCTGATCGCGACCGGCTCGGGCACGTCGCTCGACCAGATCACCTCGTAGGCCCCCAGCCGCAGGATCGCCCGGTCGACGGCCGGCATCCGGCCCAGCGTCCAGCCCTGGGAGTAGGTCTCGATGAGCTCGTCGACCTGACCCCAGTGCTCGACCACGCCCATCACCAGGTCGGCGGTGAACTCCGACAGCGGCGCCTCGGTCACCGGCGCCGCCAGCCGCTCACGCAGCAGGTCGGCGGCGTTGACCCCGCGCTGCTCGGCCTCGAAGAGGAGGTCGAGCGCGCGCTTGCGGGCCTTGGTGCGGGCGCCCACGGGTCAGCTGACGCGGCCGAGGTAGGAGCCGTCGCGGGTGTCCACCTTGATCTTGGTGCCGGTCTCGAGGAACAGCGGCACGGCCACCTCGGCACCGGTCTCGACCGTGGCGGGCTTGGTGCCACCGGTGGAGCGGTCGCCCTGCAGGCCCGGCTCGGTGTACGTGATCTCGAGGACGACCGACGCCGGCAGCTCGATGAACAGCACGTTGCCCTCGTGGCGGGCCACGACGACGTCCTGGTTCTCGAGGAGGAACTTCGAGGCGTCGCCCACGGTCTCCGGCCGCACCGGGATCTGGTCGTAGGTGTCGCCGTCCATGAAGATGAAGTCGGTGCCGTCGTTGTAGAGGTACTGCATGTTGCGCTTGTCGACGTTCGCGGTCTCCACCTTGACGCCGGCGTTGAACGTCTTGTCGACGACCTTGCCGCTCATGACGTTCTTCAGCTTGGTGCGCACGAACGCCGGGCCCTTGCCGGGCTTGACGTGCTGGAACTCCACGACGGTCCACAGCTGGCCCTCGATGTTGAGGACGAGGCCGTTCTTGAGGTCGTTGGTCGATGCCACGGGTGGTTTGTCGCTTTCGTCACGTCGGTGCGACGCAGCGACCGGAAACGGGCGCGCGTCACCCCCGCGAGGGGATGGGGATCCGGACGATCCTATCGCGCCCCTGGTGGTGCCGAGTCCGCCGACGGCCGGGCGCCGGGTCGTTGAGGGCGGAGGACTGCTGGGCTCTGGTCGGCCTCGCCCGGTGGCGGCGGTCCGCGCTGGAGGTGGTGCCACCACGCCACCACGTGGGAGGACCGCCGCCACTTCGGCATCCGAACCAGAGCCGGTGCCCGCCCAAGTGGCTCACGACGCGACGGCACCCGGGTCGAGCCAGGTGTTGCGTGCCAGCGCCCTGATGCCCTGCTCGGCAAGGATGCCGGCCAGCGTGCGGTGGTCCCTGGCGTCGGCCCAGACCCACCGCGCCACCCGCACCTGTCGACGGAACCGGTCCTCGCGACGCTTCTCGCGCCACAGGACCTCGGCCGCCTCGGTCGGGTCGGCATCGGGGGCCACGCCGTACTTGCGCCGACCGTCGAACTCGCCCACGACGCCGGGCCACCCGAAGTCCGCCACCCCGGCGAGCCCGTCTGCGTCGTCCACCGGGACCTGGAGTTCGGGCCTGGGCAGGTTGAGCCGGAACATGGCAGCGCGCGACAGGCTCTCGCCCGCCGACATCGAGCGCGCGTCGGCGAGCTCGGCGACCAGCAGCGCGCGAGGGCGTCCCTTGACCCGGGGCGGCACGCCGTCCGCGGCATCCACGAGCTGGGCCCGGGTGCACAAGCCGTGCCTCAGTGCGTGGTCGGCAGCAGCCAACCCCCGGGCGAGCGAACCGGTGCGAGCCAGGTCGACCACGGTTCTGGGGACGTCGGTGACGAGCAGCCCGTGCGCCACCACGGCCTCGGCAGGTGCGCCGACGTGCACCCTGATGAGCCGTGACCCTCGCGTCCGCGGTCCAGTGGCGAGCCTCGACACGTGGTCCGGGAAGGGCTCGACATTCGGCAGCCCCCACACCGCCGCGGCCGACTCGAGGGCGAAGACGTGCCCGCCCGGTGTCCGCGACACCAGGTCGGTGGCATGGACCAGTGCCGCATGACGCTGCTCAGGGGTGAGCGTCTGCCACGTCGTCGCCTCGATCCACACGCCCTGCCGCACGTGGTGCCAGCCGTGGCGAGCCGGGTCGTCACCCAGCCGACGCAGGTCCTTGCCCAGGCGGAGCAGCCCCTGGTCGAAGGGGGTAGGAGCGGGGTCGCCGAGCACTCCAGCACGATGGCAGATTCCGCACCCTCACCTGAGGCGTCATCCACAGGGCAGGTGCGGTCCGGGTCAGGGCTGTCCGGGTCAGCTCCGGATGGTAGGCGGGTGTCGCCCCGATGAGCGCTGGCTCTGTTGCCCGGCTCTCGTTCATGCTCTGGCCTCTGGTTCATCTACGGGGGTGGCGGTGCCGTGACACCACCAGCGCCGCAGACCACCGCCATCCGGGGAGATGAACCAGAGCCCGAGGAAGTGCCGGGTCGCAGCAGGGACCACACGGTCCTCGTCGGCTCTGGTCCGGATGCGGGGGTCACGGCGAAGCGCCCAGGTGGCGGTGCCGTGGGACCTCCACCCCAGCAGACCACCGCCATCCGGGGAGATGAACCAGAGCCCAAGGAAGTGCCGGGTCGCAGCAGGGACCACGCGGTCCTCGTCGGCTCTGGTCCAGATGCGGAGGTCACGGCAAAGCGCCCGAGTGGCGGTGCCGTGGGACCTCCACCCCAGCAGACCACCGCCATCCGGGGAGATGAACCAGAGCCCGGCGACGGTGGGGTCGGCGGCCAGGCTCAGGAGGTGGAGACAGCCGCGAAGGCGTCGCGCAGCCATGCCTCGTCCGGGCCCTCGAGCCGCACCGGTCGCCCGATGCCCTCGAGCACGACGAACCGCAGCAGGTCGCCGCGTGACTTCTTGTCGCGCCGCATCACCGCCAGCAGGGCGTCGAACGAGCCGCCCGGGTACGACGTGGGCAGCCCCACCGACGAGAGCACCGACCGGTGCCGCGCCACGTCTGCCGCGCCCAGGTGCCCCGAGCGCAGCGCGAGCTCCGCGGCGAACACCATCCCGATCGCCACGGCCTCCCCGTGCCGCCTCCGGTAGCCCTCGACCTGCTCGACCGCGTGCCCCAGGGTGTGCCCGTAGTTGAGGATCTCGCGCAGCCACGACTCGGTGAGGTCTTGCGCGACGACCTCGGCCTTGACCGCGATCGCCCGCTCGACGAGCTCACGGGTGTGCGGGCCGTCCCAGCGGGTGGCGCCGCCCGGGTCGCTCTCCACCAGGTCGAGGATTACCGGGTCGGCGATGAAGCCGGCCTTGACCACCTCGGCCAGACCGGCCACGTAGTCGACCGGGGGCAGCGTCGCCAGCACGTCGAGGTCGCAGAGCACACCGGCGGGCTCGTGGAACGCGCCCACGAGGTTCTTGCCCTCGGCGGTGTTGATGCCGGTCTTGCCCCCGACCGCGGCGTCGACCATGGCGAGCAGCGTCGTCGGCACGTGCACCACGGCGACCCCGCGCAGCCAGGTGGCCGCCACGAAACCGGCGAGGTCGGTGACCGTTCCGCCCCCGACGGCCACCACGGCATCCGAGCGGGTGAAGGCGTGCTGACCGAGGGTGGCCCAGAGCCCGACCGTGACCTCGGCGGTCTTGGCTACCTCGTTGTCGGGAACGGCCGCCTCGTGCACGACGAGGCCGGCCGAGCGCAGCCGCTCGGCCACCGGGGCAGCGAGCGCGGCCAGCGAGTCCGGACGGACCACGAGCACCTGCCGCACCCCCGCACCGAGGAGCCCCACGACGCGGTCGGACACCCCGTGCCCGATGACGACGTCATAGGCGTCACCGACCCGGATGACGGTGGCGTCGCCGTCGCTCACGACTCCTCCAGGAGCCCGGCGACCTCCGCCGCCACCTCGTCCGGAGTGCGCCCGGCGGTGTCGACCCGGAAGGTCGCGACCCGCTGGTAGACCGGGCGGCGCTCGTTCATCAGCCGCACCCACGAGGCCCGTGGGTTGACCGCGAGCAGCGGCCGGCTCTGGTCGAACCCCACCCGCTTCGAGGCGTCGGCGATGCCGACGTCGAGGAACACCACCGTCTGCCCCACGAGCAGCTGCTCGGTCAGCGGGTCGACCGGCGCGCCGCCACCCAGGGCCAGCACGCCGGCGTCCTCGGCCAGGGCGCGAGCCACCTCGGCCCGCTCGAGCGTGCGGAACGCCGGCTCGCCGTCCTCGACGAAGATGTCGGAGATCGGGCGCCCGGCGGCGGCCTCGATCGCGGCATCCGTGTCGTGCAGCGGCAGCCCGAGCAGCTCGGCCAGCACGGCCCCCACGGTGCTCTTGCCCGACCCGGGCGGGCCGACCAGCACGACGCGCGGCATCAGGCGTCCGAGGTGCGCATGGATGCCGGGATGGCCGCGAGGTAGGACGCGTGGTTGCGGGCCGTCTCGCTCACCGAGTCGCCGCCGAACTTCTCCAGGCACGCCTCGGCGAGCACGAGCGCGACCATGGCCTCGGCGACGACCCCCGCCGCGGGCACGGCACACACGTCGGACCGCTGGTGGATGGCGCGGGCCGGCTCGTCGGAGGCCACGTCGACCGTCTCGAGCGCCCGTGGCACGGTGGAGATCGGCTTCATCGCCGCGCGCACGCGCAGCAGCCCGCCCACCGACATCCCGCCCTCGGTGCCACCGGCCCGGCCGGTGCGGCGGCGGATGACGCCGTCGGCGCCCCGCTCCATCTCGTCGTGGGCGACCGAGCCGCGACGGGCCGCGGTGCGGAAGCCGTCACCGATCTCGACGCCCTTGATCGCCTGGATGCCCATCAGCCCGGCTGCCAGCTTCGCGTCGAGCCGGCGGTCCCAGTGCACGTGCGAGCCCAGCCCCGGCGGCAACCCCGTGACGACCACCTCGACCACCCCGCCGAGCGTGTCGCCGTCCTTGTGGGCGGCCTCGATCTCGGCCACCATCGCTGCCGAGCCCTCCTCGTGGAACGCGCGCACCGGGTCTGCGTCGAGCGCCGCCACGTCGTCGGCGGTCGGCAGCGGGGCGTCGTCGGGCACCGAGGCCCAACCGATCGCGACGGTGTGCGACACCAGCCGGATGCCGTAGGCCTGGTCGAGGAAGCGCGCCGCCACCTCTCCCAGGGCCACCCGGGCCGCGGTCTCGCGGGCCGACGCCCGCTCGAGCACCGGGCGCGCGTCGTCGAACGCGTACTTCTGCATGCCCACGAGGTCGGCGTGGCCCGGGCGGGGCCGGGTGAGCGGCCGGTTCCGGGCGATCTCCTTCTCGGCGTTGACGTCGTCGGCGGCTGCCAGCGCTGCGGCGTCGACCGGGTCGGGGCTCATCACCGTCTGCCACTTGGGCCACTCGGAGTTGCCGATCCGGATGGCGATCGGCGAGCCGAGGGTGAGGCCGTGCCGCACCCCGCCGAGGAACTCCACCTCGTCCTGCTCGAACTTCATCCGGGCGCCTCGCCCGTAGCCCAGCCGCCGGCGCGCCAGGGCTCGGGCCAGGTCGGCCGTGGTCACCTCGACCCCTGCGGGCAGCCCGTCGACGGTCGCGACGAGCGCGGGCCCGTGCGACTCCCCGGCGGTCAGCCAACGCAGCATGGGGCGAATCCTTCCACGCGGCCCTCAGCCACCCAGCAACCAGGTCAGGATCTGGTCAGCCCACCCGATGGCGACCCACGCCCCGAGGCACATCGCGGGGCCGTAGGCGATCGAGCTGCGCAGGCCCACCCTCCGCAGGGCGAGCAGCGCCACGGCGGCCAGCCCACCGACCAGGATGCCGGCCAGCAGCCCCACCACGACCGACCCGGCGCCGAGCCACCCGAGCAGCCCCCCGATGACCGGCGCGAGGCGCACGTCACCGCCGCCCACGCCACCGCCGGGCAGCACCGCGAGCAGCAGGTAGACCGCCCCCATCGCCAGCGCTCCGACCAGCGCCCCCAGCCAGCGCCGGTCGAGGGTCGCGACCGAGGCCACCGCGAGCAGCGCCACCAGCCACGCACCCGTCGGCACGACCAGGCCGACAGGCAGCCGGTGCACGTCGAGGTCGATCCAGGTCAGGCCCACCGTCAGCCAGGCGAAGAGAAGGTAGGCCGGCAGCGCGGCCCATCCGCCCAGGTCGCCGACCGCCCAGGCCGCCAGCCCGGCGAGGCCCGCCGTGGCAAGCCCCGGCCACCAGGTGCGACCCGGCGCGTGGTCGGCCTCGTCCTCGTCGATGCGGTAGCCACCGGTCGCGAGCCGGCGCCCGGTGAGGTGCCCCACCACCCCCATGGCCGCTGCCGCGGCGAGGACCACCCAGAGGGGCGTCACTCCTGCCCCAGAGCGGCGCGCCCCGCAGCCGCCATCGCCTCGAGCGGGGCGTCGTGACCGGTGAACAGCCGGAACTGCTCCCCCGCCTGGTGCACCAGCATGTCGAGCCCGCTGACCACCGTCATGCCGGCCCCGGCCGCGGCGCGCGCCAGCGGTGTCGGCCAGCCGGCGTAGACGACGTCGAGCAGGATGCCGGTGTGCGCCGCCGGCACCATGGCCGCGGCCACCTCGCCCGCCGACCCCGGCAGGGTCGACACCACCACGTCGTCGCGCGTCGTCACCCACGGGCCCAGCCCCGCTACGGACCCGTTGCGGATGCCGGCGCCCAGGTCGAGCGCCCAGGCGAGCAGGTCGGCGGCCCGGCCGGTGTCGCGCGCCCGCACGGTGAGCGTGGTGACGCCCAGCTCGGCCAGGGCCAGCACCGCCGAGCGGGCCGTGGCCCCGGCGCCGAGCACCAGGGCACGTGACGGGGCGCCGACGAGGTGCGGGGCGAGCGCCCGGACGACCCCCACGACGTCGGTGTTCGTGGCGTCCCACCCGCCGTCGTCCCGGCGCACCAGGGTGTTGGCGGCACCCGCCCGGTGCGCCACGGCATCCACCGTGGTGGCGACCTCGGCGGCGACCTCCTTCAGCGGCATCGTCAGCGACAACCCGCGCCAGTCCGGGCCCAGCCCGCCGACGAACGCCGCGAGCGCGTCGGCCTGGACCTCGTGGGCGTCGTACTCCCAGCCCGACAGCCCGGCCGCGAGGTAGCCGGCGCGGTGCAGCGCGGGTGAGAGGGAGTGCGTGATGGGCGAGCCGAGGACGGCCGCCCTCACTGACCACAGTCCTTCGGCTTGGCCTTGCAGTAGGCGTTCAGCTCGGCGACGTTGGCGTTGTGCTCGGCCAGCGTCGTGCCGTACTTGGTCTCACCGGTGATCGGGTTGACCGCGACGAAGAAGAACCAGGGTCCGTCGACAGGGTTGGCGGCCGCGTCGATGGAGGCCGCGCCCGGGTTGCTGATCGGGCCCGGCGGCAGGCCCGGGTGGATGCGGGTGTTGTAGGGGTTGCCCGCGTCGTTGAGCTCAGCCTTGGTCGGGAACAGCGACCGGCGCTGGGCGCCGTACGACACCGCGGCGTCGGACTGGATCAGCCCGTAGGCCGGGGGGCCGTCGGTCTCGATGCGGTTCAGGAACACCCGGGCGATCTTGGGCCGGTCGACGTCGAGCTTGGCCTCGGCCTCGACGAGCGATGCCAGGGTGAGCACCTGCTGGCGGTCCTGGGCCTCGACCCCGGCGTCGTCGAGCGCCTTGACGGTCTGGGCGACCATCGCCTTGAGCTGCTCGGTGGCCGTGGACTTCTCGGCGAACTCGTAGCTCGACGGGAACAGCCAGCCCTCGATCTTGCCCTTGGCCTCCTTCGGCAGGCCGATCGCCTCGGTGTCCTTGGCCGCCTTGACGTACTCCTTGACCGGGATGCCGGTCTGCTTCGAC
>JBBQNZ010000168.1:0-8526 GCA_038330415.1 Actinomycetales bacterium | reverse complement strand
CTTGAAGATGAGCAGCTCCTTCTTCGTGAAGCCCGAGCCGGCCACGTCGTCGAAGTCGAGCTCCTCGAGCTCCTTGAGGCGGGTGAGCCGCTTGGAGATCGTCTGGAAGTTGGTGAGCATGCCACCGAGCCAGCGGTGGTTGACGTAGGGCATCCCGACGCGGGTCGCCTGCTCGGCGATCGGCTCCTGCGCCTGGCGCTTGGTGCCGACGAACAGGATCGTGCCGCCGTGGGCGACGGTCTCCTTGACGAACTCGTACGCGTTGTTGATGTAGGTCACCGACTGCTGCAGGTCGATGATGTAGATGCCGTTGCGCTCGGTCATGATGAAGCGCTTCATCTTCGGGTTCCAGCGACGGGTCTGGTGCCCGAAGTGGACGCCGCTCTCGAGGAGCTGGCGCATGGTGACGACGGCCATCGTCGTTCTCCTTGCTCTGTGGTTGTCAGTTCCGTCGGTGGCGCTCCCCTCCTGCTGGAGGGTCGTCATCCACCTGCCTGGTGCCCGGCCACACCCCGGACGGACGCTCCCGAGGAGGCGATCCGCCACTGCCGTGGTGTGCCCTGCGCCGCCCCGAGGGGGTCGCAGAGAAGGACACGCGAATTCGACCGGCCTGAGACCGGTCGTGGGCTCAGTCTACGGAGGGGCCGCCCCGCCCGCCTAATCGGCTCCGTCACCCTCGGCCACCGTGCGGCCGCGCCGCGAATCCCGGGTGACGGCGCGACATCCGGCGGGTAGGTTCTGGCCCTCGTGGGCCGCATCCTCGACACCGTGGCACCGCCCCGGATGGGGGTGGGGTTCCGCTGGCTGCTCGCGTCGTCGTGGACCTCGAACCTGGGTGACGGGATCGGTCTGGCCGCCGGCCCCCTGCTCGTCGCCTCCCAGACCCGCAACCCCGTGCTCGTCGCGATGGCGGCGCTGCTGCAACGGCTGCCCTGGCTGTTGTTCGGGCTGTGGGCCGGTGCGATCGCGGACCGGGTCGACCGGCGCCTCCTCGTGGTCGTCGCAGACCTGCTGCGGGCCCTGGTCGTGGCGGTGCTCTGCCTGACGATCGTCACCGGACGGGTCGACGTCACCGTGGTGCTGGTCACGACCTTCCTGTTCGGGGTGGCCGAGGTGTTTGCCGACAGCGCGAGCGGCACGTTGCTGCCGATGCTGGTGCCGCGGGCGGACCTCGGCATCGGAAACGCCCGGCTGCAGGCCGGCTTCCTCACCACCAACCAGCTCGTCGGTCCTCCGGTGGGGGCGTTCCTCTTCGCGCTCGGCACCATGTGGCCCTTCCTCGTGCAGGTGCTCTGCGTGGCGCTCGGAGCGCTGCTCGTCGCGCGGATCGCGACCCCGCCCGGGGCGCCACGAGACCTCGAGGGCACCCACGTGCGCCGCGACATCGCCGACGGCCTGCGCTGGATCCGGCGCAACCCGCCGGTGCGAACGCTGGCCCTGGTCATCCTCGCGTTCAACGTCACGTGGGGTGCGGCCTGGTCGGTGCTGGTGCTCTGGTCCCAGGACGTGCTCGGGATGGGTCCGGTCGGCTACGGGCTGCTCACCACGGCGGTGGCCGTCGGCGGGCTGGTGAGCACCAGCTCGTACGACGTGATCGAGCGCCGGGTGCCGCTGGCCACCGTGATGCGGCTCTGCCTGCTGCTCGAGGTGCTGACCCACCTGGGCCTGGCCCTCACCCGCACCGGGTGGCTGGCGTTCACGATCATGGTGGTCTTCGGGGCCTATGCCTTCGTGTGGGGCACGGTGTCGCAGACCGTGCGGATGCGGGCCGTGCCGATGGAGTTCCAGGGACGGGTCGGCTCGGTCTACGTCGTCGGGCTGTTCCTCGGTCTGGTGGTCGGCCAGGCGCTCGGCGGGGTCATCGCCGAGCGGTGGGGGCTCACCGCACCGTTCTGGTTCGCCTTCGTCGGGTCCGGGCTCACCCTGGCAGTCGTCTGGCGACAGCTCGCCGCGATCGCGCACGTCGGTGAGGCGAGCACGTAGCTCGTGGCACGGCATCCCGGCCGGTGACGGGTCGGCGGCAATAGCCTGCTGGGCATGACCTCCTCCCCCGGGCCTGCCGATCGTCGTCCGCCGGGCCTGCCCGCCCTCGCCCCGTTCGGGACGACGATCTTCGCCACGATGTCGGCGCTGGCCGCGGAGCACGACGCGATCAACCTGGGCCAGGGGTTCCCCGACACCGACGGCCCGCCGGAGGTGCTCGAGGCCGCGGTGGCGGCGATCCGGGGCGGGCGCAACCAGTACCCGCCGGGGGCTGGCGTGCCCGAGCTGCTCGACGCGATCGCGGTGCACCAGAAGCGGTTCTACGGGATCGAGGTCGACCCACGGACCGAGGTGCTGGTCACGGTGGGGGCCACCGAGGCGATCGCGGCGACCGTGCTCGCCCTCGTGCAGCCGGGCGACGAGGTGGTGACCTTCGAGCCGTACTACGACTCGTACGCTGCGACCATCGCGCTGGCCGGTGGGGTGCGGCGCACGTCGGTGCTGCGCTTCCCGGACTTCGCGGTCGACGAGGCGTCGCTGCGGGCGGCGTTCTCGTCGCGGACCCGGGTGGTGCTGCTCAACACGCCGCACAACCCGACGGGCAAGGTGTTCACCCGGGCCGAGCTCGAACTGGTGTGTGAGCTGGCGCGCGAGCACGACGCGTGGGTGGTGACCGACGAGGTCTACGAGCACCTCGTCTTCGACGGGGCCGAGCACGTGCCGGTGTCGACGCTGCCCGGTATGCGCGAGCGCACGCTGACCATCTCGTCGGCCGGCAAGACGTTCTCCACGACCGGGTGGAAGGTCGGCTGGGTGACCGGGCCGGCCGACGCCGTGGCCGCGGTGCGGGCGGTGAAGCAGTTCCTCACCTACGTCGGGTCGGGGCCGTTCCAGCCGGCCGTGGCCGCCGGGCTCGCACTGCCGGATGCCGTGTACGCCGGGCTCGCCACGTCGCTGGCCGCCAAGCGCGACCGGCTCGTGGAGGAGCTCGGGCGCGCGGGCATGTCGGTCGCGGTGCCACGCGGGGCCTACTTCGTGATCGCGGATGCCGCGCCGCTGGGCGCCGTCGACGCGCTCACCTTCTGCCTCGAGCTGCCGGCCCGGGCTGGGGTGGTCGGCGTGCCGGTGTCGGTGTTCCACGACGACGTGGATGCCGCGCGCACCCTGGTGCGGTTCGCGTTCTGCAAGCGCGACGAGGTACTCGACGAGGCGTGCCGACGCCTGGCGGCGTTGCGGGTCTGACAGCCCGGGTTCGACCGGTGCGGCCGGTGATGGGTGCTGTCCACAGGGTCATGCTGCGCCGTGGCTCGTCCACAGGTTCGGCCCGGCGGTGTTGCCGTGGCGCGGCCGCAACAAGGCTGGTCGGATGGTCCGAACCCCGCTTCCCCCGCTGGTGGTCGCCTCGGCCGCCGTCCTCTTGATCACCTCGGTGACGCCATCGGGGCGAGTCGCCCTGCCGACAACGGCAGCCGTGACCGGTACCGTTCCCGCCTCCCGGGCGACCCCGGCACCCACCGTGGTGGCGACCTCGCTGGTGGGCTCCGGTCCCGCGACGTCGGCCGCCGCCCACCGGGCGCGGTGGCGATGGCCGGTGCTTCCCCGGCCACCCGTGGCCCGTGCGTTCCGGGCTCCGCTGACCACCTACGGCGCCGGGCACCGCGGGCTCGACCTCGCCGTGGCCGATGGCACACCGGTGCTCGCCGTGGAGCCCGGCGTGGTGACCCATGCCGGGCTCGTTGCCGGACGGGGCACGGTCACGGTGGTGCACCCGGGTGGGCTCAGCAGCACCTACGAGCCGGTCGACGCGCTGGTGACGGTCGGTGCGGTCGTGGTCACCGGGCAGGTGATCGGGGCACTGCGGGTCCGGGCCGGTCCGGCGCACTGCGGTGCCCGCGCCTGCCTGCACCTCGGGGCGCGGCAGGGTGCCGCCTACCTCGACCCCTACCCCCTGCTGGCCGGGGGACGGCCGGCCCTGCTCCCCCTCGGCGAGTGACGCCGCTGCCACCAAGCCCCTGACGGCGCCGGCCCCGACGCGGCGCCGCCCGTGAACCGACATCCGGAGGTGAGGTCAGGCGCGCGGGTGCGCCTGCGCGAAGGACTGCCGGAGCCGGTCGACGGAGACGTGGGTGTAGATCTGCGTCGTCGCCAGCGAGGCGTGGCCGAGGAGCTCCTGCACCATCCGCAGGTCGGCGCCCCCCTCGAGCAAATGCGTGGCGGCGCTGTGCCGCAGGCCGTGCGGCCCGAGGTCTGGGGCGTCGGCCACGTGCTGGAGCAACGCGTGCACGACGGCGCGGATCTGGCGCTGGTCGGCGCGGCGCCCGCGCCGGCCGAGCAGCAGGGCCGGTCCGCTCTGCTCCGTGACCAGCCTGGGTCGGCCGTCCTCGAGCCAGGCGGTGACCGCACGCCGCGCCGGCACCCCGAACGGGACCCGGCGTTCCTTGTCGCCCTTGCCGACCACCCGCACCACGTCGACGGACAGGTCGACGTCGTCGACGTCGAGGCCGACGAGCTCACCGACCCGCACCCCGGTGGCGTAGAGCAGCTCCAGGGCCGCCCGGTCACGCAGGTGCACCGGGTCGTCGTCGTCCGCGGCCACCGCCGCCACGTCGAGCAGGGCGGCGGCGGAGCGCTGGGCGAGCACCGGCGGCAGCGTGCGATGGCGGCTCGGCGCGCTGAGCCGCAGCGAGGGGTCCGTGGGGATCCGGCCGGTGCGCTCGAGCCAGCCGAAGAAGGTGCGCAGCGACGCCGATGTGCGAGCGATGGTCGCCCGCGCGGCTCCGCGGCGCGAGAGCACCCCGAGCCAGGCCCGCAGGTCGGCGAGCGTGACCGTGCGCAGGCCCTCGTCGTCGTCCACCCCGACCTCGTCGAGGAACACCCCGACGTCGCGCACGTAGGCACGCACGGTGTGGGGCGACCTGCCCCGTTCGGAACGCAGATGGCGCTCGAACGCGGGCAGCGCGTCAGAGAGGCCGCCGGTCATGAGCCCACGGTGTCACCACCAGCAGCCGGTGGCCCACGACACGCCCGAGGTCTCACTCGGACGGCTCCACCACGCTCGCCCGGGTCTTGCGCCATCGCCCTGCCGCCTTCGTGACAAGCCCCTCGGCCTCCAGCACCGCCAGGATGCCGACCAGCCGGCGTGCCTCGACTCCGCCGGCCGATGCCAGTCGGTCGAGCGTGGCACCGCCTCGAAGGGGCACCGCCGACCACACCCGGTAGGACTCCGGGTCCAGGTCGTCCCCCGGCACGGACGGACCGGACGGGACGCGCTCGGGAAGCAGGTCGTCGCCGATCCGGGCGGCCAGCTCGGCCACCTCCGCGGCGTCGGTGACGAGCACGGCATCGGTCTCCCTCAGCAGGGCGTGGCACCCCGCCGACGTCATGCTCGTGACCGGGCCAGGCACCGCACCCACCGGCAGGTGGTGCTCACGCGCCGCCTTTGCCGTGGTGAGCGACCCGGAGCGCAGGTTGGCCTCGACCACGACAGTGGCCCGCGCCAGCGTGGCGATGATCCGGTTGCGGGCCAGGAACCGTGACCGGTAGGGCGCGCAGCCCACAGGCACCTCGCTGACCACCGCCCCGCCACGGGTGACGATCTGTTCGAGCATCGCGCGATGTGCAGTGGGGTAGGCGCGGTCGGCGCCACAGGCGAGCACGGCGACGGTCGGCCCGTCGGCAGCCAGGGCCGCCCGGTGGGCGGCCGAGTCGACACCGTAGGCGGCACCGCTCACCACGGTGATGCCGCGGGCGGCCAAGCCGTCGGCGATGTCAGCCGCGACGCGCAGGCCGTACTCGGTGGCCGCCCGTGAGCCGACGACGGCGACGCTGCGCTCGACGAGCTCGCCGAGGTCGCGGTGCCCGCGCGTGAACAGGCAGTAGGGAGGTTGGTGCAGTCGGTCGACGCCGACCGGCCACGCCGGGTCGCCCGGCACGATCACGCGCACCTGCGAGTGTCGCGTCGCACGGGCCATCGCATCGAGGTCGAGCTCGAGCAGCCGGACGTCCCACCCGTTGCGTGACCCAAGCTGCCCAGCCCGCAGCCGCACCAGCGCCTCGACCGCCCCGCACTGCGCCAACAGCCGGGTCACGCCCGCGTCACAGGGCTCGGCGAGGAAGGCCCAGGCGGCCCGCGCCCAACGCTCGTCGAACTCGAGCCTGCTGGTCGGCCGCCTCGTCAACCCGCCGCCCCCCACCCCGTTCACCGCGCCATCCCCCACCCCGTCCTTCCCGCCATCCCCCACCCAGTTCATCGCGCCATCCCCCACCCTGTCCTTCCCGCCGTCCCCCACCCCGCTCACGCCGCCACCAGCTCGCCGCTGCGCAGCGCCAGCCCGGTGGCCACCTCGTCACGGCCGGGCACCTCGAGCCCGGCCAAGTCGGCCGCCGACCACGCGACGACGTGGTCTGAGCAATGGCGTACGTCAGGTGCTGGCGGCACCCGTCGGCCTCCACGCTGACAGCGCGCCGCATCGTATGGCTCTTCGCGGTGGTACAGAGGAAGCTCCCCCGGACCGAGGGGCCACCCGCGAGCGGCGGCGGATCGAGATCGTCGCATGCTGTCCGCCACGAGCTCTTCCTTCCAAGCCGGTCCGGGCCGGCTGAAGGCGCTCGCCCCGCGGGCTGCCACTGGTCAGCCTCGGCGCCTCCCCGGTGATCGCCGGCCTCCTGCACCGCGCGTGGGTCCGGGCCGAGCGGCCGGGCGGCATCCGCGATCTGGCCGCGCAACGCGAAGCGGCCGACGAGTAGGGCGGTGCGCGTTCAGATGCCAAACCGAGTGGCTGCGACGCTTTGCACGCCCTCGGGCGGCCCGTCGAGTTCGACGTGGGCGACCCGCTGGCGTCCGAACAGGTAGAGCAGAACCTCGCCGGGATCACCCGTGACGCTGACCGTCATTGGCCCCCGTCGGACCCGGAGGGTCTGCCCCGTGGAGGAGTTCCGCAGCTCAAGTGCGCAACCACGCAGCCGGCGGGCCAGGACCCAGGCGCCGCCGCGGACGTTCTCCCACAACGCGTGGTTCATGGCCGCGTCGAGCTCTCGTGGGCTGCTCCCGTTGGCGCGACGCACGTCCTCGTGGTGGACGAACAGCTCATTGAGGTTGGGCACCCGCCGCAGCCACCTGAGACGAAACACCCCCCGAGGCCCGCACCTGACGATCTCGACGAGCGCGCCGAACTCTCTCGTGGCCGCGACGTTCTCGTGCCGCCGCACCGCCAGGCGCGACCACGGCCCGGGCACGACCAGACCTGGACCAGCCAGCGAGTCGTGCTCACGAAGGAACAGGTGGACGGCGATGTCGCGCGTGGTCCACGGCGACAACACGGTGGGTGCCTCTGGCCCCGGCTCGTCGAGCAGGTCGCACAACGCAGCCCGCTCCGAGGCGTCGAACAACGGCCGGCTCACCCGATCAGGGTAGTCACGCCCGCCCGCCCGCATCGCCGCCGAAGCGGTGGAGTGGGTATGGACGTGAGCGTCGACGCCGATGACGACATCGACCACCTCGCACAGATCGGTCAGACCGTTCATGCGCTGTCTCCTTTCTCCGGACGGGACGCGGTTCCGGTCCGGGACGGAAGGCTCGCAGGACTGTGATGAGACACATCCGGCGCCGCTAACGCCAAGTGGTCAAGCTCCTCATCAGGCCAGCACCTTCGTCCAGGCCGGGCCCGGTGACCACGAGCGGACACGTCGCAACAAGGCACAAAGCCAGTCACATCGTGGGTCACACCCGCGGTCAGCAACCACAGCCCAGCACGTTCAGGCTGCCAAAGCGATCCTCACCGTCACATCGCCAGCGGACGCCGTCATGCCGGCGTGAGCGTGCGTTTTGTCGGGCAGGGCGCCCCGGGCGCGCTGACGACGGGTCTCTCGCCGGTGATGAGCAACAATGGTTGGTGCATTGAGCCGTTCTGATTGTGGGGTCGCCATGCGTCTGTTGTTCACGAGCACGCCACTGTTCGGGCACTTCCTGCCCATGCTGCCGCTGATCGATGCGGCCACCCGGGCGGGGCACGACGTCATCGTGGCCACCGGGCCGGATCTCGCGGACGAGGTGACCCGACGGGGTCTGACGCTGTGGCAGGTAGGCCCGGGCATGGCCGAGGTCTTCGCGCACCGCGCGTCACTCCAGGTGCCGGCTGACGCGAGTCACTTGGAACTGCTGCGCCGCGACGCGATCGCGCTCTTCGGGTGGCCGGGGTACCAGCGGGCCCGCGAGCTGGCGCCGCTGACCAGCCAGTGGGCCCCGGACATCGTGGTGCACGAGTCCGCGGACTACGCCGGCTGGGAGGTCGGTGCCGCATCTTCAGCCCTGAGCGTGGCGCATGGCTACGGGCCGCATCTGCCGCACACCCTGCGTCGCCCCGGTCTGACGTCGTCACCGTGTGTCCCGAGCCGGGCGGCGTTGACGCTGGCGAAACCCTGCCCGCGGAGGTCCTGGCGATCACTGACCGCCCGATGCTCTACGTCACCTTCGGCACCGTGTTCGGGTCGAGCCAGGCCCTGACGCTGGTGCTGGATGCGGTCCGCGACCCTCAGGTGTGCCTG
>JBBQNZ010000167.1:0-8554 GCA_038330415.1 Actinomycetales bacterium | reverse complement strand
GGTGGGCGACCCCGCCGGCCTCGACGCGGCGGTTGAGCTGGCGCGCAGCCACGATCCCCGCGTCATCGTCGAGGCGATGATCGCGGGCCGGGAGATCGAGTGCGGCGTTCTGGAAGGGGTCGGGGGAGCCGGCCCGGAAGCAAGCGTCCCGGGCGAGATCGTGGTGAGCGGGCACGAGTTCTACGACTTCGAGGCGAAGTACCTGCCCGACGAGGGCACCCGGCTCGACGTACCCGCTGACGTTTCCGACGAGGTCGCCGATCAGATCAAGACGATGGCCTGCCAGGCGTTCGACGTGCTGTCGTGCGAGGGGCTAGCGCGGGTGGACTTCTTCCTCGACGAGCACGGCCGCGTGCTGATCAACGAGCTGAACACCATGCCGGGCTTCACGCCGTCGTCGATGTTCCCGTTGATGTGGAAGGCCAGTGGCCTGGACTATCCGCAGCTCGTGGATCGGCTGGTTCGGACCGCGTTGGGCCGCCCTTCCGGCTTGCGCTAGCTGACGGGGTCGTGGGCGGTGATGGCGGGGGCGAGGTCTACCAGCGGCGCGGTGGCCTCGGACCGGTCGACCTCCGCCGGCACGGTCAGCGCGACGTTCGCGGTCCGGCCGATGGTGGTGAACGTGTAGCCCTCCGCGGACTCGACGAGGAACCACTCCACGCCCTCGACCGCGATGACATCGGATGTCGGGCGAAGCCCGGCTGGGCGTGGCACACCGCAGCGCAGCACCACGGCCGGGTCACCACACGCCGCGGTCAGCGGGCTCGCGGGCGTCGTCGGGCGCATGTCGGCGGCATCGAGGTGCTGGGGCAGTGCAGCCTCGAGCCGCTTGCACAGCGTGGCAGTGGCCTGGGCCGGCCGAGGTGGCTCGACCGGGACGGCGTCGGCCCCGCAGCCGACACTCAGCGCTGCCGCCGCCGCGAGCGCGACGGGCAGGCGCGCGCGCCTCAGAGGTGGACGACGGGGCAGGTCAGCGTCCGGGTGATGCCGGGGACGCTCTGGACCTTCGCCACCACGAGCTTGCCGAGCTCGTCGACGTTGCGCGCCTCGGCCCGCACGATGACGTCGTAGGGTCCGGTGACGTCCTCGGCCTGCGTGACGCCCTTGATGTCGGTGATCTCGCGGGCCACGGCCGCGGCCTTGCCGACCTCGGTCTGGATGAGGATGTAGGCCTGAACAACCATGGCAGGGCCTTTCGTAAGGTCGGCGGTGAGGCTAGCGCGGTGCGGTCAATAGCAACGCGCTCGCAGAAAAACCTATCGGATCGGCAACAGGGAGACAGGGGCCATATGCCTGGGACGCCGCGCACGGTCGGCGAGGTGGGGGAGTTCGCCCTGATCGACCAGCTGGTGAGCCGGCTGCCGGTGGGGGCGGATGTCCTGCTCGGCTCGGGTGACGACGCCGCGGTGGTGGCCGCCCCGGACTCCCGCGTAGTGGCGAGCACCGACCTCCTCGTCGAGGGTCGGCACTTCCGGCGGGACTGGTCCGAGCCGTATGACGTGGGCCGCAAGGCCGCCGCGCAGAACCTCGCCGACCTGGCCGCCATGGGCGCGGTGCCGACCGCCTTGCTGGTGGGGCTTGCAGTGCCGGCTTCGCTGCCCGTCGACTGGGTGCTGTCGCTCGCGGACGGGCTGCGCGAGGAGTGCGAGACCGTCGGCGCCAGCGTGGTCGGTGGGGACGTGGCCCGTTCGGAGGTGGTCACCCTCGCCGTGACGGCGCTGGGCTCGTTGGAAGGCCGCGAGCCGGTGACGCGTTCCGGTGCCCGCCCCGGCGACCTCGTCGCCGTGGTCGGCCGGCTGGGCTGGGCCGCGGCCGGTCTCGCCGTGCTGTCCCGGGGCTTCCGCTCGCCGCGGGTCCTGGTGGAGGCACACCGGCGACCCTCCCCGCCGTACGGGCAGGGACCGCAGGCGGCGAGGCTGGGCGCGACGGCGATGATCGACGTGAGCGACGGACTGGTGCAGGACCTCGGTCACATCGCGAGCCGCAGCGGCGTCCAGATCGACATCGCGTCGGGGGTGTTCGAGGTGCCCGAGGTCTTCCAGGACACGGCCCGGGCCCTGGCCGCCGACCCGTTGACCTGGCTGCTGGCCGGCGGCGACGACCACGCACTGGCCGCCTGCTTCCCGAGCGGGGTGGACCTGCCGGAGGGATGGCTGGTGGTCGGCCGGGTGACCGAAGGGGAGGGCGTGCTGGTGGATGGCGCGCCCTACGACGGGCCCAGCGGCTGGCAGGCATTCAGCTAGCGGGCGGGACCCGCTGGCGAGGAGCTAACGAGCAACCTTGCCGGCCTTGATGCACGAGGTGCACACGTTCAGGCGCTTCGGGGTGCGACCGACCATCGCGCGCACCGTCTGGATGTTGGGGTTCCAGCGGCGCTTGGTGCGACGGTGCGAGTGGGAGATGCTGTGACCGAAGCCCGGCCCCTTGCCGCAGACGTCACAGTTGGCAGCCACGGGTAACACTCCTCCGGGAAGTTCGTCGAACGCGAAGATGGGGGACGTGCGGGTCTGCAGCAGAGGTACCGGCTGACGCCCGTCAACCGTTGCAGGGTATCCGACGCCGGCCGGCCCGCGCCAACCGACGCCGGCACGCTCGCGCCAACTGACACCCCGCGTGGTTACCCTGCGGCCATGCCTTCAACAAGCCCGGTGGCGGAGTTCGACGCTGCCACCGCGCGGGCCTGGCTCGCAGCGGGCCGGGACGGGCTGGCCGCCGCCCGGGAGGAGATCGACGACCTCAACGTCTACCCGGTCCCCGACGGCGACACGGGCACCAACCTGCACCTCACCGTCGAGTCGGCCGCTGAGGCGGTGGCCGAGCTGCCCGCCGACGCGGATCGCACGGACGTGCTGTCGGCGCTGGCCCGTGGGGCGCTGATGGGCGCGCGCGGGAACTCCGGCGTGATCCTCAGCCAGATGCTGCGCGGGCTCGGCGACGGGCTGGACGGGCACCCCGGTGACGCGGCGGCGTTCGGAACGGCCCTCGAGCAGGCGGCCGACGCCGCCTATGCGGCGGTCGCCGATCCGGTCGAGGGCACCATGCTCAGCGTGCTGCGGGCCGCCGCCGACGTCACGAAGACCGACGATGCTCGCCGCGACCTGGGCTCGCTGGTCACGGTGGCCGCCGACGCAGCACGGGAGGCGCTGGACCGCACCCCGGACCAGCTCGAGGTGCTCCGGCAAGCCGGCGTGGTGGACGCCGGAGGCCGCGGGGTCTGTGTCCTGCTGGACGCCCTCGAGGAGGTGGTGACCGGATCGGCACCCCGGGCCCGGCCGCCCCAGCCGCGGCGCGCGGCGCCCGGCCGACGGATCGGAGGTGACCGCCCGGCCGACGGATCGGAGGCGCCCGCCGAGGAGGGCGGCGGACCGGCCTACGAGGTGATGTTCCTGCTGGACGCCCCGGCTGGGGAGATCCCGGCCCTTCGCGAGACGCTGCGCCCGTTGGGGGACTCGCTGGTCGTGGTGGGCGGCGAGCCGACATGGAACGTCCATGTGCATGTCGATGACGTGGGGGCGGCGGTGGAAGCGGGCATCGAGGCCGGCCGGCCCTACCGGATCAGGGTCACTCACCTGCTCGACAACGCCCGGGCGGCCCGGGCCGGCCGCGACCTGCCGCCCGACGGGCGCGGGGTGGTCTCGGTGGTGGCCGGTGCCGGGCTCGGTGCCTTGTTCACTGCCGCCGGGGCGACCGTGGTGTCAGGCGGGCCGGGCCATCGGGCGTCGACCGCCGAGCTGCTCGACGGTCTGCGCCGAGCGCGAGCCCGCGACCTGATCGTGCTGCCCAACGACGCCGACAGTCTGGCGGTGGCCGAGGCAGCCGCCGGTCAGGCGCGCGACGAGGGTCTGCGGGTCGGCGTGATCCCCACCAGGGCGAGCGTCCAGGCCCTCGCCGCTCTCGCGGTGCATGACCCGCAGCGCCGGTTCGAGGACGACATCGTGCACATGACCGCGGCCGCCGGGCACTGCCGCCACGGCGCCGTCACGGTCGCGGCGCGGGAGGCCGTGACGATGGCCGGCGTGTGCCACGAGGGCGACGTGCTCGGCGTACTGGACGGGGACTTCGCGATCATCGGCGACGCCATCGACACGGTGGCCTGCGCCGTCGTCGACCGGATGCTCGGCTCCGGCGGCGAGCTCGTCACCCTGGTCACCGGCGCCGACATCGACGATGGTCTCGCCGATGCGGTGGTCGAGCACCTGCACCGGACCCGACCCGAGGTCGACTCGCTCGTCTACGCCGGCGGCCAGCCGCGTTACCCGCTGCTCATCGGGGTGGAGTGATCGCGGCGTGGTCGCACTCGGCACCCCGCTGAAGAACGCGCTGGGCGGCAAGACAGCCACCTCGCTGGAGAAGGGCCTGGGTCTGCACACGGTCGGGGACCTGCTGCGGCACTACCCACGCCGCTACGCCCGTCACGGCGAGCTCACCGACCTCGCGCATCTTCCCCTGGATGAGGAGGTCACTGTGTTGGCCGAGGTGGCCAAGGTGATGGGCCGCCCGTACAAGAACAAGAAGGGCTCGATCCTCGAGGTGACCGTGACCGACGGGCGAGGGACGCTCAAGCTCACGTTCTTCAACCAGGCCTGGCGGCAGAAGCAGCTCCTGGTCGGCCGGCAGGGCTTCTTCGCGGGCAAGGTGACGGTCTTCAACGGGGTCCGTCAGCTCACCCATCCCGACTACGAGCTCGTCGATGCCCGGCCGTCGCTGGACGTCAACGCGTTCACCGACGAGCTCATCCCGGTCTACCCGGCCACCGAGATGATGCAGAGCTGGAAGATCCGCAACGCGGTGAAGATGATGCTGGACACCCTCGACCCGCAGATCGAGACGTTGCCGGACGAGCTGCGCGAACGGCATTCGCTGCTTGGCATCGGGGACGCCATCCGGCTCATCCACCGGCCGGTTTCGCTCGACGACGTACGTCGTGCTGAGCACCGGCTGCGCTTCGACGAGGCGTTCGGGCTGCAGCTGATCCTGGCGCAACGCAGGGCCGCCATGGCCGCCTTGCCCGCCACCCCACGGGTGGCGCCGGCCGGCGGACTTCTGGAGGCGTTCGATGCGCGGCTGCCGTTCGAGCTGACGGCGGGACAGCGGCAGGTGGCGGCCGAGATGACCGCCGATCTTGGCCGCACCCACCCCATGCACCGTCTGCTGCAAGGCGAGGTCGGGTCCGGCAAGACCGTCGTCGCGCTGCGCGCGATGCTCGCGGTGGTCGATGCCGGTGGGCAGGCGGCCCTGCTCGCACCGACCGAGGTGCTCGCTCAACAGCACCACCGGTCGGTCACCGCGATGCTCGGGCCCCTGGCGGAGCGAGGGCTGCTGGGTGGCGATGAGTCGGGCACCCGGGTCGCCTTGCTCACGGGGTCTCAACCAGCGGCTGTGCGGCGCGCCATGCTGCAGGACGTCACGAGCGGTGAGGCAGGAATCGTGATCGGGACCCATGCCCTCATCCAGGACACGGTCGAGTTCGCCGACCTCGGGCTGGTCGTCGTCGACGAGCAGCACCGGTTCGGTGTCGAGCAGCGCGACGCGTTGCGCACCAAGGCCGAGCGGCCGCCGCACACGCTGGTGATGACCGCGACGCCGATTCCCCGAACCGTCGCGATGACGGTATTCGGCGACCTGGACGTGTCGACCCTGACCGAACTGCCGTTGGGGCGCGCGCCGATCGTCACCCACGTCGTCCCAGCCGGGGAGAAGCCGCACTTCCTGCAGCGCGCCTGGGAGCGGGTCCGCGAGGAGGCGGCGAAGGGACATCAGGCCTACGTCGTGTGCCCCCGGATCGGCGACGATCCGACCGATCCGACGGCGGTGGAGGACAAGGACGAGGACGTCCCCTACCTCCGGCTCGTGCCGGACCTGCCCGACGAGCCACGGATGAAGATCAACCGGCCACCCGCCGTTGCTGTGCTCGAGGTGGCTGACCTGCTCCGGGAGGGTCCACTGGCCGACCTGCGGGTGAGTGTCTTGCACGGCCGGCTGCCGGCGGAGGAGAAGGACGACGTGATGCGCAGGTTCACGGCCGGCGAGATCGACGTTCTCGTCGCGACGACGATCATCGAGGTCGGCGTTGATGTCGCCAACGCCACCGCGATGGTCGTTATGGACGCCGACCGGTTCGGGGTGTCCCAGCTGCACCAGCTGCGCGGGCGCATCGGCCGCGGCGAGGCCCCGGGTCTTTGCCTGCTCGTCACGGATGTGCCCGACGGCGCCCCACCGAGGGAACGGCTGGACGCGGTCGCATCGACCCTCGACGGATTCGAGCTGTCGCGTGTCGACCTGAGCCAGCGCCGGGAGGGCGACGTCCTGGGCGCTTCGCAGTCCGGCCGCCGGTCCAGCCTCAAACTGTTGAAGGTGCTCCGCGACGAGGACCTGATCGTGACGGCCCGCGCCGAGGCGGAGGCGCTGCTGGCCGAGGACCCCCGGCTGGACCACCACGTCGGGCTGCGGGTGGCGGTGGGGGCTCTGGTGGATGCCGAGCGCGCCGACTACCTGGAGAAGGCCTGAGTCTGACGAGGCGCCTGGCGGGTGGCCGGGAAACCGTCCGATCGAGTCATTGACCGTCCATCGGGACCGGCGCAGGGTGGGGGCCGCGGCCTAGGGGAATCGAGGGTCGCTGTCGTCTTCTCAAGGGGAACTCATGCCGCCACGATTTCGGACGGGGCGGCGTATCGGCCGCACGGCCGTCCTTCTCGCCGTCTCGTCTTCCGTCGCGTTGGCGGTCTCGGCCGGTCCCGCCGCAGCAAGGCGAGGACCTGAGGTGCTGCTGGATGGGCTCTCGTCGCCGAAGGGCGTGGTGATCGCGCCGGACCAGAACCCGATCGTCAGCCAAGGTGCGTTCGGGCCACCCGGCCCGGTGATCGAATATGTGTTGCGTGGGCGGGGTCACGGCACGACCCGGGCTCTCACCGACCCAGCCAACCTCATCGACATCGCGGTGGCTCCGGACGGCAGCGGCTGGGCCGTCACCTCGGACGAACCCCGGCTGCTGCTGCACAGGACGCCGGACGGCGAGATCAGCACCGTCCTCGACATCACCGCCTACCAGGCTGCCCACCCGGACCCGAATGACCAGGAGGGCGCCCCCGAGGAATCCAACCCCTACGGGCTGGCAGCCCTGCCCAACGGCGACGCGCTGGTCAGCGACGCCGCGCACAACGACCTGCTTCGGGTCACCAGGGGGGGCGTCGTGACTCTTGTCGCGCGGTTCCTCCCGGAACTGATCTCCACTGACCACTTGCCCGGCTTCCCTGAGCCAACGATCAACGCCGAGGCCGTCCCGACGACGGTCACCCTCGGTCGAGACGGTGCGGCCTACGTGGGTGAGCTCAAGGGATTCCCGTTCCGCCCAGGGAGCTCGCGAATCTGGCGAGTCAACCCTGCAGCGAGCGGAGCAACCTGCTCATCTGGCGGATCGAGTGGAGGCTGCACTGCGTTCGCCAGCGGCTTTACCGCGATTCAGGACATCGCCTTCAACCGGAACAACGGCACGATGTACGTCTACGAACTCGCGGCCGGCGGTGCCTTGGCGTTCGAAGAGGGGTTCGAGACGGGCGAGTTCCCACCGGCGGTGCTGTTGATGGTGCGACACGGCCGGCAGACTGAGATCGCAGCAGGCCAGCTTTCTGAGCCCGGCGGCGTCGCCGTCGCACGCAACGGCCACGTGTTCGTGACCGACGGCGTGTTCAGCACCGGGCGGCTGGTGAGGGTCCGCCGGTGACGCTGCAGGGGCGGGGGCGACGGCTCCCGCCCGAATAGCCTGGCACCCGTGACGAGGATCATCGCGGGGGCGGCACGCGGGCGGCGGCTGGCCGTGCCAGCTGGACGTGGCACCCGGCCGACGGCGGACCGCGCGCGGGAGGGCCTGTTCTCCACGCTCGAGTCGTTGACCGGGACGCTCCGCGGGGCCCGCGTCCTCGACCTGTACGCCGGGTCGGGGGCGATCGGTCTCGAGGCCCTCAGCCGCGGGGCCGGCACAGCCCTGCTGGTCGACTCCGACGACGCAGCGGTGCGGGTGATCAAGGCCAACGTCGACGCCCTTGCCCTTCCCGGCGCGGAGGTCCGGCTGGGCCGCGCCGAGCGCGTCGTCGCGGCCGCGCCGGCCACGGATCCCTTC
The DNA here is from genome assembly GCA_038330415.1 of Actinomycetales bacterium. Classification (GTDB taxonomy): domain Bacteria; phylum Actinomycetota; class Actinomycetes; order Actinomycetales; family Dermatophilaceae; genus Fodinibacter. The sequence continues at coordinate 438 of JBBQNZ010000167.1, read as the reverse complement.
GATGTCGCGTTCCTCGACCCGCCGTACGAGCTCGACGACGACGCGGTGCGCGCGGTGTTGGGCGACGCGCTGGCCAACGGCTGGCTAGCCGTCGGCGCCGTCGTCGCGGTGGAGCGGGTGACCCGCGGCGGCCCGTGGACCTGGCCCGCGTGCTACGCCCCGGTGCGCTCACGCCGGTACGGCGAGGCCACCCTTTGGTACGGTCACGCCGGTTCGTTCCCTGCAGCACCGACGACGGAGGTGTAGCCGCCCGTGCGCCGCTGCGTGTGCCCCGGGTCGTTCGACCCGGTGACCAACGGGCACCTCGACGTCATCGGGCGGGCCAGCCGCCTGTACGACGAGGTCACCGTCGCCGTGCTCGTCAACACCGCCAAGCAGGGCCTGTTCCCGGTCGAGGACCGCATCGACATGCTCCGCGAGGTGACGGCGTCGCTGGGC
>JBBQNZ010000166.1:0-8633 GCA_038330415.1 Actinomycetales bacterium | reverse complement strand
CTGCCGGTTCAGCGTCCCACCGAACTCTGGCCAATGAAAGGCTCCGGCGCTGGGCTGGTCGACCACATCGCTCGCTCGTCACCCGCGCATATCGGGCGCGGCACCGTGGCGAGTCGGCGCCCAGGTGCTCAACGCCGCCGTCGAAAGGCGTCAGGGCGATGGCTCGGTCGATGGTCAGAGTTCTGCTTGTATGACCGTCATCTCGACAATCAGAATGTTTCGCTGATCGTCAGGCGACTCCTGTCGACCTGCCGGTGCCGTTCGAAAATCCACCCGCAGTTGGCGCTCCGCGTACCAAAGATCAGACGAACCTCTGTGCAGAAGGATCGGCGATTGGAAATGGCTCGCGAACTCATGCGAAACAGGGAAGTTGCGGCGCACTGGGCCAAGACCGCTGGAGAAGCTCTTGGGGTGAGTGCGCGTAGGTTCCATCACGTCTGCGATGGTGCGCTGAATGGGGCTGGGAACCACGGTCAACGCAGGTGTAGGACCACGTTGCTGCCGGTTGGGGTGGGCGTCAGGCTCCCGCTGCCGGATCGGCCGGCGAACTTTCCGGTACCTCCTGTCACCACGAGGCGCACTTGGGTATTTGCGTTGTCCGTCAGCGCCCGTGTAGTGATGGTCCCCTGCTTGAGGATGAAGTCCACTTCACACTGCTTGATGCCGCCATCCGCGGTCGTCACCACCGTGCACGACGCGGCCGTGCGTCCCGTCCCGCCCGACACGATATGGCTGCCCACGTAGAAGGAGTCCCCGGCCGACGGTCCCGCTGGAGCGACATCCACTGGTTGCTGGGTGTCAAGCTGGTTGGTGAACTTCAAGGTGGTGCTCTCGACGCACCCGCCTGCAGCGGGCATGGCGTACAGCGCTACCGCGGCGGCGCTGGCTGCCGCGCCGACGATGATCCTGTTGTGGTACATGACATCTCCTTGAGGTTGAGTTGCTTGTACGGGCAATCTGGCCCGCGCAGACGCGGGACCGCTTCCGTGGAACCCGCACATCCCGGAGGATGAGGGCATGGTGGTCGACCGACCCGAGAGCTCCGCACTGATCGAGGTGATCGACTCGGCCCGCAGTCGACTCGGCAGCACGCTTCAGGTGGTCGGCGAGGCGGGCGTCGGGAAGACGACCCTCATCGGCTCGGCGCTCGCTGGCGTCGAGGGCTGCACAGTGCTCCGTGCGACGGGGGTTCGGGCAGAGTCACACATCGCATTTGCCGGGCTGGGGTCCCTGCTGCGCCCCTTGGAGACGCTGATTTCTAAGCTGCCGGGTGACCAGGCACGCGCGGCGTCCGTCGCGTTTGGGCGGGTGGCGGAGGTCGCCACCAACCAGCTCGTCCTCGGTGCTGCCTGCCTGCGGCTGATGGCGCTCGCCGCGGAGCAGTCACCGGTGGTCCTGCTCGCCGACGACGTGCAATGGTTCGACGAGGAGTCGTGGCGTGCTGTCTCGTTCGCGGTGCGTCGCATCTCTGGCGAGCCGATCGGGGCCATCCTGGCAGGACGGCCCAGCGGCCATCGAATCGACGGCCTGCCGACCATGCGCCTCGAGGGCTTGGGCCTCGAAGCCGCGACAGCCATGCTCCAAAACTCCTGGCCAGACCTCGTCACCGACGTCTGTCGAAGGCTTCATCGCCGGACCGGTGGCAACCCGCTGGCTCTTGCCGAAGCCGCACAGGGACTTGACCCTGCGCAGCGGCGCGGCGGCACGGAACTACCGGAGGACCTGCCGACGTCCCAGGATCTGACCGCGTTCTTCTCCACCCGTTCTGCCGCGTGTCCGCCGGACACCCAGCGACTGCTGCTCCTGAGCGCTTTGGAGGGCCGCGGCGACCTCGGTATCCTTTCGGCCGCAGCGCAACGGCAAGAGTTGGACCTGTCGTTGCTGGGGCCGGCAGAGCAGGCGGGACTTGTCACGGTCGGAGCTCACCGGCTGACCTTCCGGCACCCGCTGGTGCTAGAGGCGGTGCTGCACGAGGCCACACCCGCCCAGCGCCGAGCGGCGCACTCGGCCCTTGCCGAGGCTATTCTCCCTGACCACACTCGCGCAGCCTGGCACGCCGCTGCCGCTTGCGTCGGGCCGGACGAACGGGTCGCGGACGCCTTGACCAGCGCGGCCCAGCGAGCCGACGCAGCAGGCGCCGCGTCATCAGCCAGCATCGCCTTCGAACGCGCGTCCACGTTGACGCCAGACGCCCGCCTTCGCGCCTACCGACTACTCCTCGCGGCAGAGGCAGCGTTCCAAGCCGGCGCGACGTTGCGCGCCATCACCCTCGCGGCGGACGTGCCACTCGACCTTCTGCGCGACCCCGACCAGGGCAGGCCCGCACTCGTGCGCGGTAGGGCCGCCATGCTCCTCGGTAGGACTGACCAGGCAGGGCCGCTTCTGCTCGACGCGGCGCGGATGCTCGACCCGTCCTCAGCCGCGGAGGCGCTGGCCGAAGCCGTCGAGGTCGCCATCGAAGGTGGAGACCTCGAATTCGCGCGGCTCGTCGTCGCCCGGGCCGAGACCCTGACCTCTCAGACACAGAACCCCCTGCTCGCTTTCCACGTTCGTCGCGCCCGATCCGCCCTCCTCGCGTTCAGCGGAGATCTGGCGGGCTCGGTCCGCCTGCTTCGTGAGGCAAACAACAGGCTCAACGACTCCGGCGCAGTGCGCAACGATCCGGCAACGTGGCTCGCACTCGGCGCTTCCTCTTCGGCTGTGGGCGACGTCATCGAAGCGCGCAGGCTCTTTGCCGCCGCCGCCGCGCATGCCCGCCGCAAAGGCGACCTCCCGCGCCTCGTCGACGCGCTGGACGGGCAGGCCTTCGCCGAGCGGATGATGGGGCAGTGGGTGTCCGCCTACGCAACCGGCACCCGGACACTGGAGCTCTTGGATGAGGAACGGTCGCCCTACCAGCTGGCGGGAGTGCTGCAGAACCTTGCCGAGATCGACGCCGCACGTGGAGACGAAGCTTTGTGTCGTCAGCGCTGTCACCAGACACGGCGCCTGGCCGCGACGCACGGACTCCAGCTGTTCACGCTTCTGGCGGGTCGTTCCGAGGCGCTGCTGGACCTCGGCCTGAACCACCTCGACGCCGCCGAGACCCGACTGCGCGGCGTCCACCGGCTGCAGCAACAACTGGGCCTTGCCCACCCCTTCATCTCCCCCATCCCGGACCTAGTCGAGGTGTGCGTCCGACTTGGGGCACTGGACGACGCCGAAGAGCTGACCGACGAGTTCGAGTCCCAGGCCGGCGACGGTGATCACTCGCAAGCCCATGCCCGTCTGCTACGCACCCGAGCCCTGGTGGCGCCCCCCGACCGGTACCGCGACCTCTTCGAGGAGTCGGTGGCCCTCGACGCGCAGACCGGGATGGACTTCCTTCGGGCAAGGACACTGCTCTGCTTCGGGGAGCGGCTGCGCCGTGACCGCAAGCGAGCCCAGGCTCGCGCCCCACTGGAGGAGGCGCTTAGCGTGTTCGACTCCGTCGACGCGGTGCCCTGGTCGCGCCGAGCACGTGTCGAGCTGGCAGCCACCGGGGCCCCAGTTGCCGACAGGCAGCCCCCGGGCATCGCATCGCTGACGCCGCAGGAGCTCCAGATCGCGGTGCTCGTGACCCAGGGCAAGCGAAACAAGGAGATCGCGGAGACGCTCTTCCTCTCGCTCCGCACAATCGAGTTCCACCTCACCAGCGCCTTCCGCAAACTCGGGGTGTCCAACAGGGCAGCAGTCGCATCACGCCTGGCCAGCGCGACCCACAATCCCCCCCATTTCCAAGCGAGTCCAAACGAGGACACTGTCACTAGGCGGAACGCCGGAGCCTGACCTTCGCGCTGGTCGGCAAGAGCCGAAGCCGACAGCGAGGCGCTCTGTCACCGTGCCCCCACATTGGGCGCGGAGAGGTAGCCCTATGTGGGCGAAGTGGGGCGCCCACAGTGGGCGGTAGGACGCATCTGCTCATCGGCAGATCCGGACGGATCGAGGGGCGTCTCAATCACCCCGTGTGACGCGGCCCCAAATCTCTGCATCCGCCGCTGATCGTGTCGGATGGAGTGGCTTGTTGATGCGCGGCGATCGTGGCAGACTGGTACGAGAAGCCGTACCACTAGGAGATGTCATGGCAGTCACAGCAAGCGAGGCCCGGAAGAACCTGTTCCCGCTCATCGAGCAGGTGAACGAGGACCGCACCCCCGTCGAGATCACGTCCCGGCGCGGCGACGCGGTCTTGATGTCCCGCGCGGACTACGACGCGCTGGAGGAGACGGCCCACCTGCTGAGGGTCCCAGCGAACGCTCGACACCTGCTTGAGAGCCTGCAGCAGGCGCGGTCCGGTCAGCGAGACGAGCACGCCCTGACGCGATGAGGCTGGTCTTCACCCCCAACGGGTGGGGGGACTACACCTACTGGCTGGCAGCTGATCGGCAGACACTCAAACGAATCAACCGACTCATCGACGACGCCCTGCGCGACCCGGTCGTCGGTATCGGCAAGCCCGAGCCGCTGCGACACATGCTGACCGGTGCCTGGTCACGTCGAATCACTGAGGAACACCGGCTCGTCTACCTCGTCGACGGCGATGACCTGGTCATCCTCCAAGCCCGCTTCCATTACGACTGATGAATCGCCTGCTCCTTCCGCGGGCGCGTGGCTTCCGGTGCTGTTGAGCCAAGGCGTCGATGGCGCGACCGGACTAGCCAATGGACCCGGGGGTCTGCTCGGCCATCAGGGACAGTCGCCTCGCGATTTCCGCAGGACGGTCATCGGCCACGTGCTGGTACCGCATGGCCATCGCTGAAGTTGAGTGGCCGAGTCGGTCCATCAGCTCTCGTGTGGTCGCCCCGGCGTGGGCAGCCATCGTTGCTCCGGTGTGCCGGAGGTCGTGCCATCGCAGGTCGGGTCGGCCCGCTGCTGCGCGTGCCGGCCTGTAGACCTTGTAGAGACTGCCGTGGTGCATGTGTCGACCGTCGGTGTTCGGGAAGACCAAGCCCTCTGGGCCGCGCGCGGCGTGATGGTCGAGGTGGAGTCGGATCTGGGGGATGAGGTGCGGCGGGATGCTGACGTCGCGGATGCCGGCCAGCGACTTGGGTGTGCCGACGTGGGCCTGCCCACCGGGCCAGGTCACGGCACGGCGGACCCGGATCACGCCTTGAGTGAGGTCGAGGTCCTTGCGACGAAGCTCGGTGAGCTCGCCGAATCGCAGGGCGCACCAGGCGGCCAAGGCGACCATCAGCCGGTAGCGCTCGGGCATTGCGGTGGCGATCTCGTCGAGCTCATCGAGCGTCGCTGGGCGAATGCCGTTGCGGCTGGGTGCCTGGCCTGCGCCGCGGATTCGGCACGGGCTTGTTGTCAGCAGCTCCTCATCGACGGCGGTGTTGAGGATGGTGCGCAGCAGGGCGTAGGTATGGGCACGCGCTGTGGGCCGACTCGAGCCCATGCCCGCGTGCCACGAGCGCACGTCCTCACGCGTGATCTGGTCGAGGCGGGTGGGCCCGAACGTGGAGACGAGGACCTCGATCAGCCGGGCGTACTCGGCTCGCGTCCGCGGTTTGACGTCGCGACGCTGAAGCCACATCCGGGCGTACTCGTCGAACGGAGGGAGTCGAGTGGCCACCGACTGAGCTGGACGCCAACGCCCCTCGATGATCGCGGCCGACTGCATGCTCAGCCAGGCCTCGGCGTCTCCCTTGGTCTGGAAGGTGGTCGGGGCGACGTGGCGGTCACCATCGGGACTGAGGTAGCTCGCCTGGTAGCGCCGGGACGGCAGCCGACGGAGGTGGCCGAAACTGCGGCGCCGGCCGATCGTTCCAGTGGTCGACCGTCGCTTCGGGGTTGTGGCCATGGGCTCGATCGTGGGGGAGTCGGGCGGCACAATCGATGTCATTGGGACCCCTCCGTGCAACATACGTGCAACAACGAATGACTCTCCGTGGCAATCTGTGTCCATTGATGGCCGCGAATGATCTCGGTATCTGTGCAGGTCAGAGTACCAAAGGGAGCAAAAGGGGCTGCTCAGGGACCTGATCGAAAAGGGCTGAGAATCTAATTCAAATCCTGTCAGCCCGACTGTTGTTGGTGCAGGTCAGAGACCTGCGAGGTCGTGAATACGCGTTTCGTGCACCATCCGTGCAACCAGGAACCGTTGGGCCGTCGCCGATGCGGAGCCGGGGTCCGCGGGGGATGGCGGGTCAGCTGACCCGCAGCCGCCACCCCGGTGAACTGGGGAAACGCGATGGTCGCCTCGTCAGCCGCGTCCGCAAGGCTCACCACGTGACAGCCCTGGTCTCGTCAACTGAGATTGCAGCGGCAGTCGGGGACGAGTTCGTGCGGGGCTGGGCTTGAGCCGGTCCGTGTGTCCGCCGCGGGCGAACGACTGTGGGGTCGGCGGGTCGAGGTTTAGCGAATCGGCGGATTCGAGCACCCTCGGAAGTGCCCGCTCATGCGTGATACGTGGGTGATCCGCGTGGCCACCGGCGCTCCTACCGCGACGTCATTGCCCTACAAGACGCCCTCGAGCCTGGACGTGCCGTCCGGCCCCGCCGATGGTGCGCTGACCCTGCCAGTCACCGTGCACTGGGTCTCGACGCCCTCACTGGCCTGTCCATCCCCGACGGGGTCGAGACCGGACTTCCGGAGCTGATAGGCACACGTAGGCCTGAAAAACGGCTTTGACCTGCGGAAACGCGGAAGCGGCGAGCGAGGGTCGTGTTACTACACGACCCCGGCTTCGCCGGGGAGGCCGGTTGTGCTCGGCTCAGCTGGTGGTGGGGACGGTGAAGTCGTAGAAGCGTGGCGGTTCGGGCAGGTCGAGGGCGGCGAGGATGGTCTTGTGGCCGGGGGTGGTCGCGGAGCGTTGCGCGACCTGTCCGTCGGCGGTGGCCAGGGTGACCAGGTGCATCCGGTCGAGCTCGTGGCGGGTGTTGCGCCAGGTGTCACCGGTGGCGTTCTCGATGACCCGGATCAGCAGCAGCGCGAGCCAGCAGAGCTGGACGTGTCCACGGATCCGGTCCTCGCGGTGATGAAAGACAGGGCGGAGGCCCAGGGCGCCCTTGAGGTCGCGCCAACCTCGTTCGACTTGCAGGAGCTGCTTGTAGGCCGCGGCCAGGTCTTCGGGGGACAGGGTGGAGTCGCTGGTGCGGAGCAGCCACTTGCCGTCGAGGTGGGCCTCGGCCTTCAAGGTGGTGTGGTCGATGCGGAGTAGCCCGGAGCCGGTCCGGCGCAGGTAGCGACGCAACCCGGGCTTGGCTTTCAGGGAGCCGACGAACTCGTCGCGACGCCGACCGGTCCAGGCATCGGAGCCGGCGATCAGCTCGCGGAGATGCACGACGAGCCGGTCGCGAACCATCGCGTCGCGTTCGGCCTGGTCGGGGTTGTGGCAGACCACGAACCGTTGTGCCCTCGCACCGCCGTCACCATCACCGTCACCGCCGGGGGCGACCGCGACTTCCTTGACCCGCAGGTTCCCGGCCACGGTGCGGTACCGGCCGGGCCGGGCGAGCGCGGCGGCGGCCTCGGCGTTGGTGTGGCGCAGCTTCTCGGCGTGGATGTAGTGCCCGCCACCGCGGGTCAGGTAGCCGCGGTTCGCGGCGGAGGCGAACCCGCGGTCGGCGACCCAGACCAGGCGGCGCAGGTTCCACGACCCGAGGTCGTCCTTGACGGTGCGGATGATCGCCTGGTCGTTCTCGTTGCCCGGGAAGGTCCAGCACCGCACCGGGACCCCGTCGCGGGTCACCGCCATCGCGATCACCACCTGCGGCAGGTCGGTGCGGTGGTCCTTGGAGTGGCCGAACGCCCGGGTGGCCTGCTCGAGTGGTTTCCGCAGCCCGTCACCCTCCTCGTCGTCGGGGACCGGGTCTTGCAGGTCGGCCAGGTCGTCGGCGACGTCGGACTCCCAGTACGTCGAGGTGGTGTCGACGAAGACCAGGTCCAGATCAAGGTTGAGCAGGGTCGCGACCGACCCGAAGATCTCCCCGGCGATCTCCGGCAACGCGTCGAGGAGGAAGTCCATCGCGGCGTACGCGGCATCGTCGGAGAACCCGGCACACCCCTGGATCGCGACCCGTTCGGCCACCCACCGGGTGCCGGCCAGCTTGCTGCCCGGCTCAAGTGCCCGTTGGGCGACCAACGAGAACAGCACCCGTTCGGTCGCCTCACCGTCGAGCCGGCGACCCGCCGCGACCCGGCGGACCGCGGCCCCGATCCCGAGGCGTTCCCAGACCCGGTCCAGCACCCACGCCCCGCCCAGCCGGCGAGAGTCGACGATCTCGACCTCCGCACCGGCCGCGGCGGACATCGCCTGCTCGGGGGTCAGGAACCGTGAGATCGAGGAGACCAGCCGACCCAGGGCGTCACGGTCCACGTTCTCCGCGCGACCGAAGTTGTGGATCACCCTCGCCGTGGAGGCCCCGGTCTCCGGGTGCCGCTCGTTGTGGGCCAGCTGCAGGTACCGCACCACCGACCCGTCCCGGTTGGTCCGCTTAGTCTCCCGCAGGTACATGCCCACCAACCAACCCCGAACACGCCTGGATGTCCAGCGACACGCCCCAAGTCGTGTGCCTACACGGAATCGCGTTCCGGCACCCATACAAGGCGCTGACCTGCACGTTTGTGTTCAGCGAGGGCCGCATGTGCCCATCATCTCCGGAAGTCCGGCC
>JBBQNZ010000165.1:0-8663 GCA_038330415.1 Actinomycetales bacterium | reverse complement strand
GCCGAAGTCGACCTGGCTGCGCCCCCTGCCGCGCCTCATGGCCACACCGGCCGCGTTCCTCCTCTCGAACCGACGAGCGGTCTCCGGGCGAACGGCGCAGCGCAGCCCGGGCGACCTGGAGCAGTTGCGAGACCTCGTGTCCAGCGGCGCACTGCGACCGGTCATGGACCAGCATTACCGTCTCGACGAGGTGGGCGCGGCGCTTCAGCGTCAAGGCCAGTTCCACTCACGCGGCAAGTCCGTCGTGCTGCCGTGAGGCGCGGCACGGTCCGCCGGCTCAACTCGAGAAGGACCTGCTGGCGGCGCCGTGACGTACTCACGTGGAGCTGATGAGGAGCAACTCCGCGAGGCGCACGGCGAGTAGTGCCCACCGCGCGAGATCGGGAGCACACCACTGGTGGAGCGACCCGACGCCGCGAGTTGGGAGTCCGCACGCGCAGGCGTTGTCGATCGAGCGGCGGTCGACGTGGGTGGAGCCACGCTGCAACGGGCTGTCCTGCCGAGTGCGACGCTGTCAACTGGACGTCATCCAGGTGATCGCTCGGCCTGTTCCTCCGGCGCCGCGCTCGGTTCCGGGGCCGGCTGCGCCTCGATGGTCACCAGGTGGTTCAGGTAGCGGAGCACTACACCTGCCACCGCGGCGGTGGGCACCGCCAGGAACGCCCCGATGACCCCGAACAGCGTCGACCCGAGCGTGATCGCCAGCAACACGACGACGGCGTGGAGCTGGACGCCCCTGGACTGCAGCCATGGCTGTAGGACGTTCCCCTCCAGCTGTTGGACACCAACGATGATCGCCAGCACGATGAGCGCACCGGTGGGGCCGACCGAGACGAGCGCCACCAGGACGGCGAGGGCGCCGGCGACGATGGCACCCACGATCGGTACGAAGCCCCCGAAGAACGTCAGGATCGCCAGTGGGATCGCCAGTGGCACCCCGACGACCAGCAACCCAATCCCGATCAACGTTGCATCAACGAAGCTGACAATGGCCTGGGTGCGGATGAAGCCGCCCAGGGTTGTCCACGACTGCGCGAGCACCTCGCTGAGGTGAGGACCGACACGCTCGCCGGTCAGGCCGCTCAGCCAGGGCAAGAACTTCCTGCCGTCCTTGAGGAACAGGAAGGTCAGGATCAAGGTCACCACGAGGGTCACCAGTGCGGAACCGACAGCACCGACGCCGACGACGACACCGGAGGCGATGCTGCTGGCGCTGCTGGTCATCCGGCCCTGCAGGCCTTGGACCGCGGAGTCGAGCTGGTCCTCGGTCACCACGTTCCTCGACTGCAGCCAGTCCCGGACTTGCTGAAGTCCCGAAGAGGCGTCCGCGGCGATGTCGTCCACCTGGCCGGCTATCGACGGCGCGATCGCGAGCCCCACCCCGATCAGGACCGCCAGACCGCCGATGAGTGCAGCGGCTGCAGCCAGGGTGCTGGGGAAGCCCAGCTTGCGTTCAAGGAGCAGCGCCGGCGGCTGGAGCACGGAGGTCACCACCAGCGCCAGCAGAACGGGGAGCAGGATCGACCAGGTCTCCCGGACGACCAGCCCGAAGACCACGGCACCAGCGACGATGAGGATCCACCGAAGGCTCCACGACGCGGTCCAGGCAAGGCCGTCCCCGATCACCTGGTGACGGCTGCGCCGCTGACCGGCTGGCAAGTTCTCCACGACAACCTTTCAAAGACGAGTCCACATGGGCTTTCGGTACCGATACCGAGCGACCGTGCCCAGGCATTCGAACGCGGACCGCGACGAGCGGGCCGTCAGTCATGCTCGGCAACCAGTTCAGGAAGAAGCGAGAGTCGATGCACGACAAGCGTGACCCACGCCGGCTGGCGGGACGTGCCTCGTCACGCGACCTCAGACGGTCGTGGTGTTCTTCCCGGCGACCGTCTCAGCCACGCCGATCAACAGCACCGCTGCGATCACGGCGAGGACGAAGCCGATGATGTTCAGCTCGAAGATCCCACCGGTCCCCAGCAACTGGGCGATCAAGCCACCGATGAGGGACCCGACCAGACCCAGACCCAAGGTGGCGAGGATGCCAAGGTTCTGCTTTCCGGGTTTGACCAGCCGTGCGAGCGCTCCGATGATGAGGCCTGCCACCAAGAATCCAATCATGATGTCGGTCCTACCCACTCGCCGTCGATGTATGTCAGAAGCGTCGAGTGCGGCGCTGCTTGCGGCTAGGCGACGTGGTTGACCCGGGCGAGGTGCAAGAACCCGTTGCTGGAGTCGCAACCCAGGCGGCCGGCTCACCGCGGCTCCGGGGCCAACGACTTCCTCAGGTGCACCTCACTGTGCCCGGCTGGGTACCCCGGGAACCGACCACACTCCAGGTACCCGCGGGCCCGGTAGAACTCGGGCGCCTGGAACGAGTGCGTGCTCAGCACCATCTGCGTACACCCCCGCGCGGCCACTTCGCGCTCCGCGGCCGCGAGAAGGCTCCCGCCCACACCGGTGCCGCGAGACTGCGCTTGCACCCAGAGCACCTCCACGTAGCCGGTTCCACCCCACGTCCAACCCGTCAGGCCGGCCACGAGGACGCCGGACGGGCCGCTGACTCGCAGGTTCATCGCTCGGCCGTCCCTGAACCCCGTGACGTCCTCGTTGAAGCGGTTGATCTCCTCGTGGAGGCGTTCCCTCAGGCGGTCGTCGGCATCCGTGAGTTGGATGTGGAAGTCGTCCATGGGCTCGATTCTCTCGCCGACGCGAGGACGAAGCGATGCCGACGGCTTCGTCAGCACGAAGCCAGAACTGCTGGGCTACAGACCTGAGCAGCCGCTTCGTTACCGCCGCCTCAGGGTGGTGCGGCTCGTCCACCGAGCCCGGCTTCGCGGGCCCTGACGATCGCCTCGGCACGGTGTGCGACCTGGAGCTTGTCGAGGATCTTCGAGACGTTGTTGGCGACCGTCTTCGGTGAGAGGAAGAGCCGCGCGCCGATCTCCGGGTTGGTCATGCCTGTAGCCACACCATCGAGGATCTCGCGCTCTCGGTCGCTGAGCTGGGGGAAGGGCCGGGCGGCGGGTGGGCGGTGAGCGAACCAGGACTGCATCCTGCGTGCGAGTGCGGCGCCGAAGACGGCCTGCCCCGCGGCGGCTGCCTGGATCGCGGCGACGACGTCGGCACCGTCGGAGCCCTTGAGGAGATAGCCGGATGCACCAGATGCGACGGCTTCGAACACCATTGCGTCGTCGTCGTACATGGTGAGGACGAGCACGGCAGCGCCCGGGCACCGTGCACGCACTTGCCTGGTCGCCTCGATACCGTTGACGGTCGGCATCTGGAGGTCCATCAGGACGACATCCGGCTGTAGCTCGACGCAGACCTTCACGGCTTCGTCGCCGTCTGATGCCTCGCCCACCACCTCGATGTGCGGCAGCGGGTCGATGACGGCGCGCATACCCTGGCGTACGAGTGGGTGGTCGTCGACGAGGAGGACGGTCGTCATTCCGGGCTCCTGGGATACCTCGCCAGGATGTGGAACCCTTCCGGCCCCGAGCTGGCCAGGAAGATGCCTCCCAGCTCGACCGCCCGCTCCCGCATCGCTGTGAGTCCGACTCCGGCATACCACGTGGCAGTGACCGGCCCGTCGTCGTCGACGCGGAGGACCACGTCGTCGCCCGCCACCTTCAGCGACACCGTGCAACGGTGTGCCCTGCTGTGACGGACCACGTTGGTCGCGGCTTCGGTCGCGGTCCGGTAGAGAGCGACCTCGACAGCGGCGGGAACGGTCATGGTGTCGTCGACGTCGAGCAGGAACTCCACCCCGGAGCCTTCGGCGAACCTTGGAAGCTGCGCACGAAGTGTCCCCCCGATCCCGAGCTCGTCGAGGGCCGGCGGCCGGAGCCCGTAGACCAGGCCGCGCAGGTCTGAGATCACCTCGGCCGAGGCCCGGCGTGCGTTGGTGAGGTACTCGAGCGCCTTCTCGGGGTTGGTTGCGAGCTGGGCCTGCGCAGCATCGAGGTTGAGGCGCAGCCCGGTGACCAGGGGGCCGAGGCCATCGTGCAGGTCGCGACGCAGCCGGCGACGCTCCTCCTCGTGCACCTCGATCAAGGTCCGGCGCGACACGACGAGCCTGACCTTGCGGTGGCGCGGCACTGGAGCGCCCGACCACAGTTGGTAGCGAAGCACGGGGATGGCCAGCGTCGTCACGAAGACCAGTGGCTCCGCCACGCTCGCAGCGGCGGGCAGCGCGTCCGAGATGGTCAGCGGGAAGAGCACCAGCGTGGTGGCGGCACCGGCAGCGCGCCACTGCAGCTGCTTCCGCTCGATCCCGGACGCCTTGAAGCACCTGACGATCACCCCGATGCCGGCCAGCGCCCCGAGAAGGATCAGGATGGGGACCAGCACTATTGAGGCGTCACCGACCTGCGTGACCCACGTGCCGTCGATGAAGCGACGGGCCTGCACGGGACCCACGGCCTCCTCAGCGTTCCTCGTGACGGAGTCGCCGAGGTAGTTCGCGACCACCGCGACCACGATGCCGTAGCGCAGAGCACGGTCAAGCCAGTGACCGAGGGTGCTGGACGGCCGGCCCGAGGGGAAGCGCACGTTGATGACACCGGCGATCGCCGTCGGCACCCACTGCAGCACGCCGAGGCAGAGTCCCCAGACCGCCAGCTCGCCCCCACGGCCACTGTGTGCCAGCACCAGCGACGGCACCCCGATGCCGACCAGGAGGACGTTCGCGACCGCGCCGAGCCCGAGCAACCAGCCGAATGGCAGGTCCGGTCGGCGCGCGATCAGGACCGCGCCGACGGTGCCGAAGCACAGCAACTCCGCCATCGTCGCCTCAGGGTCGTTGAGCAGTTTCGCGCCGACCCCGCCGGTGCGGTCGACCCAGATCGCGGCGATCGCGGAAGCGACGGACAACACGAGCAGCGCCGCCGCCATCTCGGTCGCGTGGCGTGTCGAAAAGGAAGGCACGGTCGTCTCGATCCCCCGAGCATGCCCAACGCCGCTCCCAAAAGCCATGGTGTCCCGGGCGTGCGGGAACAGTTCCCGGCGGCTCGTGAGTCCTTGCTCTGGGGGCGGGCCGGGCCCACGACGACAGTTGTGGTGCCTGATCCGCCGCATCGAAGGAGAAACGTCATGGCAATCGTCAAGTGGGCCGCAGCCGCGGTCACCCTGCTGATGGGGCTGGCCAACCTCGGTCAGGTCACCCAGGACACCAACCTTCGCTGGCAGGTCGTCGGCCTCGTCCTCGCGGTCGCGGCACTGGTCGCCGTCGTCGGCCTCGTCGCCGGCAGGAGTTGGGGTAGGACAGCGGTCATCGCGATCGGCGCAGTGAACCTCGTGGCAGCACTCGTCGCAGCCGTCGCCGGGCTGGACGGTTGGCCGGTCGCGGTGGTGCTCTCGAGCCTCGGCATCGTCCTCGGCGCGGTGTGCACCCCGGCCGCTCGCTCGGCAGTCGCAGCGTGAACACCGTAGACCTCAACGCGCCCGCCATCACGACGGGGCACGACACGCGCGCCTTCTGGCGCATGCTGCTCGCCATCGTGGTGCCCATTCCCTGGCTGGCCAAGGGAGTCCAGTACATCGTCCTCGAGCCCGCCTACAGCAACAGCGCCGACCAGATCAGAGCCTGGGCCGATGATCGCGTGTATGGCTGGGCGCAGTGGCTGGACGTCGCGTTCGTCATCCTCGTCATCCCCTCGATCATCGCCATGGCCCTGGTGGCCCGCCGAGGTGCACCTCGCCTGGCGACCGCAGCCACCATCGTCATGGGTGGTGGATTCCTCATGGTCCTGCCACTCAACATCGGCGGCGACGCGCTCGTGTGGGTGGCCGCACGCGGGAACTACGACCCAACAGCCACGGGCCAGTTCATCGACGCCCTCCAAGAGGATCCGCGAGTGGGCCTCGGCGCCCTGGGGTTCATCACTGCGATCACCCTCGGCTCGGTCCTGATCGGCCTCGCCCTCTGGAAGAGCGGGGCCGTGCCCGCTTGGGCGGCCACCCTTGTCGGGCTCGGTGGCTTCACCCACCCCTTCCTGTCGTTCGAGCACCACGTCCACGGCGCCGGCCTGGTCATGCTCGCCCTCGGCTGCACGGCCGTCACCGCCACCCTGCTGACGATGAGCAACGACGACTACGACCTGCCACCCATCGCTCGCGAGTGACGGTTGCCAGAAGCTGGGCCACGGCAACAGACCCGCCCTGGCCGCGCGCATCTCGACACAACCACGTGCCATCAGGTGGCTGAGACGCAACCCCTGGTTGGTCGCGACAGTCCCGAGGCGGCGTCCGAACCGCGGGGTTGAGACGCGGGGTGTTCTGACTGATGGGTCCCTGGTCGGCGACGTCCAGGCTGCTTCATGAGGCGACTCTCGCCCGGGGATGCGGCAACGTTGCGGGAATGGGAACGCTGACTGAGTCTGGTGTGACTTGGGCGCAGGCGCTGTCGTGGCGGATGGGGCGTCAGCTACTCGACCCTGTCGGGTCTGAGTCGGTCGCAGGTGTCGTGCGTCGTCTCGGCGCGGTGCTCTCGATGGAAGAGTCGCTGGCCGAGCTGGCTGTTCGGGCCCGCCGTGCGGCATCGCAGCCGGGCGAGCTCGCCGCGGCGCTGGGGGGCGGGGAAGTGGTCAAGGTCTTCGCGTTCCGCGGGTCGATGCACTACCTCTCGCCGGAGGAGGGCGGGATCTACCTGGCCCTGCGGTGTGCTGGCCGGCAGTGGGAGCGGGCGAGCTGGGTGGAGTACTACCGGCTCGCTCCATCGGACTGGCCGGACTTCAGGGCGGCGGTGCGCGAGGCCCTGAGCGACGGACCGTTGACCGTCGTCGAGCTCGGCGAGGTGTTGGCCACGCACCGTGCGTACCGGCACCTGAAGCCGGTCTTCGACGAAGGTGCCGGAACCCTGATCAAGCCGCTGACCTGGCAGGGGGACATGGGGTTCGGCCCGCCAAGGGACGGACAGCACACCTTCCAACGCCTCGACAGCAACCCGCGATGGGCCGGCATCCCGGACCTCGACGACGCTGGCCCGGCGGCCATCACCGCGTACCTCCGAACGTACGGGCCGGCAACGCTCGACCACCTCCACTACTGGCTCGTCGACGGCCTGAGTGCCGGTCGTCGGCGACTCCAGGCCTGGTTCGGCGAGCTGAGCGAGCAGCTGGTGGCGGTCGATGTCGAGGGCACCACGGCCTATGTCGTTCGCGAGGACGTTGACGCTCTTGAGGCGTCGCTTCCCTCCGAGGCGGTTCGGTTCCTGCCCGGGCACGACCAGTGGGTGATCGGCCCCGGCACCAAGGACGTCCACGTCACTCCGTCGTCGCGACGAGACCTCATGACCCGAAAGGCAAACCCGGTCATCGTCGGCGGGGTCGTGTGCGGAACCTGGACCCGACGAGGTGACCAGCTGACGGTGGCCTGGCTCGGCGAGCGACGGCGCCCCGACACCGCGATCGAGCAGGAAGCAACCCGCCTGAGCAACCTCATCGACCGCGACCTGCACCTGAATCTGAACTCTTGAGCAGTCGCCTTACAGCCAGCACAACGAGCGGACCGGCGGCGAAGAGGGCATGCACGTCGGCGGCTCGTGTATCCGGGCTGGCAGCCGCGCAAGGAGCCAGCCCTGACGGCTCGGGGTCGGGGGTGTCAAGATGGTCAGGTGGCGTCGGACACTCGAATGGTGGCATTGGGCTTCGGCAAGTTCGCGCGCGCAGACCGCATCTTCGCCCTCGAGCGAATCACCGGCGAGGAACGCGGTGATGGCCGCCGCACTCGGGTCTGGATCGATGGAGTCGTCGATCCCTTGATCGCCTCGAGAACCGAGGGCACCATTCTTCGTGACATGGGGCAGGAGGCCGCCATCGCCGGGCCTGAGCTCGACGAGGCATTGGACTTGGCCGCTCGGCTGGCAGCGGCAGCAGATGCGGGTCGGGTGGATCTGGGCGACCTTGGTCGTCGAGCGCGACGGCTGCTGGCTTCGACGACCGAGTCTGGCAACTCATAGTCCTGCAGGACCTCAGCGACGAGTCGTTCGCGGCTACCTGACAGTGGTCGTGGGGCCGGTGTCTGGCCCGACTCGGTCCAGGTGCCCACGCGGCGACGGAACGCCGGCGCACACTCCAAGAGCCGATCCCGGCGCCTCGACAACCGGAAGGGAGCCTGCTCGTCGTCGACGGCAGCCGAAGGGAGGAGGGGCGGTCGACAGCCGGCGAGCTGCAGCACCGTTTGGGCGCGCGTGACGGAGGCACTCAAGGCATGGGTGGGCGCTTTGCCTGACGCCTAGGCTGAGTGCGTGAGCGACGAGGCCGACGGTTTCGAGACCCGGCTGGGCGGTCATGGGCCCGGTGCTCGATCGGGGTATCCGGCGAGGCCCGCTCGGCCGTGCGGAGACGACACTGAGTGAAGGTCGGAAGAGAGAAGACATGCCGCCCCTGCCATACCTGGAGCCCACCGAGCAGCGGGTCCTCGGGGCCCTGCTGGAGAAGCAGGTCACCGTGCCCACCGGCTATCCCCTCACCGTCAACGCGCTGCGCGGGGCGTGCAACCAGAGCACCAGCCGGGACCCGGTCGTCGACTACGGCGACCAGACGGTCGAGTCCAGTGCGCGCGCGCTCAAGGGGCGAGGGCTGGTGCGGGTGGTGTGGGACGGGCGCGGCCAGCGGACTCTGAAGTTTCACCAGCTCCTCGACGAGGCGCTCGGTCTCGAT
>JBBQNZ010000164.1:0-8673 GCA_038330415.1 Actinomycetales bacterium | reverse complement strand
CAACCTGCCGGGTCAGGTACGTGTACCCGGTCCCGGCGGTGAGCTTGTGCAGACTGATGGTCATACCTACCAACGCCTCCGAGGAGGCCCTTTAGGGCCACGCGTTACCGAATCGTTACCGGCAATGCACCGGGTGTGCAGGCGACGAAGTTGGCGTGTGCGGTGCGACCTCGCTGAGGCGGCTCGGTTGTGCTGAGGGTGACCAGAGGAACGGCACGTCGGTGCGGGGAGGAGTTGCCGGTCAGTTGGCGCGGCGGCTGTCAGTGTTGGCGCAGCGCGACGGGAAGGGATGGGGGTTGGATCGCTCGCCCGGGGGAGCCGAGGACGAGTCGGTGCACGGACGCGCAGTCCACGCCGCTCGGCTCACTTGACCGAACCTTCATCCTGTGGCGGGGGCTTCCTCCACATCCGGTGCCGAGACTGGCAGCACGAGACGAGGGCAGGAGCCGGTCATGATGGGTTGGTACGACGACGGGTGGGGCGCGAACTGGCCCGCCACGGTCATGATGATGCTCTTCTGGGTCGCCCTCATCGGGGCCGCGATTTGGGCCGCGGTGCGCTTCGTCGGCAGCGGTCCGGGGGCGGCCGGCACGACGGCCGCGCCGACACCGCGATCGGTGCTGGACCAACGGCTCGCGTCGGGCGAGATCGACGCCGAGCAGTACGTGCAGCTGCGCCGGCTGCTCGATGGACGGTCCGCCGGGGCCGGGACGGTCGACGCGAAGGGGCAGCACTGACTGCGGATAGCCTTCCGGCAATGTCGATTCTTCCGGGAGGAGCCCGATGGTCGAGCCGATGACGGTCCTGGTCGTCGACGACGAGCTCGCCCTGGCCGGGGTCGTCGCGGGCTACCTCGAGCGCGAGGGCTTCTCCGTGGTCCAAGCGCACGACGGCCCCACCGCCGTCGCCCTCGCCCGATCGACGAGCCCCGAGCTCATCGTGCTGGACGTGATGCTGCCTGGGTTCGACGGCGTGGAGGTGTGCCGGCAGGTGCGGCAATTCACCGACGCGTACATCATCATGCTGACGGCGCGCGACGAGGAGGTCGACAAGGTCGTCGGCCTGTCGGTCGGCGCCGACGACTACCTGGTCAAGCCGTTCTCCCCGCGCGAGCTGATCGCCCGGGTCCGCGCCATGTTGCGCCGACCGCGCACCGTGCCGGTGAACCCCTCGGTCACCACGGTGGGGGACCTGGTCGTCGACGAGGAGGCGCGCACCGTCATGGTCGCCGGGGCGCCGGTCGAGCTGACCCGAACCGAGTTCGACCTACTTTCGACCATGGCCGCACGACCACGGCTCGCGTTCTCGCGCCGTCAGCTGATCGACGCAGTTTGGGGTGCCGACTGGTTCGGTGACGAGCACCTGGTGGACGTCCACGTCGGACACCTGCGCCGCAAGCTCGGCGATGACGCGAGCGAGCCACGCTACGTACGGACCGTGCGCGGCGTGGGTTACGGCATGGGGCCGGGATGAGCCGCCCGCGGCCCCGGCTGGCAGTCCGCCTGGTCATGGCGATGGGCCTGGTCATCGCCGTCGGGGGCCTCACCCTGCTGGTGACCGCGAACCTCGTGGCCCCCGGGCTGTTCCACCAGCATCTCTCGCGCTTCGGCATGATGTCGCCCGAGGTCACCCAACACGCCGAGGAGGCCTTCTCCTCCTCGTTCGCCATCGCCATCACCGTGGCGATGCTCGCGTCGCTGCTCGCGGCGGGTCTGGTGTCGTGGTTCCTGGTACGCCGGGTGGCCCGCCCCGTCGAGGAGCTGGCCGTCGCTGCTGAGACCGTCGCCGGCGGCACGTACACCGTTCAGGTGCCGCAGGAGCCGTTTGCGCGCGAGCTGGACGCGCTGTCGGCGTCGTTCGCCCACATGGCCGACCGCCTCGCCGAGACCGAGACGAGCCGCACCCGGCTGCTGTCTGACCTCGCACACGAGCTGCGAACGCCGCTCGCCACCCTCGAGGCGTACATCGACGGCCTCGAGGATGGCGTCGTCGCACCGTCGCAGGAGTCCTACGAGACGATGCGCGGCCAGGTCGCCCGACTGCGCCGGCTGGCGGCCGACCTGCGCGAGTCCGCTGCCGCGGACGAGCACGCCCTGCACCTGAACCCGGTGGTGCTTGACCTCACGACGGCGGCTGCCGACGCGGTCGCGGCCGCGAGCCCGCGCTACCTGGCCAAGGGGGTGGGGCTCATCCTGGTGCCCGGGCCGACCGGGCTCCAGGTCTCGGCGGACGCCGAGCGTCTGGGGCAGGTGCTGGCCAACCTGCTCGACAACGCCCTTCGGCACACCCCACCCGGGGGCCACGTGAGGGTCGCCACCGAGTCGGCACGGCCCCGCGCGATCATCACGGTGAGCGACGACGGCGACGGCATCCCGACCGACCAGCTCGGGTCGGTGTTCGAGCGCTTCCACCGGGTCGACCGGTCGCGAGCCACCACCGACGGGTCGGGCAGCGGCCTCGGCCTGACCATCGCCCGGGCCATCGTCACCGACCACGGCGGTTCGCTCACCGCGCAGAGTGCTGGCCCGGGGCACGGAGCCACGTTCACCGTCTCCCTGCCCTTGTCGGCCTAGGCACCGAACTTCGTCAAACCTTCATCGAAAGCGCCGGGCTCCCTCGGGGTACGGAGCCGAGAGTCTTGAGTGTGATCACGCACGAGACCTCGGAGCAGGCACCGCACGTTGGCGCCGGACACAGGAGCACGCGATGAACTGGTGGGCCATCCTCGGCGCCGGACTGCTGGCGGGAGCCACGACCTGCGCGGTCGCCCAGGGCGGCTTGCTCGTCGGCCTGATCAACCGACAGAAGAAGCTGGCCGCTGCGGCCGTGGGTGCCCAGGAGGTCGTCGCGGTGGGTGCGGGCACCCGGCCGGCGAACAAGGGCGCTGAACCGCGGCCGAAGGCCAAGGCAGCCGCCGCGGCCGCCGCGCCGAAGGCGTCGGCAACCGACGACCTGGTGCCGGTCGCCGGCTTCCTGCTCGGCAAGCTCGTCAGCCTCACCCTCGTCGGGGCGGTGCTGGGCGCCTTCGGGTCGTTCGTCGCGCTCGACGCCCGCATCGGTGGCATCGCACAGCTCGTCGCGGCCGGCCTGATGATCGTCTTCGGCCTCGGCGCAGCGGGGGTGCCCGGGTTCCGGGAGATCCGCTTCACCCCGCCGGAGTCCTGGACGCGCACCGTCCGCCGCAGCACCCGGTCGCAGTCGGCGTTCGCCCCCTTCATGCTCGGCATCGCGGTCGTCCTCATCCCGTGCGGGGTGACAATCTCGATGATGCTGCTCGCCGCGACCTCCGGGTCGGCCGCCGCCGGCGCCGCCGTGATGGCGCTCTTCGTCCTCGGCACCGCACCGATGTTCGCCGCCTACGGGTACCTCACCCAGCGGTACGCCAACCCCGACCGGCGCTCGATGTCGGTCGCCCTCGGCATCGTCGTGGTTGCCATGGGCCTGTTCACGCTCAACGCCGCCCTGACCGCGATGGCGTCACCGGTCACCGCGCAGACCATGGCCGCGGCCGTCTTCAACGGCAACACGGCCTCCGCCGAGCCGGCCGCCGCCGCACCGGCGCCGGTGGACGGCGTGCAGGTCCTGAAGATCGACGCCACGGCGGGTGGCTACTCCCCGTCGACCATCAACGCCAAGTCCGGCGTGCCGACCAAGGTCGTGTTCCACACCGACCGCACCTACTCGTGCATCGTCTACACCGTGTTCCCGTCGATCAACCAGCAGGTGATCCTGCCGGAGTCCGGCGACACCGAGGTCGACCTGGGTGTGCTGAACGCCGGGGAGTTCCCGATCTCGTGCTCCATGGGCATGTACACCGCCACGATCCGGGTGTCCTGAGATGGCCACCACTGACACCGCCACCCGCACCGTCATCGTCGAGATCACGGGCATGCACTGCGCCTCGTGCGGCATCCTCGTCGACGACTGCCTCGAGGACGTGCAGGGCGTCGTGACCTCGCGGACGAGCACCAAGACGAACCAGTGCGTCGCCGTCGTCACCGAAGGCGTCACCGACGCCGACGTCCTAGCCGCGGTCACCGAGGCCGGCTACACCGGCACCGTCGTCGCGGGCACGCAATGATCGAGGTCGTGCTCGGCCTGGTCGTCCTCGGATTCCTCGCCGTCCTGGTGTTCGGCCTGGCCACGCGGCGGATCGCCTGGCGCCAGCAGGCCTGTTGCGCACCCGCGGACCCGGCCGACGACCTGCGCATGCGCGACACCGACCTGACCACCACCAGCACCACCAGTCCGCCAAGGAGAGCAGAACCGTGAGCATTCAGGCAGCCGAGCGCACCGTCGACCTCCAGGTCGGCGGGATGACCTGCGCCTCCTGCGCCGCCCGGATCGAGCGCAAGCTCAACAAGATGCCCGGGGTCGTCGCCGAGGTTAACTACGCCACCGAGATCGCCCGCGTCACCCTCCCGGAAGGCACGTCGGTGCAGGATGCCGTTGCCACGGTCGAGGCCACCGGGTACACCGCGACCATCCCGACGCCGCCCGGGAGCGAGTCCGTCGACGAAGACGGCGAGGGCGCCCAGCCGGGCAACCCCGAGCTCGACTCGCTGCGCAGGCGCCTGGTCATCTCTAGCGTGTTGACCCTGCCGGTGCTGCTGATGGCGATGGTCCCCATGTTCCAGTTCACCAACTGGCAGTGGGCCTCGCTGGCGCTGGCCTCGCCGGTCGTCGTGTGGGGTGCCTGGCCGATGCACCAGGCGGCCTGGACCAACCTCAAGCACGGTGCGGCCACCATGGACACGCTGATCAGCCTGGGGGTGGGCGCCGCGTTCGCGTGGTCGCTGTACGCGCTGTTCTTCGGCGGCGCCGGGATGCCGGGCGAAGCGATGGGCTTCGAGCTGTTCCCCTCGCAGGGAGAGGCCGGGGCAAGCATCTACCTCGAGGTCGCCTCCGCCGTCACCGTCTTCATCCTGGCCGGGCGCTACCTCGAGGCCCGGGCCAAGACTCGGTCCGGTGCCGCGCTGCGCGCGCTGATGAACATGGGCGCCAAGGACGTCGCCGTGCTCCGCGACGGCGTCGAGACTCGCATCCCCACCATCCAGCTCGCCGTTGGCAACACCTTCGTCGTCCGCCCCGGCGAGAAGGTCGCCACCGACGGCACCATTACTGACGGCGCCTCCGCCGTCGACACCTCGATGCTCACCGGCGAGTCCGTGCCGGTCGAGGTCGGGCCCGGCGACGACGTCGTCGGCGCGACGGTCAACGTCGGCGGCCGCCTGGTGGTGCGCGCCACCCGCGTCGGCGCCGACACCCAGCTCGCCCAGATGGCCAAGCTCGTCGCCGACGCCCAGTCCGGCAAGGCCCCCGTGCAGCGCCTCGCCGACCGGGTCTCCGCCGTGTTCGTCCCAGTCGTGGTCAGCCTGTCGCTGCTCACCCTGGCCTACTGGCTGATCACTGGCGCCAACCCCGAGTTCGCCTTCACCGCAGCTGTCTCGGTGCTGATCATCGCCTGCCCCTGCGCGCTGGGGCTGGCGACACCGACTGCGCTGCTGGTCGGCACCGGCCGAGCCGCGCAGCTCGGCATCCTCATCAAGGGCCCACAGATCCTCGAGTCCACCCGCCGGGTCGACACCATCGTGCTCGACAAGACCGGCACCGTCACCACCGGCCGGATGACCCTGGTCGATGCCCACCCCGCTACCGGCGTCCCGGTGCGCGACCTGCTCCGCAAGGTCGGTGCGCTCGAGCACGCCTCCGAGCACCCGGTTGGCGCCGCGATCGCCGCTGGCGCCCGGGACAGGATCGGCGACCTCCCCCCGGTCGAGGACTTCCGGTCCACTCAGGGCCGCGGAGTTCAGGGGATCGTCGAGGGCGCGGCCGTCATCGCCGGCCGGGCCACCTGGCTCGCGTCGGACTGGGCGATCACCCTCCCGGCCGAGCTGCTCGGCGCGCTGGATGCCGCGGAGTCGGCCGGCCAGACCGCCATCGCCGTCGCCTGGGACGGGCACGCCCGCGGCGTCGTCGTCGTCGCCGACACCGTCAAGCCCACCAGCACCCAAGCCATCGCCGAGCTGCGCGGTCTGGGGCTGACCCCTGTCCTCCTCACCGGCGACAACACCCGGGCCGCCCACGCAGTCGCGGCCACCGTCGGCATCACCGACGTCGAAGCCGAGGTCCTTCCCTGGGACAAGGTCGACGTCGTCAAGCGCCTCCAGGCCTCCGGCCGGGTCGTCGCCATGGTCGGCGACGGCGTCAACGACGCGGCCGCCCTCGCCCAGGCCGACCTGGGTATCGCGATGGGCACCGGCACCGACGTCGCCATCGAGGCCAGCGACCTCACCCTCGTCTCCGGTGACCTGCGCGCCGCAGGGGATGCCGTGTCGCTGTCGCGGCGCACCCTGCGCACCATCAAGACCAACCTGTTCTGGGCGTTCGCCTACAACGTCGCCGCGATCCCGCTCGCGATGTCTGGCCGGCTCAACCCGATCGTCGCCGGCGCCGCGATGGCGTTCTCCTCGGTGTTCGTCGTGACCAACAGCCTTCGCCTGCGCCGGTTCAAGGGCCGTGGCCCGGCCGGGATCGACGAGAGCGTCAGCACCGCGCGCCGACACCCCAGGCACGCAAGGACGGCGCACTGAGCGCTGCCCACGCACCGTCGGGCGAGAGAGGCTGGGCCCGTGCGCCCAGCTACATCGGCGGGACGATCGGCATCGCGCACTGCTCCTCACCGTGCGTCGATGAGCCCCATCATCCCGCGGTCCTCGTGGTCGAGGATGTGGCAGTGGTAGACGGTGGCGCCGTCGAAGTCGGCGAACCGGATCCGAACGGTGACCTGCCCGCGAGCGGGCACGATCACCACGTCGCGCCAGTCGGGCGGTCCGGCGACGTCGGCGTCGGGCGCGTCCACGACCTGCATCGGCCACACGTGCAGGTGAAAGGGATGGTCCATCGGTGAGGCGTTGGCGATTGTCCACTCCTCGACGGTGCCCAAGGCAACCCGTTGGTCCACGCGGGCAGGGTCGAACTGCTGGCCGTCGAACCCGAAGCTCATGCCGCCACCCCCCATTCCCATCCCCATCCCCATGGTGAACGTGAGGGTCCGCTGACCGTTCACGGTTAGGCCGCGAAGGTCTGCGACGTCGCGCATGGCTGCGGGCCCGGAAGCATTGGTCGCGGTGGGAGCGGACCCAGCGGAGACCTGCACCGTGGCCAGGGTGGTCTCGGTTGAGCTGCTTGCTGTGCCGGCGCCCATCATCATGCCCATACCGCCGCGGTCGTAAGCGAGGGTTCGCAGGGTGAAGTCACCGGCGGCGACCGGCGTCACCAGTAGGTCGGCCCGGTTGCCCGGGGCCAGGACGACAGTGTCCCGCTCGGTCGGTTCGCCGAGCGCCTGGCCGTCATACCCGAGGAAGCCCAAGGTGTGGCCGTCCAGCTGCAGCTCGAGGAACCTGGAGACGCATGCGTTCACGACGCGCCATCGCTCCGTGGAGCCAGCGGTGGAGTCGATCTGTGGGCTGAGTTGGCCGTTGACGAGGACCAGCTCACCCTCGCGCCCTGCCATCACCTCCTGGGTGCTGACCTGGGCCACCTCGCCGGTTCCCGCCAGGGTGATGTCGCTGATGACCACGACGCGTTCGCGCGCTGCACCCGACTCGCCTGGGGTAGCGACGACCACCGCACCGAACAATCCGCCGAACACTTGGTCGGCGACCGTGCCGTGATGATGCGGGTGGTACCAGAACGTCCCGGTCGGATGGTCCGCCGGGATGCGGTATTCATAGCTTGCGCGTTCACCGGGCTCGACCATCCGGAAGACGTTGTCGCTGTCGTCTTTCGGTGACACATGCAGCCCGTGGGTGTGCAGATTCGTAGTCTGCTCGAGGTTGTTGGTCAAGCTGACGCGGAGCACGTCGCCGGGAGCCACCCGCAGGGTCGGTCCGGGGCTGGTGCCGTTGTACCCCAGAGCCTGAGTTCGCCGGCCGGCCAGGGCGACCCCGGTGCCGGCCGCGAGCTGCACATCGAGGATGCCGTTCCGGCTGGCCATCTCTTTGGGTTCGCGCAACGGCTGGCCCGAGGTCGGTCGGGCAGAGCCGAAGAGCGGTGCGACGACCCACTGCCAGGTTCCCGCCCCTCCGGTCACCATCGCGACCGCGCCGACGCCGGCGATCTGCAGAGCCCGACGCCGGCCCATCTCATTGCTCATCGAGCACTCGCATCCGTTCGCGCAGCTCCTGCTCGGAGATCTCACCGCGGGCGAAGCGCTCCTGGAGGATCTCGAGAGGCTGAATACTCGCGACCGATGCTTGCTCACCGTTGGCCCGCGAAGCACGGATGAGGGCCCACACCACGACTGCCAGCCCGAGGACAAGGATCAGGGGCCACACCCACGCGATGCCCAAGCCGTGGCCGTACATCACGTCGAGCAGCTCCTGTCACCCCTATGGGTGCCCGTCGGACGGGTCACTTGTCGGTCTCCGACCGGCTGCGGTCGTCGGCGTTGGCGGCTGCCGTGTCCGACACACGGTCCAGGGCGGCCCGCAAGAGTGCTGCGGCGTCTGACGCCACCTCGGTGACGGCGGCGTTGCCGCTCAGGTCGCTGATGACCGTCGGGTCAATGGCCTGGACGGTGGTGGACGTCGCGTGAGCCCCTCGGCGAATGACGACGTTGCACGGCAAGAGGAGCCCGACGTCAGGCTCGCTGCTCAGTGCCTTCTGTGC
>JBBQNZ010000163.1:0-8695 GCA_038330415.1 Actinomycetales bacterium | reverse complement strand
CATGGTGGGGGTGGTGGCGATCGCGGCGTATGCCGTGTGGCGGCGCCGCCCGGGCGTCGACGAGCTGCTGCGCTGGCTGGCGCTGGTGCTGGCCGTGGCCAACCTGGTCAACAAGCAGGCGTTCTACAACCAGTTCTGGCTCGTGGGAGCGCTGGTGGCCGCGTCGCTGGCCCTGCCCCAGGGCGAGCCGGCACCGGTCGAGGAGGAGCAGGAGGAGGAGCAGCAGCATGAGGAGGTGGGTGCCCCCGCGAGAGCATCCGCGTGACGCAGGGAACCGGTGTCGCACCTTGTGGGTGCAGCGGGGTGGGAACAGCATGGAGGTGAGCACCGGGCGCGGCGTCTCGTCAGGGGCCCCGGGTCGGACCACGACCCACGACCCGACCGGCTCGGTCGGTCGGGGGATCGAGGACACCATGAACACCACCAGCCACTCGGGAAGCCGCGGTTCGGGCCACGCGCGGTGGTCTCCCCCGGGGTCCGCCGGCCGACGCCCGAGCGCACCAGGACCGGGCAAGGGCCGCACGCGACCGCACCGCCCGCGCAAGCCCAGCGCGCCACACGGCACCGGTCACGGTGGTGGGCCCGGTGGGGAGATCCTCTTCCTCGCCTGGACCGTCGACGGCACCGAGCCGACCTCGCAGGAGGACATCTTCGCGATCGACACCGCCTCCGGCGTCGTCCGCCGGATCACCGACCAGGCCTCCGGTGTGCCGTTCATCTCCGACCGCGACCCCGCCTGGTCACCCGACCACACCCGCATCGTCTTCATGAGTGCGGACGAGACCGTTCCGATGCACCTGCGGGTGTTCACCAGCGCCGGTGTCCCCGTGACCGACCTGCCCGTGGAGGGTTCCGCGCCGGCCTGGCTGGACGACAGCACGGTGGTCGTACCCGTGGGCCGGCTGAACGCGGAAGGCTTCTACGACCGCTCCGACCTCGTCGCCGTCCGGGTCTCCGACGGATCGGTGACCCCCCTCAGCGCGCTCTCGCCCGGCGAGCACCTCGGGGAGCCGGACTGGAACGCGTTCTCCGGCCTGGTCGCCATCCTGACCCGGCTCGACGTCGCCACGGGCGAGGAGCTCGACACGCGGCTGGTGCGCGCCACGGCCGCAGCCGTCACGGCGGTCCGCGCGGGCGGTGCACCGCTCACCGCGCCCGACCTCACCGAACTGGCTCCCGGGCACCTCTGGCCCGCCGGCCCGGCGTGGTCGCCGAACGGCGCCCAGCTCGCCTTCAGCGCCGTGCGCCCGTGCGCCACCATCCAGAGCGACGGCCGCGCGGTGCTGCAGATGGACCGCGCGCTGTTGACCCTGCGTACCCGAGCGGTCGAGTGGCTGACCGACGACACCAAGGGCGACTACGAGGCCGGGCTGAACGACGGCTCCCCCACGTTCTCGCCGGACGGCAGCTGGCTGGCCTGGTGCCGAGGGCACGAGGACGACTGGACCCGGATCATGCTCAGGCGGCTCGGTCACGGGCGCAAGGCGACGGTGCTGCTCGACGGCACGCACTGGTTCCGGTGGGGCTTGGACTGGTGAGGCCCGCTCAGCCGGGGTTCCTGGCGATCCGGCCCAGCCGGGTGAGCCAGGCGTCGGTCAGCTCGGCGCGGCTGGTGCCCAGCACCGAGACCAGCGCCGCGTCCGTGGCGGCCTCGGCCTCGGCATCCGAGCCGGTGGACGAGCCTGCCGTGACCAGCCGGCGCAGGGCCGCTTCGCCGTGGTCGCGAACGATCAGCTCGACCGCCTGCCACGACGCGAGGTAGGGCACCTCGATGTCGCCGGCCGCCGGCTGCAGGTCCGCGGCACTCGGCAGCTCTCGCGGGCCGTGGACGGTGCGCAGCGACGAGGCCAGGGGCGCGAGGAGCCGGCCGGTCGGCACGTCGGCACGGGTGTAGCCGATGTGGTCGGCGTAGCCCTCGGCCAGCCAGGCGGCCGGGCGCCCGGGCACCGTCGACCGCACCGCGACGTGGGCCAGCTCGTGGGTGAGCACGACGTC
Organism: Actinomycetales bacterium; assembly: GCA_038330415.1. Lineage (GTDB taxonomy): Bacteria > Actinomycetota > Actinomycetes > Actinomycetales > Dermatophilaceae > Fodinibacter. The sequence goes on along the minus strand of JBBQNZ010000163.1, from coordinate 6,700 downwards.
CCGCCCGCTCGCGGTGAGCCGGCCGTAGGCCGACGGGTCGAGCACGATGCGGTCACCGGTAGCGGTGCCGGCGGGCCCGGTGGGGCCCTCGGTCGTCGCCGCCACAGGAGCCGTCCCCGGGGTGGAGATGCGCCCGAGCAGCGCGTCCGCCTCGGCAGCGGTGGCCGGGGCGAGCACCAGCACCCGCGTGGGTGCGCCTGTCCACGCCGCCGAGAGCCCGGGCAGCGCACGGTCGACGACGGCGACGTGCTCGGCGAGCCGGGCGCCCGGAACCGTGCCCGCCACCACGGCGTGCTCGCCACGGGTCACCCGCAGCGTGGGCATCGCCACCCAGGGCACGGTGGCGCCGGTGCCGACCGGTCGATCCGCCTCGACCTTCCAGCCGGCCGCCCCGCGCACGAGGTCGTAGGCGAGCCGCGCGACCCGGTCGCCGCGGTCGAGGTCGTCGACGCGGTAGCGCACGTCGACCTGGGCGGTCGCCCGCAACGGCATGCCCGCTGCGGTCTCGGCGAGGTCGGCGACCGGGGCGCCGACCTCGAGCCGCGAGACCCGCAGGGCCCGGGCGGCACGGTAGGAGTCGAGCTGGCGGCGCCCCGCGGCGGATGCCGGGTCGGCGACGGTCGCGGCATACCCCGCCTGGTCACCGCCGACCACCGCACCGGCGCGACGCCGCAGCAGGTCGGACACCGCCGTCGTGAGCAGCACCGGCGGGGTGTCCGGCGCCGAGGCGGACGCCGACCCGAAAGGAGAGGGCCCCACCGGGTCGCTGATGCCCCGGGTGCACCCTCCCACCGCCGCCGCCCCGACCAGCGAGACCAGCAGGAGCACGACGCCCCACCCGCGCCGGGCACGGCGTCGGCTCGGGGTCAGCGGGCTCGGCACCGGCTCATCGTAGGAAGCCGCGCTGGGAGGACCCCCCGGAAACCGCCCCGATGCCCGACCCACGGGGCCCACGACGACACCCGGCTCAGCCGACGGCGCGCCCACCCTCCGCTGCCGGCTCGTCACGAGCCCCGGACCCGGCCAGCACGGCGCGTGCCCGGGCCGCGGTCTCGGGTGCGACCAGCCCGGCCTCGACCAGCCGGGTGACGGCCGTGCGCTCGTCGGGGTCGAGGGCGTGGTCGAGCCGCACCGCCGGCGCGGTGAGGTCGAGCAGGACGGGCACCATGCAGTCGCCACAGTGCAGCTCGCGCACCGGGCACGTGCGGCACTCGACGGTCAACGTCAGGTCGTGGCTGGGCATCGGCTCTCACCCCTTCCAGGTGGTTGACGCCCACGCTAGGGGCGACCACCGACACCCCCTCCCGCCCGCATCCGGGGCCTGGCCGGTCATACCCTCGGATGCCGCTCGCCAGGGCCCGCGGGCGGGCCACCTCACGCCGGGCGCGGCACCGCCGACAACAGCGACTGGCCGATCCACGTCGGCACCGCACGCGCCACGTCGCGCGGCGCGTCGACCTCGACCCGCCCCGACCGCAGCGACTCACCCCAGCCGCGGTCACCGCGCCAGATCTCGGTCATCGCCCGCAACGAGGTGCGCACCGTCGCCGTCACCTCGAAACCCGGGTCGGTGTCGCACACGTCCACCTCGTCGCCGCTGACGCAGATCCACCACTGCGACACCGGCGACGCGACGTCCTCGAACCGCAGTGCCACCACCGTGCGCTCGCGCGGCCAGCAGTCAACCGGGATGGTGCGCCGCACGTCCCACAGCAGCAGGCGCGGGTCGAGGTCCTCCTCACCGAGGTCACCCGCCCACCGGGCTCCCCACGTGCCCAGGGCATCGATGACGGGCCGCAGCTCCAGCCCTCTCTCGGTCAGCTCGTACGTGCTGCGCCCGCCCACCACGCGGCGCCGCACCACGCCGACGCGCTCGAGCCGGCGCAGCCGCTTGGACAGCAGGGCCGGCGACATCTTCGGGTTGCCCCGCCGCAGCTCGTTGAAGTGCCGGCTGCCGAGCAGCAGCTCGCGCACCACGAGCAGGGTCCACCGCTCGTCGAGCACCTCCATCGCCTTGGCGATCAGGCAGAACTGGCCGTAGGTCGACATGGGGTCACCACCTCCTGCAGGGCCGCCGCCCGGCCCCACCCGAACCAGTGCACACCCGGGTCGTGGCGAGGCGCCAGTACAGATCGTGAACCTCGCGCGCTACACAACGCGCACTGGATGCCGTCCGCCCACCTCGCGACGCTGGAACCACGACCACCACGAAGGAGAACGACATGAGCGACACCACCCAGGAGTGGCGCACGAACACCGGCATCCACTACGGCGCCGCGCCGGAGGTCAAGCTGAAGCACCGCGCCATGTGGGCGCTCGGCGACTACCCGACCGTCGCGCACGACATCGTCGCGCCGTTGGGCGAGCTCCTCGTCGACGCCTGCCTCGTCACCGCCGGCGACCGGGTGCTCGACGTCGCCGCCGGCACCGGCACCGTCGCGATCCCGGCGGCCGAGGCTGGGGCGAGCGTCACGGCATCCGACCTGACCCCCGAGCTGCTCGCCGCCGGCGAGCGCACGGCCCGGGCCGCGGGCCTCGACGTCAGGTGGGAGGAGGGAGACGCCGAGGCACTGCCCTACGACGACGGCGCGTTCGACGTGACCACGTCGTGCGTCGGGGTGATGTTCGCGCCGTTCCACCGGGCTGCGGCCGACCAGCTGGTGCGGGTGACCCGCCCGGGGGGCCGCATCGGCCTGGTCAGCTGGACGCCCGAGGGCTTCATCGGTCAGATGTTCTCGGTGATGCGGCCCTACGCCCCACCACCGCCGCCCGGGGCGCAGGCGCCACCGCTGTGGGGGGCCGAGGAGCACGTGCGCGACCTGCTCGGCGACCGCGTCGACGGGGTCGAGACCTCTCGCCAGCACCTGCCCGTCGACCACTTCGTCGACGGGGCCGAGTTCCGCGACTACTTCAAGGCGAACTACGGCCCGACGATCGCCGTCTACCGCGCCATCGCCGACGACCCCGACAAGGTCACGACACTGGATGCCGCGCTCGCCGACCTCGGCGACCGGCACGTCGACGACGGCGTCATGAACTGGGAGTACCTCCTGCTCACCGCCCGCCGCCGCTGACCGTCCCACCGCGGATGCCGTGCCGCCCGCCCGTCGGGCCCCCCGGCATCCGCGGTGGTCGCCGGCCCGGCCGCACCGCGCGCCTTCGCGAGGGTGTCGGTGCGGGAGCCTACGGTCAGCGGCATGACGATGGTCCAGGGCACGTTCGACGACCTGGGCACCCCCCTGTCGTCGGTCACCTTCGTCGTCGTCGACCTCGAAACCACCGGCGGCAGCCCGGTCGAGTGCGGCATCACCGAGATCGGTGCGGTCAAGGTGCGCGGCGGCGAGGTGGTCGGCGAGTTCCAGACCCTGGTCAACCCCGGCGCCGCCATCCCCGCGTTCATCTCGGTGCTCACCGGCATCACCGACTCCATGGTCGCCGGCGCCCCGCGCATCGAGTCGGCCCTGCCCGCGTTCCTCGAGTTCGCCACCGGGTCGGTGCTCGTGGCCCACAACGCCGGCTTCGACATCTCGTTCCTCAAGGCGGCGGCCCGGCGCACCGAGCACGAGTGGCCGGGCTTCGCGGTGCTCGACACCGTGCACCTGGCCCGACAGCTGGTGCGCCGCGACGAGGTGCCCAACCACCGGCTGGCCTCGCTGGCGCGGCTCTTCCAGGCCACGACCACCCCCGACCACCGGGCCCTGCACGATGCCCGGGCCACCGTCGACGTGCTGCACGGCCTCTTCGAGCGGGTCGGCTCGCTCGGCGTGCACTCCCTCGAGGAGCTGCTCGACTACACGGCGCGGGTCACCCCCGCCCGCCGCCGCAAGCGCCACCTCGCCGACGACCTGCCCGACCTGCCCGGGGTCTACCTGTTCAAGGACGGCCAGGGCCGGGTGCTCTACGTGGGCACCTCGGTGTCGATCCGCACCCGCGTGCGCTCCTACTTCACGGCATCCGAGCACCGCCGCCGGATGGGCGAGATGGTGCGCATCGCCGAGTCCGTGAGCCCCATCGTCTGCGCCACGACCCTCGAGGCCGAGGTGCGCGAGCTACGACTCATCGCCGAGCACAAGCCGCGCTACAACCGGCGCTCGCGCCACCCCGAGCGGGCCCTGTGGGTCAAGCTCACCGTCGAGCCGTTCCCCCGGCTGTCCATCGTGCGGGTGGTCGCCCCCGACGGCGCCCGGTATGCCGGCCCGTTCAACTCCCGCTCCGCCGCCGAGGCCGCGGTCGCCGCCGTGCACGAGGTGCTCCCGCTGCGCCAGTGCCTCGAGCGGCTCTCCCCCACCAAGCTGCGGTCCGCGTGCGTGCTGGCCGAGATGGGCCGCTGCGGGGCGCCCTGCACCGGGGCCCAGTCGGTGGCCGACTACGCGCTGGTCGCCGACCGTGCCGTCGACCTGCTCGTCGGCGACACCCGCGACCTGCTCGACGCCCTGCGCGCGCGGATGACGCACCTGTCCGACGTCGAGCGCTTCGAAGATGCACAGGTCGTGCGCGAGCGGCTGGTCGCCCTGGTGCGGGGCACCTCCCGGGCGCAGCGGCTCGACCCACTGGCCCGCATCGCCGAGCTGGTCGCGGCCCGGCGCTCGCTGCTCGGCGGCTGGGAGGTCATCTGCGTGCGGCACGGCCGGCTCGCCGGCAGCACCACCGCACCACGCGGCGCCGACCCGATGCCCTACATCGAGGCCCTCAGGGCGAGCGCGGAGGTGGTGGCGCCGCCGGTGGCCCCGTCGACCGCCGCCACGCCCGAGGAGAGCGAGAAGGTGCTGCGCTGGCTGGAGTCCCCCGGGGTGCGCATCGTCGAGGTCGAGGGGGCCTGGACCTGCCCGGTCGGGGGCGCCGCCCCGGTGCGCGCCGAGCTCGAGCCGCTCGAGACCGCCCGCCGCGAGGTCGCCGGCTTCGCGGGCATCCGCTGAGCCGAGCCGACCGATGCCGCCGCCGACGCGTAGTCTCACCGTCGCGAGCTCGCGGCTAGTCTGGGCCGGTGATCACCGCCATCGTCCTCATCACCGCCGACGTCGACCGCATCCCCGAGGTCGCGCAGGAGATCGCCGACCTCGACGGCGTCACCGAGGTCTACTCCGTCGCCGGCGACGCCGACCTCGTCGCGATGGTGCGGGTGCGCCACCACGAGGACCTCGCCGACGTCATCGCCGACCGGCTCAACAAGGTCACCGGTGTCACCGGCACGAACACCCACATCGCGTTCCGCACCTACTCCTCGCACGACCTCGAGGCGGCGTTCAGCCTCGGCCTCGACGGCTGAGCCGCCGGCGCCAGGCCCTCAGCTCGCGTAGGCCCGGGTCGTCTCGACCCACCGCGCCAGCACGGCCTGGGCCACGCCGGAGTCGATGGCGGCCTCCGCACGGTCCATCCCGTCGCGCACTGCGGTGGTCAGCGCCACCCTCGACACGGTCGGCTCGCCCAGCCCGGATGCCGTCGCGAGCGCGATGCCGGCATTGAGCAGCACGGCGTCGCGCACGGGGCCGGAAGCCCCGGCCAGCAGGTCGCGCGCCACCTGGGCGTTGTGGGCGGCATCGCCGCCGCGCAGGCTCTCGACGGGGTGGTGCTCGAGCCCCACGTCGGTGGGGTCGAGGACGAGCTCGGTCACCTCGCCGTCGCGCACCCACCACACCGTTGACGTCGTGGCGAGGGTGAGCTCGTCGAGCCCGTCGTCGCCCCGGAAGACGGATGCCGCACGGCCGCGCTCCGCGAAGACGCCGGCGATGAGCGGGGCGATCCGGGCGTCGGCCACACCCACGGCGGCGTAGGTCGGCTGGGCCGGGTTGGTCAGCGGGCCGAGCGCGTTGAAGGCCGTGCCGACCCCGAGGTCGCGGCGGGTGACGGCGGCATGCCGCATCGATGGGTGGAAGGCGTTGGCGAAGCAGAACGTGATGCCGGCCGGCCCGGCGACCTCGGCCACCTGCGGTGGGGTCAGCGTCAGCGAGACGCCCAGCGCCTCCAAAACGTCGGCCGAGCCGGTGCTCGACGAGGCCGAGCGGTTGCCGTGCTTGACCACGCGCAGCCCGGTGGCTGCGACGACGATGGCGGTCATCGTCGAGATGTTCACGGAGTTCAGCCGGTCACCCCCGGTGCCGACGACGTCGATGGTCGGCCCCTCGACCTCGATGCGGTGGGCGTGCTCGAGCATGACGTCGGCGATGCCGCGCAGCTCCTCGACGGTCTCGCCCTTGGCGCGCAGGCCGACGAGGAAGCCGGCGAGCTGAACCGGGCTGGCCTCGCCGTTCATCACCTCGGCCATCGCCCAGCCGGCCTGGTCCGTGCTGAGGTCCTCGCGGCGCAGCAGCGCGGCGAGAAGATCCGGCCAGGTGAACCCGGCCGGGGTGGCGGCGGTCACGCCGGTCAGCCGACCGCGACCCGCAGCCGCGCCAGGCCCGCGACGGCCTCGGCGACGGCGATCGGGTCGAGCGGGTGCGACACGGCGTCGTCGGCGAGGGACCAGCCGGCCAGCCAGCCGTCCTGCGGACGACCGGTGAGCACCAGGATCGGCGGGCACCGGAAGATCTCGTTCTTCAGCTGGCGGCACAGCCCCAGGCCCCCGGCGGGGCTGGCCTCGCCGTCGAGCACGACGACGTCGAAGCCGCCGGCATCCATGGCCTCGATGACCGCCTCGGGGGTCGCGCACTCACGCCACGACACGATCTCGACGTCGCGCGCGGGGCGCCGGCCGGCAGCCGCC
>JBBQNZ010000162.1:0-8767 GCA_038330415.1 Actinomycetales bacterium | reverse complement strand
CCCCCGCCTCCGAGCCAGGCCACCAGATCGAGGAGAACCGATGACGACGACCGACCCCGCCGTGCCCACCCCCGCCGAGCTCGAGGCGCGCCGGCAGCAGATCCGCGAGGCCCACCTGCGCCCCACCGGTGTGCGCCCGGCATCCACCGCTCGCGGCCTGCACCACACCGCCCTGGTGAGCAGCGACGTCGAGCGCACCGTGCGCTTCTACCAGGACGTGCTCGGCTTCCCGCTCACCGAGCTGATCGAGAACCGCGACTACCCCGGCTCGTCGCACTTCTTCTTCGACATCGGCAACTCCAACCTGCTGGCCTTCTTCGACTTCCCGGGGCTCGACGTCGGGCCCTACGCCGAGGTGCTCGGCGGGCTGCACCACATGGCCATCTCGGTCGAGCCCGAGCGGTGGCAGACCCTCGTCGAGCGGCTGGCCGAGGCGGGGGTCGAGCACGAGGTGCACAGCGGGGTGTCGGTCTACTTCCGCGACCCCGACGGCGCACGCATCGAGCTCATCGCCGACCCGCTGGGCGAGATGTACGGCAACCAGGTGCTCTAGGAGCGCTCGGCGTCGGCGTCGGCCTCCACGAACCCGCGGTGCAGCGAGTACAGCGCGTCGGTGAGCAGCTGCCGGTCGGAGGGCCGGGGCCGGGCGTGCCGGTGCAGGGCCAACCCGTCGAGCAGTGCCACGACCATCGGCGCCCGCTGGTCGGCATCCGCGATGCCCAGCGCGAGCAGTGATGCCTCGGCGCCGCGCTCGATGCTCGCCATGATCCGGTGCGCGGTGGGCTGCAGCTGCGGGCGTCGACGGCACTCGAGGTAGATCTCGAACTGGGCGACCGTGTCGGGTTCCGGCTCGGACATCACCGCGTCGACGAACCGGTCGATCGCCTCGCGGGGGCCGAGCTCGGCGTCGGCGACCTGGGCCGTCACGGCATCCACCCGGGCGACGATGCGCTCACCCACCAGCTCCAGCGCTGCCGCGACCAGCTGCTCGAGCGAGGAGAAGAAGTAGCTCGTCGTCGACGTCGACATCCCGGCCCGGGCGGCGATCGCCCGGTGCGTGGCCCCGGCGACGCCCTGTTCCGCGATGACCTCGACGGCGGCCTCGAGCAGGGCGGCCCGGCGCGCCCGGCCGCGGGCCCGGTGGGTGGCTGGACGGATCGGCATACCCCGATTCTGCCAAGTGTCTGGACATCCGTCCAGACTGGCTGGCACCCTTGCTCTCAGGCGACCCGCCCGCCCGTCGATCGGAGGCACCGTGGAGCACCTCTCCACCCGGCAGCACGTCCTCGAGATGTGCCGCACGATGCTCGAGCGCGGCTACCTCAAGGCCACCGAGGGCAACGTCTCGGTGCGGGTGCCCGGCCGCCGGCTCTACGCCGTCACCCCGAGCAACTACTCCTACGACCGGATGCGCGTCGAGGACGTCTGCATCGTCGACTTCGACGGCAACCACGTGCCGGATGCCGACCGGCCCGGCGCCGCGCTGGCGCCGTCGATCGAGTGCGGCATGCACGCCACCATCTACCGCGCGCGGCCCGACGTGCACGCCATCGTGCACACCCACCAGCCCTACGCCTCGGCCCTGGCCGTGCTGCGCCGCCCGATCCCCGCCCTCACCGACGAGCAGGTGCGCTTCCTCGGCCGCGAGGTCGCGATCATCGACTACGCGCCGTCGGGCACCGGCTTCCTGGCGAAGAACGTGCAGAAGAAGATCACCAGCGGCGACAACGCGTTCATCCTCGCGAACCACGGCATCGTGGCCGTGGGCACCGACCCCGAGCGCGCCGTGTTCAACATGGCCCTGCTCGAGAAGGTCTCCATCGCCTACCTGATGGCACTCGCCACCGAGTCCGGCAAGGTCTACTCGATCCCCACCGCCATCCGCGAGGTCGCCTTCGCCAAGCTCCGCTCGGACGAGAAGCGGATCGCCGCACAGATCACGAAGTCGGTTCCTGCGCAACCGACTCCGGATGCCGTGCCGCTCCCCAGTGCTGACGCGGCGGCCAGCGCCGTGGTCGCCGAGCGAGCGGCGTTCGCGGTGGCCGAGCCCGCCGCGCCGACCGAGGCACCGGGCGCCGAGTCGGCCCGCCTGGGCTACGCGATCAGCAGCTACCCCGACGTCGACGACACCATGGCGCGGCTGAAGGCGCTGGTCGACCAGCCGGTGCGCGGCCTGCGGCACGACGCGCTCAACGACGTGCTCGAGTGGTTCGAGACCAACTGCCAGGGCAGCAAGCAGCTCACCGACCGGGCGAAGTCGCGCATCCCGGGCGGCGTGCAGCACAACCTCGCCTTCAACCACCCGTTCCCCCTCGCCATCGACCGCGCCGACGGCGCCCACCTCACCGACCGCGACGGCAACGTCTACATCGACTTCCTCCAGGCCGGCGGGCCGACCCTGCTCGGCAGCAACTACGCGCCGGTCAACGACAAGGTCGCCGAGGTGGTGCGCGAGTCGGGCCCGGTGACAGGGCTGTTCCACGAGTACGAGCTCAAGCTCGCCGAGTCGATCCACCACTACATGCCCCACGTCGAGATGTACCGCTCCCTCGGGTCGGGCACCGAGGCCGTCATGGCAGCGGTGCGGGCCGCCCGCGCCTACACGGGCCACTCGGTCGTCATCAAGGTCGGCGGCGCCTACCACGGCTGGTCCGACACCCTGGTCTACGGCCTGCGCGTGCCCGGCACCTTCCGGATGAACGCCAAGGGCATCCCCTTCGGCGCCACCAGCGCCACCCGGGAGGCCTTCCCGCACGACCTGGGGGCGTTGCGGCGCAAGCTGATCGAGAACCGGGTGCGCGGCGGCACGGCCGCGGTGGTGCTCGAGCCGCTCGGCCCGGAGTCGGGCACCCGCCCAGCGCCCGAGGACTTCAACGCCAGGGTGCGCGAGCTGTGCGACGAGTTCGGCGCGCTGCTCGTCTTCGACGAGGTCGTGACCGGCTTCCGGGTCGGAATGGGCGGTGCCGCAGGCTACTTCGGCGTCACACCCGACCTCACCGTGCTCGGCAAGGCCGTCTCGGGCGGCTACCCGATGGCCGGCGGGGTCGGCGGCCTCGAGGACGTCATGGCCGTCTTCGGTTCCGGCCTCGACGGCAAGAGCGGCGCCCACGTACAGGTGGGCGGCACCCTGTCGGCCAACCCGCTGTCCTGCGCGGCCGGCTACTTCGCCATCGAGGAGATGGCCCGCACCAACGCCCCCGTCGTCGCGGGCCGCGCCGGCGACCGGCTCGCCGCCGGGCTGCAGCGGCTCGTCAGCACACACGCGCTGCCCTACGTGGTCTACAACCAGGGCTCGATCGTGCACCTCGAGTGCAGCGGTGTGATGCTGCTCGACATGCACAACCCGGTCAAGCTGTTCAAGGAGAACAAGCCGCGCAAGCAGCTGATGGAGCAGATGGGCGCCGCCTACACCGCCAACGGCATCATCACCCTGGCCGGCTCCCGGCTCTACACCTCGATGGCCGACACCGACGCCGTCATCGACGACGCGCTGGAGCGCTTCGACCGGGTCTTCTCGATGGTCGACGGTGTCTGAGGCGGCCCCGGTCCGCAGCCTGGACCACCGGGTGCGCACCGCACGCTGGGCGCTGCTGTTCGCCTTCGCGGCGCTCGTCGCCTCGACCCAGATCCTCTGGCTGTCGTTCGCCCCCGTCACCACCCGCGCCGCCGACGCGCTCGGCGTCTCCGAGGGCGCGATCGGCGACCTCGCCGTCGTCAACCCGGTGCTCTACGTGCTGCTCGCGATCCCGGCCGGCCGCTGGGCCGACCGGCGGTTCGGCCTCGCGCTGTCGACCGGTGCGGCGCTCACCGCCGGCGGCGCGCTGCTGCGGGCGGTCAACCCCGACTCCTACGGCTGGCTGCTCGCCGGCCAGGTCGTGCTCTCGGTGGGCCAGCCGCTGGTGCTCAATGCGACCACCAAGGTCGCTGCCCGCTGGTTCCCGGCGACCGAGCGCACCCGCGCCATCGCCGTCGGCAGCGGCGCCCAGTTCCTCGGCATCCTCGTCGCCGCGACCACCGCGGGTGCGCTGATGGACGCCGGGGGCCTGTCGCTCCTGCTCGGCGTGCACGCCGCCGTCGCGATCGTCGGAGCCATCGCCCTCGTCGTCGCCCTCGCGCTGGTGCCGCCCGCCTTCGCCCCGGATGCCGGCCCGGCACCGTCGCTGAGCTGGCTGCGGCACGACCGCCTCCTGCTCAAGCTCGCCGCCATGCTCTTCGTCGGCGTCGGCCTGTTCAACGCGCTGGCCACCTGGCTCGACCCGATCCTGGCCGACCTCGGCATGCCCAACGCCGGCGGCACCATCATCGCGACGACCACCATCGCCGGCCTGGTCGGCACCGCCGTGCTGCCAGACCTCGCCGCCCGGCGCGACCGGCGGCGCACCGTGCTGCTCATCACGACGGTGCTCGCCGTCGTCACCTTCCCGCTGGTGTCGGTCCTCCCGACCCTGTGGCTGGTGGCCGTCGCGCTCGCGGTGGTCGGCTTCTTCCTGCTCGCCGGCCTGCCCATCGCGCTGGACTGGTCCGAGCTCGAGGCCGGACCCGAACGGGCCGCCACGGCGACGGGCTTCCTGCTGCTGGCCGGCAACCTCGGCGGCGCCATCCTCGTGCTGGTCGTGCAGGTCGTCGTGGGCAACCCCTACCTCGCCCTGGGGGCGTTCGCCCTGCTGGCGGTGCCGGGCGTGATCGTGGCGAGCCGGCTGCCCTCGCACGGCGGGTCGCACCGCGACGACGAGAGCAGCGCCGCGCGGCGCGCGACCCCGTGAACGACGTCGTCCTCGGCGTCGACCTCGGCACCGGGGGGCCGCGGGTGGCGCTCGCCGGCACCGACGGGGTCCTCGTCGCCCACGAGAAGGAGACGGTGGACCTGCGGCTCCTGCCGGGCGGGGGCGCCGAGCAGGACCCCGACGAGTGGTGGCGAGCGATCGTGGCGGCGAGCCGCCGACTGCGCGACCGGCATCCGAGCGAGTACGGGCGGGTCACCGCCATCTGCATGAGCAGCCAGTGGGGCGGGCTGGTGCCGGTCGACGCGCACGGGCGGCACGTCCATCCGGCGCTGACCTGGATGGACGCCCGTGGAGCGCGCTACTCCCAGCAGCTCACCGGCGGAGGGCTGCGTGTGCCCGGCGGCTACAACGCGCTGGCCCTGCGGCACTGGCTGTCACTCACCGGGGGCGTGCCGACCCGCACCGGCAAGGACCCCGTGGGCCAGGCCGCGTGGCTGCGCCACGAACGGCCCGAGGCGGATGCCGCCGCGACCTGGCTGCTCGACGTGCCCGAGTACCTGACGATGCGGCTGACCGGGCGCGCCGTCGCCGGCTGGGACACCGCCGTGCTGCGCTGGTGCACCGACAACCGCGACCCGTCCGCGGTCGTGTGGGACCCCACGCTGGCCGCCCGCTGCGGCCTCGACGTCGACCGGCTGCCCGAGCTGGTGCCGCCCGCCAGCGTGGTCGGCACGATGCTGCCCGGCGTGGCCGCAGAGCTGGGGCTGCCCGAGGGCGTGCGCGTCGTCGCCGGCACCGGCGACACCACCGCGGCGGCCGTGGGCGCCGGCGCCACCGAGCCCTACGACGCCCACCTCTACGTCGGCACGTCGGCGTGGCTGAGCTGCCACGTGCCGTTCAAGCGCACCGACATCCGGCACAACATCGCCTCGCTGCCCTCCGTCGTGCCCGGCACCTACTGGGTCGCGACGGTGCAGGACGTCGCCGGCAAGGCCGTCGACTGGCTGCTCGACTCGGTGGTCTACGCGCAGGACGGCATGCTCGACGCCGCGCCCCGGCCGGCCGACGCCCTCGAGCGCCTCAACGCCCTGGCGGAGAGCGCGCCCCCGGGGTGCAACGGCGTCGTGTTCACCCCGTGGCTCAACGGCGAGCGCACCCCGGTCGACGACGAGACGGTGCGCGGCGGCTGGTTCAACGTCTCACTGTCGACCACCCGCGCCGACCTGGCCCGCAGCGTCTTCGAGGGCATCGCGCTCAACACCCGCTGGATGCTGGAGGCGGTCGAGCGCTTCACCCGGCGCGGGCAGCCCGACGGGTTCTCCTCACTGCGCTTCATCGGCGGTGGGGCCAGCTCGGCCCTGTGGTGCCAGACGATGGCCGACGTGCTGCAGACCCCGGTGCTCCAGGTCGCCGAACCGGTCGTGGCAAACGCCCGCGGAGCCGCGCTGCTCGCCGCCATCGGGGTCGGCGCGCTCGACTGGGCACAGGTGCCGTCGAGGGTGCGGGTCGCGGCCACCTACACCCCCGACCCGGCCGCCGCAGAGGTGCACGACCGGCAGTACGCGGCGTTCCGCGACATCTACCGGCGCACCCACGGCCTGTACGCCCGGCACAACGCGGGACGGGTGCGTGGCGAGTAACACTGCTGCTAGTTCGTCCGAGTCATGGCAGGACTGCCGAATCGGGGGGATGATTCGAGAATGCGTCTGACGCGTCGGGCCCGGACCGGTGCGGTGGTCGCCGCACTCGCGGTGGCCGTCGTGCCCTGCACCGACGCCGCAGCCGCTGCACCCCTCGCCCCACCAGTGGTGCCCGTAGCGAGCAAGCCCACCCCGAACCCGATCCCGTCGGTGCCGACCGCCGCGGAGGTGAAGAAGGCCAAGGATGCCGCCGCGGCCGCCGCCAAGGAGGTGGCAGCCATCAACGTGCAGGTCAAGGCCGCCGAGGCGCGGCTCGAGACGCTGCAGGAGGAGGTCGCCCAGTCGGTGGCCGCCCAGGAGCAGGCCGCCCAGTCGCTGGCCGACGCGGAGGAGGCCCTGGTGCAGGCCACCGCCAACCTGGCGACGGCGCGCGCGGCCCGCGACAACGCCGACCGTTCGCTGTCCGGCACGGCGGCCGAGCTCTACATGCAAGGTGGCGACCTGCAGGACCTCACCACCTTGGTGTTGGCGCCCCCCGGGGTGATGTCCGACCTCGTGGTGGTCATCGACCACAACGCGCACCGGGTGCGCGACGACCTCGACGCCGCCACGTCGGCCGCGCAGGACGCCGCCACCCAGGAGCGGCTGCTCGTCACCGCCCGCAACGCCCGCGACGCCGCGGCCCAGGACGCCACCGACCAGGTCGCCGCCGCGAAGAAGGAGGCCCAGCGGGCCGGCGCCGAGGCCGCCACGCTGGCGACCCAGCAGGAGAAGCTTGCCGCCCGCCTGGCCACCCTGCAGAAGAGCGCCGCCACGCTGGTCAACCAGCGCGAGGCCGCCGCCCGGCTCGCCACGACGACCCTGGTCGGCGTTCAGTCCGCCAAGGGTGGCCCTCGGGCCGCCCAGCAGATCGCCCTGTCGAAGATGGCGTCCTTCGGCTGGGACGCCACCCAGTTCCCGTGCCTGGTCAACCTCTGGAACGGCGAGTCCGGGTGGAGCTGGAGTGCCGCGAACCCGTCGTCGGGTGCCTACGGCATCCCGCAGGCGCTGCCCGGCTGGAAGATGGCCAGCGCCGGGAGCGACTGGCTCACCAACCCGGCCACCCAGATCCAGTGGGGCATGGGTTACATCAAGCAGGTCTACGGCTCACCGTGCGCCACCTACAACACCTGGCTGGCCCGGTCCCCGCACTGGTACTGACGGCGCGGTTGCCACCCGACGCCGAATTCGGCCCACCCGGATGTGCCGGCACCGCCCGATCGCGGCGGCCGGCAGCGGGTCCCGCCTCGACCTGATGAACTGGCGGTATCGTCACAACCACAGAATGTGTCGCCCCGGACCCCGGTGACTCTCGAGCCACCCGTCACAGTCCGAGGAGAGCGCATGCGCGAGGGGCCCCGGACCACGCCCTCGCCGCGCGGATGCCGTGCCGTCACCGCGTCCGGTGGTCGTCGTGGATGACCCCGGGCGGCGCGCGGCGGCGGAGCGAGCGGCACAGGTCAACCGGCTCATCGATGACGAGCCGGTCGGCGCACGAGTCCCCCCGGGTGCCTCCGGTCGGATGCACCGGCTCTGCTCGGCCCTGACGCGGACCCTGCCGGCCACCGGAGTCGGGGTCAGCCTGCTCACCGACGACCACAACGGAGGGGGCATCGTCGCGGCATCCGACGCCCGCAGCCGGGCGCTCGAAGAGCTGCAGTTCACCGCCGGCGAAGGACCCTGCATCGACGCCTACACCAGCGGCCGGCCGGTGCTCGTGCCCGACCTCGACCACCACGGCGCCCATCGCTGGCCGGGCTACGCGCCGGCAGCACGTGAGCACGGAGTTCGAGCCATCTTCGCGTTCCCCCTCCAGGTCGGCACCGCTCGCGCGGGGGCGCTCGACATCTACCGCACCGAGACCGGGTCACTCACCGACGACGCCCTCACCCGGGCGTTCACGTTCGCCGACGTCGCCATGGGCCTGCTGGTCGACGGGCAGGCGCGGGTCGGGGACGACCGCTCCTCGCCCGACCTGGACGACGCGCTCGCGCCCCGCCTGGAGGTCTACCAGGCGCAGGGGATGCTGATGGTCGACCTCGGTGTCGGCGTCGACGAGTCCATGGCACGCCTGCGGGCGCACTCCTACGCGCAGGAGCGGCCCATCGCCGAGGTAGCCAGGGACATCGTCGCCGGTAAACTCACCCTTGACCGGGACACCACATGACCCACAGCAGCGACGCGCTGGCGCGCCACACGAGCGAGAGGCCGGACAGCATGATTGCCGTTGACCGACTGGCCGAGGTCTTCGTCGAGGTGGCTGACACCCTCGTCGACGACTTCGACGTCATCGAGTTCCTGGAGTCGCTCACCCGACATACCGCCGAGGTCAGCCACGCCGCCTCGGCGGGGCTGCTGCTGACC
>JBBQNZ010000161.1:0-8811 GCA_038330415.1 Actinomycetales bacterium | reverse complement strand
GCGCGACCCGCACGACGGCGCCTGGGTGTCCGACGACCCCGTCGTGCTGCTCGACGACGCCGGGTCGCCGGTGGGCCAGGCCCCCAAGTCGGTCGTGCACCACGACGACACCCCGCTGCACCTCGCGTTCTCCTGCTACGTGGTCGACCCGGCCGGACGGCTGCTGGTGACGACGCGGGCAGCGACCAAACCGAGCTTCCCCGGCGTGGTCACCAACACCGTCTGCGGGCACCCCAAGCCCGGTGAGGACCTCGCCGAGGCGGTGCGCCGCCGGGCCCGCAGCGAGCTCGGGGTCGAGGTGCGCAGCCTGCGGCTGGTGCTGCCCGACTTCCGCTACCGCGCGGTGATGAACGGGCTCGTCGAGCACGAGCTCTGCCCGGTGTTCGTCGGGTTCGTCGACGACGACGCGCTGACGGCTGACCCCCAGGAGGTCGACGACGCGCAGTGGGTGCCGTGGGAGCAGTTCCGCCGCGAGGTGCTCGCCGGCGAGCGCACGGTGTCGCCCTGGTGCACCGAGCAGGTGCCGCTGCTCGACGCCCTCGGCCCCGACCCGCTCGCCTGGCCCGCCGGCCTGCGCACCGAGCTCCCCCCGGCCGCCGAGCTGGGCCCCGACGCCGAGGCGGCGTGAGGCGGCACCGTGGACGACCGCTTCCAGTACCTCCTGCTCATGGCGGGCTGCCTGCTCATCACGCTGCCGCTGGAGTTCGTGCTCCGCGCCCGGGTCTACCGCCGGCCCCGGCGGCTGCTGCTGTCGCTGCTGCCGGTGCTCGCGATCTTCATCGTGTGGGACATCCTCGGCATCGTGCGCGAGCACTGGTGGTACAGCGCGCAGTACACGACCGGCATCCTGTTCCCGCTCGACGTGCCGCTCGAGGAGGTCGTCTTCTTCGTGGTCATCCCGATCTGTGCGCTGCTCACCTACGAGGCGGTCGGCACCGTGCTCGGCTGGTGGCGTCAGTGGCGGGAGCGCGATGCCTGAGTACACCCTGCTGGCGGCGCTGTCCGTCGTGGGAACCGTTGCGGTAGAGGTCTTCTGGCTGCGCACCGGCATCTTCCGCAAGGGCCAGTACTGGATCGCCATGGCGATCGTCTACTTCTTCCACGTGCTCGTCGACGGCTGGCTGACCAAGCTGTCGGCGCCGATCGTCATCTACGACGGGGACCAGATCACCGGGGTGCGCGTGCCGTGGGACATCCCGGTCGAGGACTACCTGTTCGGCTTCTCCATGATCACGCTGACCCTGCTGCTGTGGGTGCGCCAGGGCGACCGACGCGACCGCACCGAACGCGATGACCAGGTCGACCACCATGACCGCACCGACAGCACAGACGAGACGGGCCGGCTGAGCCGACCCACGAGCCAGGAGGCACCGTGACCGACGCGCCACATCGCGAGGAGTGGGTGCTCGCTGACGCGTTCGACCGCGCCGCCCCGACCTACGACGCCATGGTTGCCCTCTCCCCCGGCTACCACGACCAGCTGCGCACCGCGGCGGAGGCGCTCGTCGAGCGGCTCCCGGCGCCGGGGGCAGGGCGCGTCGACGGCACCGGTGACCGGGCGCTGCAGGTGCTCGACCTCGGCTGCGGCTCGGGTGCCTCGACCCGGGCGCTGCTCGACGCATGGTCGGCCCGTGGCGGCTCGGCCGGCGAGCTGTCCGTCACCGGGGTCGACGCCTCCGAGGGGATGGCCGAGCAGGCCCGTGGCAAGGCCTGGCCGCCGAGCGTCACCCTGGTGGTGTCCGACGCCGTCGCCCACCTGGAGTCGCTGCCGAGTGGGTCGGTCGACGGCGTGCTCGCCGCCTACCTGCTGCGCAACGTGCCCGACCGCGCCCGCCTGGTGCGCGAGGTGGCCCGGGTGCTGCGCCCCGGTGGCGCCTTCGTGCTGCACGACTACTCCGTGGCGGGCAACACCCGCGCCAAGGTGCTGTGGGCCGCGGTGTGCCACGGCATCATCATCCCGCTGGCCGTCGTGAAGCGTTCCGACGTCCCGCTGCACCGCTACCTCTACACCAGCGTGCGCGACTTCGACTCGGTCCAGCGCATCTGCGAGCGGCTGCTGTCCGCTGGGCTGGTCGACGTCAGGCACCGGTCCTACCCGGGCTGGCAGCACGGGTTGGTCCACACCGTCGTCGGGTCGGCCTCGTCGTGATCGGTCGCGCCGCACGCTTTACGCCCGGGCTCGACCGCCGGGCCGTGTTCCACCCGCCGCCCGCGCCACTGGCCGTCGTGGATGCCGCTCACGTGCCGGCATCCGCGCGGCACGTCGTCGTCGTGGGCGGCGGCATCGCCGGGCTCACCGCCGCGCTGGCGCTGGCCGAGCGCGGGGTGCGGGTCACCGTGCTCGAGCGCGAGGAACGGCTCGGTGGCCGGGTGCGGTCGTGGCCGGTCGAGCTGGCCGACGGCGAGCAGGGCGAGATGAGCCGCGGGTTCCACGCCTTCTTCCGGCAGTACTACAACCTGCGCTCGGTGCTGCGCCGCACCGACCCGACCCTGGAGCGGTTGAGGCCCCTCGACGACTACCCGCTGGTGCGCGACGGAGGTGGGCGCGACTCCTTCTCCGACATCCCGCGCACCCCGCCGTGGAACCTCGCCGCCTTCGTGGCGCGCAGCCCGAGCTTCGACCTCAAGGGCCTGGCCGCCGTCGACGTCGACGCCGCGCTGGGGCTGCTCGACGTCGACTTCCCGGCCACCTTCGCCGCGCTCGACGGCATCAGCGCCGCCGACGTGCTCGACCGGCTGCGCTTCCCGGAGGCCGCCCGACACCTGGCGCTGGAGGTGTTCGCGCGCAGCTTCTTCGCCGACCCGCGCGAGTTCTCGGGCGCCGAGCTCGTCGCGATGTTCCACATGTACTTCGTCGGCTCCGCCGAGGGGCTGCTCTTCGACGTGCCGCGCGACGACTACGACAGCACGTTGTGGGAGCCGCTCGGCGCCCACCTCGCCCGGCTCGGCGTCTCGGTCGTCACCGGACGCGAGGTGCGTTCGGTGACCGAGTTCGGCAACGGCATCCGCGTGCTGCACGGGGTGCCCGGCGAAGAGGACCAGCACTGGCTCGAGGCGGATGCCGTGGTGCTCGCCCTCGACCCGGTCGGCCTGCGCCGGGTGGTGGCCGCGTCTCCCGGCCTCGGCGGCGACAACGCTGCCGGCGCGGCGTGGCGGGAGTCCGTGGCCGGCATCCGGTCGGCGCCCTCGTTCGCGGTCTGGCGGCTCTGGCTGTCGGGCAAGGTCGCTCCAGAGCGATCGCCCTTCCTCGGCACGAGCGGCTACGGGCCGCTGGACAACATCTCGGTGCTCGAGCAGTTCGAGGGGCACGCCACGCGCTGGAGCCAGACCCACGACGGCTCGGTGGTCGAGCTGCACGCCTATGCTCTGCCCGAGGGCACCGCCGAGGTCGACCTGCGCCAGCGGTTGCTCACCGAGCTGCACCGGGTCTACCCCGAGGCGGCAGCGCTCGAGATCGTGCACGACGAGTGGCTGGTCGAGGCCGACTGCGTGCTCGTGGGGCTCGAGCCGTGGCGGTCGCGCCCGGGGGTGCGCACCCCCGACCGGCGGGTGGTGCTCGCCGGTGACTGCGTGCGGTGCGACCTGCCGGTGGCGCTGATGGAGCGGGCCGCCACCACCGGATTCCTGGCCGCCGACCGGCTGCTCACCGGCTGGGGCGAGCGTGGGCACGGCGTCTGGTCGGTGCCGATGGGCTCGCGGCTGGGTCCGGTGCCGCGGTGGGCGCGGCGCGGCATCCGGGCCTACCGAGCCAGGGGCGCACGCAGCAGCTAGCCGGCACGCAGGAGTTCGGCCGGCACGCCGAAGTTCGGGGGGCGGCGCAGGAGTTCGGGCGGCGCGCAGCTGTTGATGCGTGGGCGGCGAACTGCTGCGTGACGCCTACGCGTCGGCGGCGGCGCGACGCAGCTCGTAGAGCCGCGCGGCGTAGACGAGGTCGTCGGCCCAGAGCTGGGTGGCCGAGGCGCGCATCCCCATCGTGACCAGCGGTGCGAGCCCGCGGGCGACCGTGAAGCCGAACCGGTCACTCGTGGCGACGACGGCCTCGGTCATCACCGTGCGGGCCGGGTGCACGCCGGGCGCGGTGAGGGGGGTGGCGTGGGTCTCGACCACGCTGCCGGTGCCCTCGCCA
The DNA here is from genome assembly GCA_038330415.1 of Actinomycetales bacterium. Classification (GTDB taxonomy): domain Bacteria; phylum Actinomycetota; class Actinomycetes; order Actinomycetales; family Dermatophilaceae; genus Fodinibacter. The sequence goes on along the minus strand of JBBQNZ010000161.1, from coordinate 4,685 downwards.
CCCGTGATCGTCATGACGATGGTGTGCGAGTCGGGGCAGGCGAACTCGGCGCGAACCGGCACCGCGAGGTAGCGGCCCAGGCGGTAGGCGACGTCGAGCACGAGCAGGTCGTCGGTGGACGCGGCGTCGTCGACGGTGAGGTCGCTGAAGGCGTAGGGATGCAGCCAGGCGCCGTGCCACGGGTCGAGGCGGTTCTGGATGATGTCGCGCGGCTCGCAGTCGGTGGGCAGCGAGACGACCGAGGCGAGCGACTCCGCGAGCGGCGGGCGGGTGGCGAGCACCGGGCGGCCGGTGGGCTCGACGCCGTCCTCGACCTGGCCGATGCGCACCCAGAACAGGATGCCGTCGTCGTACGCCGCGAAGGTGCGCCAGGCGGGCTGGTCGTCGTCGAGCGGCATCCCGTGCCACCGGCACAGCACCGTGCCGTCGACGACGTCGCAGTCGTCGAGCCGGGCGCCGAGGTGCGGGCACGCGCCCGGGCCGGCGTGGGCCGAGCCGTCGGCGCCGCGCCAGAGCACGACCTCGCGGCCGGCCACGGTGCGCAGCAGGGTGCGCCCGGTCGGCACGTCGGCGGAGGCCGCGGCGACCAGCCAGCCGTGCGTGGGGCGGCGCAGCGCGGCTGCCAGCGACGCCTGGATGCGGGCCGGCTTGGCCTCGCGCCAGGTGCCACGCAGGTGGTCGGGCGTCGTCTGGGGCAGGTAGCGCACGGGCACGCGATGGCGCACCTCTTCACGCCAGGACCGGTCGGTGCGGAGCAGGCTCACGACCCAACGCTACCCCTCGAGGTGCGGCCGCCCAGAACCTTCGACGAAGTCGAGACGTCGGGGCAACATCGACCAATGGGTCAAAGTTGCCCCGCCCGCCCTGGACCACAATCGACCACTAGGTCAAAGTTGCCCCGCCCGCCGGCGGCCCGGCCCGTGGCTCAGTCGGCCACGGCGCCGCTGTCGAGCAGCTCGACCGGCTGCGGGGGCACGGCGTCGTAGACGACGTGGCCGTCAGGCGCCCGCACCCGCAGCCGGAAGGCGGTGCCCTGGGGGTCCTCCATCGAGGTCAGGGTGGCAAGGCCCTGGGAAATCGTGGCGCTGGCGCGCACCCGACCGTCGCCCGTCACGAGCTGGGCGGTGGCGCCATCGGGGGCGATCGCCACGAAGCCGGGGTTCTTGCCGCTGGGAAGGGGGAGCAGGGCGTGCGGGTCGGTGGCCGGCACGGCGACGAGCCGCTCGAGGTAGGTCCACGGCGTGTCGTCGGACGACCCGGCGAGGCGGCTGGTGCGCACCCGGGCGCCGTCGCGGGTGGTCGTGGTGACGACGGTGACGCGCAGCGGCTCGGGGTGGGTGCCGACGAAGTCGGGGTAGGTGCCGACGTAGTCGGGGTCGACCGCCGACGTGGGCACCTCCGCCTCGAGCACCGACGTCGTCGCGAGGCTGTCGGGCCGGTTCCCGGTGACGCCTGCCACCAGGATGCGCTGCACGACGGCCAGCTCGTCGGCGGCCCCTCTGGGCGGCAGCAGGAAGGAGTTCGTCAAGGCACCGGCGGGAACGCCGCGGTAGCCGGCCACGGCGACCTCCGGGGTGAAGCCGACACGGGTCGGGGCGAAGGTGCCGACACCGTCGACGAGCGGGAGGTTGACGACCACGGGACGCACACTGCCGTCGGGCTGTGGGAGCGCACCGGTGATGACGTAGCCGTCGGTGACGGTCGGGCGGGTCAGCACGAGCACGGTGGCGGGAGCCCCCGACGTGCTCTGGTCGACGCTCAGGGCGACCAGGTCACCGGTGCGCGTCGTGGGCTCGCCGTCGATCAGGGTGGGCGCGAGCGACGCCGGGCCCAGGCGTGCGGCGGCCGTCCAGAGCCGGAGGAAGGACTGCTCGCCGTCGAAGCCCTCGCCGAGGGCGGGCCCCGGCACCCCCGCCGGCAGGCTGGGGTCGCCCGGGCTCGAGCCGGTCATGACCACCGTGAGGGTGTCGCCGACCCGCCCGGCGTAGAGCAACCTCGCCATGGGGTCGGCCCGGCGGGCGTCGGTGGCGATCGACGCCACGGTGGGGTCGTCGACGAGCGCGCCGCGCGCACCCCAGCTGCTCACGGCGGCCCAGGACGGGTCGTCGCGCGCCGGACCGGTCAGGCCGGCGGGTTCGGTGGCTCCCGGACCGGGCCAGGCGAGCGCGGTAGCCGCCCCCACCGCGAGCGCAACTGCGGCGCCCACGACCGCCTTGCGGGTGCGGCGACGGCGGGTGTCACGGCCGCCCGCGTCGCGGACGAGGCTGACCGGGTCGGCGACCGGCGCGCTGTCGACCGCATGCTCCAGGACGTCGGCGATGGCGTCCGGCAGCGACCAGGCGAGCTCGTGCTCGTCGCGGCCGAGGGCGGCGGCGTGGGCAGCGGCCAGCCGGTGCTCGAGGGTGGTCAGCTCGGACCGCACCTCGGCGACCTCGGCGCGGGCGGCCGTGGCGACCACGGTTGGCTCCTCGTCCCACCACTGCCGCACGGCCAGGGCGGCGCGGGCGGTCGGTGGAGCCTGGGCGAGGGCTGCCATGAGCGCTGCTCGGATGCCGTCACCGTCATCCCGGACACCGTCGTCCCGGACACCGTCGAGCCGGTCACCGGGCGCGGCGTCGCCGCGGACGGGTGCGACGGCATCCTCGGCGCTCGACAATGCGGCCCTGAGCACCTCGGCGCGCGCGGCATCCGTCGGCGTGCCGGAGGCGGTGGTCTCGCCCCAGCGCCGGGCCAGTGCCGCCAGCGCGGATGCCGTGGCCCGGGCGGCGCTGCCCGCATCCCCCGTCGTGACCGTCGCCACCGCGTACAGCTCGTGCCAGCGTGCATCGACGAACTCCTCGAAGTCCTCCGGCAGCAGGCTCACGCCGCCAGTATCGCCGGGAGGCTCGACAGCATCCGTCGAACGGGAGGTGGCAGCCGCACGGCGCGAAGGCGTTGACACACTGGTGTGCATGCGGCTCTCCACGGCACTCTCGGGCGACCTGCCGCTGTCGGCCACGGGCCCCGCCTCGCCCGACGAGGTGTGGGCGCGCTACACCCGGCCGGCGCTGTGGCCCACCTGGAGCCCGCACCTGCGTGAGGTCGACTACCCGCATGCCGTGGTGCGGCCGGGCACGACGGGCCGGGTCACCGGGGTCGGCGGGGTGGTCGCGGTGTTCCGGATCGAGGCGGTCGACCACGCCGCGCGCACCTGGTCGTGGAGCGTGCGCTCCGGCCCGGTGCGGGTGTCCCTCGACCACGGCGTCGCCGCCGCCGGACCCGGCTCCGGCCACGTCGGCGGCAGTCGGGCGTGGTTGGTCACGCACGCGGTGTGGCCCGTGGCACTGGGCTACGCCCCGCTGGCCCGGCTCGCCCTCGGCCGCCTCGTCGCGCCGGGCTGAGCCCGCCGACCACGGCAGCCAGAACCTGGTGGAGATGCTCGGCGACGACGCATTCCTGGCCGAGGACATGGTGCCCACGGCCCGCATCGCCTTGGCGGCAAGCGATGAGGTCAGCGACCGCCAGCACCCCGAGAGCCGCTCGTTCATCAACAGCGTGCGGGTGGCGATCCTGCTGCTCCTGGCAACGGCCGACACCAAGAACCTCGCCGGGTTCGCGATGGTCGCTGCCATCTTCGGGGCGAGCCAGGAGGCTCTCACCCGGTTCGCCGACCGCAAGGCCCGTGACCTCGGCACCTCGGGAACGAACGGTCCTTGAGCCAGCCTTCTGGGTCGAGGTGATGTTCTGGCCCCAGCCGCCAGCGGATCACCTCGAACGAGCGGCACCCGTCCTGGGTCGAGGTGATGTTCTGGCCCCAGCCGCCAGCGAATCACCTCCAACCAGCTCGACCCTGGCGGACGGGTCGGGTCAGGCGTCCGGGGTCGGCTCGACCGACACCAGGATGCCGGCCCGCGCCGCGCGCTTGCGGCCGACCAGGGAGGCGAGCGGGTCGGTGAGGTCGGACATCCGGGCGAGCAGCCCGTACTTCGCGACCACCGCCCGGCGCACCGAGGCGACGTCAGCGGCATCCCGCACCACCCTCGCCGTGCCGTGGAAGGTGGGGGCGCCGGGCGCGACCCGCCCGCGCATGTCGCACGCCTGCAGCTCGACACGCTCGGTGTGGGCCAGGCGCTTGGTCTTTCCGGTGCCGTCGACCGTGATGACGGCGAACGACACCGGCTCGTCGAGCGAGGGCGCGAACCACACCGGGGTGGTGACGGGGGCGCCGGTGCGGCGGAAGGTGGTCAGGGCCACGTACTTCGCCGAGGCCAGCGGGTGGTCGGCGGCGCGCACGGGTGCGTGACCGGCATTCGGCTCGTCCATGGGCGACAGCGTAGGCGGCAGCCGCCGACGCCCCGGCGGGGCTCCACGACGGCGGCCGCTCGGGTTCTTCGAGATCGGACGTCCCTGAATGCGGCGATCCCGGCGAACGACCGCTACGCTGGCCGCAGTTGTTGAGCTTTCCGTTGTGAAGTAGTGGCAGAACGTCCCGCCGGGACTGAGCACTTTCTGAGCAGAGGTATTCCAGGCATCACCAACGCGGAACTCCCCGACAAGCGGGGCGTTCCTACTCAGAAAGTAGGCCTCCCATGGCTACTGGCACCGTGAAGTGGTTCAACGCCGACAAGGGCTTCGGCTTCATCGCCCCCGACGACGGCTCCGCCGACGTCTTCGCCCACTACTCGGCGATCAACAGCAACGGCTAC
>JBBQNZ010000160.1:0-8823 GCA_038330415.1 Actinomycetales bacterium | reverse complement strand
CGTCGCGGTGACGTGCAGCGTCTCGGGGGTGAAGCCCTCGTTGAGGCCCGTGACACCGGAGATGTCGAAGGTCTCGGTGCCGTCCAGGCCGAGGGTGTCGGCGTTCTGACCGGCCGGGAACTGCAGCGGCAGGACGCCCATGCCGATGAGGTTGGAGCGGTGGATCCGCTCGAAGCTCTCGGTGATGACGGCCTTGACGCCGAGCAGCGCGGTGCCCTTCGCGGCCCAGTCGCGGGAGGACCCGGAGCCGTACTCCTTGCCCCCGAGGACGACGAGCGGCACGCCGGCTGCGGCGTAGTCCTGGGCGGCGTCGTAGATGAAGGACTGCTCACCCTTGATGAAGTTGAAGGTGTAGCCACCCTCGACGTTCTCCAGGAGCTGGTTGCGCAGGCGGATGTTCGCGAAGGTCCCGCGGATCATGACCTCGTGGTTCCCGCGGCGTGAGCCGTAGGAGTTGTAGTCACGACGCTCCACGCCGTTCGCGGCGAGGTACTCCGCGGCCGGGGTCCCGGGCTTGATCGCCCCGGCCGGGCTGACGTGGTCGGTGGTGACCGAGTCGCCGAGCTTGGCGAGCACGCGGGCACCGGAGATGTCGGTGACCGGGTCCGGGGTGAGGCCCATGCCCTCGAAGTACGGGGGCTTGCGCACGTAGGTGGACGTGGGGTCCCACTCGAAGGTGTTGCCCACCGGGGTGGGCAGCGCGCGCCAGCGCTCGTCGCCGGTGAAGACGTCCGCGTAGTCCTTGGTGAACATCGCGCGGTCGATCGAGGAGTCGATCGTCGTCTGGACCTCTTCGGGCGTGGGCCAGATGTCGCGCAGGACGACCGGGTGGCCCTCGCCGTCGCGTCCCAGCGGCTGGTGCTCGAAGTCGAACTCCATCGTCCCGGCCAGCGCGTACGCGATGACCAGCGGCGGGGAGGCGAGGTAGTTCATCTTCACGTCGGGGTTGATGCGACCCTCGAAGTTGCGGTTTCCGGAGAGCACCGACACCACGGCGAGGTCGTGGTCGTTGACCGCGGTCGAGATGTTCTCGTCGAGCGGGCCGGAGTTGCCGATGCAGGTGGCGCAGCCGTAGCCGACGAGGTGGAAGCCGAGGGCCTCGAGGTAGGGCCACAGCCCCGCCTTCTCGTAGTAGTTCGTGACGACCTGCGAGCCCGGCGCCATGGACGTCTTGACCCACGGCTTGGCGACCAGGCCCTTCTCGACGGCCTTCTTCGCCAGGATCCCGGCGGCCATCATGACCGAGGGGTTCGAGGTGTTGGTGCAGGAGGTGATCGAGGCGATCGCCACGGCGCCGTGGAACAGCCCGAAGGACCGGCCCTGGGTGTCGGTCACGTCGACCACACGGTGGGAGTGCTCGGTGATCGAGGGCGGGTCCGAGGCCGGGAAGGACTCCTTCTCGGCCTCGTCGACGGCGTCGAACACCTCGGGGGCGTAGACCGGCAGGTCGCGGGTGAACGCGGCCTTCGCCTGGGACAGCTCGATGCGGTCCTGAGGGCGCTTGGGTCCGGCGATCGAGGGGACGACCGTGGACAGGTCGAGCTCGAGGTACTCGGAGAACTGCGGTTCGACGTACGTCGGTGAGGACGGGTCGAGCCACATGCCCTGCTCCTTGGCGTACGCCTCGACGAGAGCGAGCTGCTCCTCGGAGCGGCCGGTCAGGCGCAGGTAGTCCAGTGTGACGCCGTCGATCGGGAAGATCGCCGCGGTCGAGCCGAACTCGGGGCTCATGTTGCCGATGGTGGCGCGGTTGGCGAGCGGCACGGCCGCGACGCCCACCCCGTAGAACTCGACGAACTTGCCCACCACGCCGTGCTGGCGCAGCTGCTGGGTGATCGTGAGGACCACGTCGGTGGCCGTGACACCGGAGGGGATGAGGCCGGTGAGCTTGAACCCGACGACGCGCGGGATGAGCATCGAGACGGGCTGACCGAGCATCGCGGCCTCAGCCTCGATGCCGCCGACGCCCCAGCCGAGCACGCCCAGGCCGTTGACCATCGTCGTGTGGCTGTCGGTGCCCACGCAGGTGTCGGGGTAGGCCACCCCGTCGCGGACCATGATGGTGCGCGCGAGGTGCTCGATGTTGACCTGGTGCACGATGCCGGTGCCCGGGGGGACGACCATGAAGTCGTCGAACGCCGTCTGGCCCCACCGCAGGAACTTGTAGCGCTCCTCGTTGCGCTCGTACTCCAGGGCGACGTTGCGCTCGAAGGCGTCAGCACGGCCGAAGACATCGATGATGACCGAGTGGTCGATGACCAGCTCGGCCGGCGCGAGCGGGTTGATCTTGGTGGCGTCGCCACCGAGCTCGGCGACCGCCTCGCGCATCGTTGCGAGGTCGACGACGCAGGGCACGCCGGTGAAGTCCTGCATGATCACCCGGGCCGGGGTGAACTGGATCTCGGTGTCGGGGTCGGCGTTCTCGTCCCACCCGCCGAGCGCCCGGATGTGGTCGGCCGTGATGTTGGCGCCGTCCTCGGTGCGCAGGAGGTTCTCGAGGAGGACCTTGAGGCTGTAGGGCAGCGACTCGCTCCCCTCGACCGCGGCGAGGCGGTAGATCTCGTAGCTCTGCTCACCCACCTCGAGCGTGCCGTGGGCGTCGAAGCTGTTCGTGCTGGCCACCAGGGCTCCCTTCAGATCGTGCGTCGTCGCGCGATTCCGGAATTTATCTTGACGTCAAGATATCTAACCACACGGGGTTGGTCCCGTCGAGCCTATGCCGCCTCGTGCCGACCCGCGAGACCGGCATCGGGACGCCGGTCAGGCCCGCTCGAAGCGGGCGACGCACTCCACGTGATGGGTCATCGGGAAGGCGTCGAAGGCCCGCAGGCCGGACAGCCGGTAGCCCAGGTCGGCGAGGTAGGCCGTGTCGCGCGCGAGCGCCGCCGGGTCGCACGCGACGTAGACGACCACGCGCGGACGCAGCGCAGCGATCTCGGCGCAGACCCCACGGCCGGCACCGGTGCGCGGCGGGTCGAGCACCACGACGTCGGCGGCCGTCGGCACCAGGGTGGACCGGGACGGCTTGCGCGGGCGGCTCCCCCGCTGCTTCGCGCTCCCCCGGCGGGTCGGCCGGGCCACCCCGAACGCGTCGTCGACCCGGGCGGTCAGCACCGCCACGTTGGGCCAGTCGGCGAGGTTGTCACGGGCGAGGTCGGCGGCCTGTGTGTCGGACTCGACAGCGACCACCTGGCCGGTGGGGCCGACGGCGACGGCCAGCGGCGCTGCGAACAGGCCCACCCCGGCGTACAGGTCGAGGGCCCGCTCCCCCGGCTGCACCCGAGCGGCCGTCATCACGGCCTCGACGAAGGTGCGGGCGGCACCCGGGTGCACCTGCCAGAAGCCGCGCGCCGACACGGCCAGCTCGCCCAGCACCATCTGCCACCCGCCGTCGGATCCTGACCAGGTGGCCTCCACCCGCTCGTGCACGACGGGTACGACGGCCCCCTCGGGCAGCGGCAGGACCACCGCGAGCGGCTCACCGACCGACGGGGCCACCGCGTCGACGGCCTCGACCCCGGGCCACAGCCCCTCGGTGACCCGGAGCAGGTCGATGCCGGGAGCGGCGATCCGGCAGTGGTCGACCGCGACCACGTCGTGCGAACGGTGGCGGCGCAACCCGGCCCGACCCTCGGCATCCACGGCGAACTCGACGCGGGTGCGCCAGTCGAGCCCCTCGGTGTCCCCGGGAACCGGTTCCACCTCGACGTCGACCTCGAGGTGCGCCAGCCGCGCCATCTGCTCGCGCACGACGTCGGCCTTCAGCGCGCGCTGGCGCGGCAGCGCGACGTGCTGGAGGTCGCAGCCGCCGCACAGCCCGGGACCCGCGAAGGGGCACGGTGGCACCACGCGGTCGGGTGACGCGGTGAGCACCGACACGGCATCCGCGCGAACGAACCGCTCACCGGCGCCGGTCTCGGTGACCCGGGCCACCACCCGCTCACCGGGGACCGTGTGCCGCACGAACAGGACCTGGCCCTCGTGCCGGGCGATGCAGTGGCCGCCGTGAGCGATCGCGGTGACGTCGACCTCGACCTCGTCGCCGACCGCGAGGCCGGCTCGGGCGTGCTCGGTCATCAGCCCTCGCCGCGGCGCACGTCGCCGGCGACGGGGCCGTCCATCCGGTCCTCCATGCCCTGCGACGAGGCGAGCTGCCACGGCACCGACGAGACCATGACGCCGGGGGTGAACAGCAGCCGGGTGCGCAGCCGCAACGCGCTCTGGTTGTGCAGGATCTGCTCCCACCAGTGGCCGACGACGTACTGCGGGATGTAGACCACGACGAGGTCGCGGGGGTTGCCGGACCGGATCGACTTGACGTAGTCGACGACCGGGCGGGTGATCTCGCGGTAGGGGCTGTCGAGCGCCTTGAGCGGCACCGGGATGTCGCGGCGATCCCACTCTGCCTGCAGCGCCTTGGTCTCGTCGGGGTCGACGTCGACGGTGAGCGCCTCGAGGATGGACGGCCGGGTCGCCCGGGCGTAGGCCAGGGCCCGCAGGGTCGGCTTGTGGATCTTGGCCACCAGCACGATCGCGTGGACGCGTGACGGCAGCAGCTGGTGCTTGGTGTCGCCCTCGCTGACCGCGAGCTCGTCGCGCACCTGGTCGTAGTGCCGGCGGATGCGCGTCATCACCAGGAAGATCACCGCCATCGCCGCGACGGCGTAGCCCGCGCCGTGGATGAACTTGGTCACCAGCACGACGACGAGGACCACCCCGGACATCACGGCGCCGATCGCGTTGATGACCCGGCTGCGCACCATGTGCGAACGCACCTGCGGATTGCGCTCGAGGGTCAGGTGCCGCGTCCAGTGCCGCACCATCCCGATCTGCGACAGGGTGAACGAGACGAAGACACCGACGATGTAGAGCTGGATCAGGCTGGTGACCTCGGCGTTGTAGATGACGATCAGCGCGGCCGCCGTCGTGGCCAGGATGATGATGCCGTTCGAGAACGCGAGGCGGTCGCCGCGGGTGTGCAGCTGGCGCGGGAGGAAGCCGTCACGGGCGAGGATCGAGCCGAGCACCGGGAAGCCGTTGAACGCCGTGTTCGCGGCGAGGATGAGGATCAGGCCGGTGACGATGGACACGAGCACCACGCCGGCCGGGAAGCCGGAGAACACGGCCTTGGACACCTGGCCGATCACGGTGTCCTGCACGTAGGTCGGGCCCACCGGAACGCCGTCGCGCAGGAGCTGGACCGCGGGCTCGTCAGCGATCTTCACGCCGGTCCACCGCGACAGCGCCATCATCGAGATGAGCATCGTGACCGAGATGGTGCCCATGAGCAGCAGGGTGGTGGCGGCGTTCTTGCTCTTCGGCTTCTTGAAGGCGGGCACGCCGTTGCTGATCGCCTCGACGCCGGTGAGGGCTGCACAGCCCGAGGAGAACGCGCGCAGCATCAAGAAGGCCAGCGCGAGACCGCCGATCGCTTCGTACCCCGACTCCGGGACCAGTTGCAGGGGCCCGCTCTCGGCGAGTGGCAGCTCACCGCGGGCGCGTTGGTAGAAGCCGAAGATCGCCATCCCGATGACGCTGAGCATGAACAGGTAGGTGGGCACGGCGAACGCGGCACCCGACTCACGCACCCCGCGCAGGTTCATCGCCGTCAGCGTCGCGACGATGACCACGGCGACGATGGCCTCCTTGCCGCGCAGGAATTCGAAGGCGGACGCGGCGTTCTGCACGCCGGCGGACACCGAGACCGCAACGGTGAGCACGTAGTCGACGAGCAGCGCGCTGGCCACGCCGAGACCGGCCCGCGGGCCGAGGTTGACGCTGGCCACCTCGTAGTCGCCGCCCCCGGAGGGGTAGGCGTGCACGTTCTGGCGGTAGCTCATGATCACGATGCCCATGACGAGGATGACCGCGAGGGCGATCTTCCACGAGTTGGTGAGCGCCAGGGCGCCGCCGCCGAGGCCGAGCGTCAGCAGGATCTCGTCGGGTGCGTAGGCCACCGACGAGAGGGCGTCACTGGCGAAGACCGGGAGCGCCAGCTTCTTCGGCAGGAGGGTCTCGCCGAGTCGGTCGCTGCGCATCGCGCGGCCGAGGATCACACGCTTGACGACACGTCCGGGTGAAGACACGACAGACACTGTATGCCGCGTGTTCCCGGGTGGCGCACGGGTTGCGGGACAGTCTCACCGAGCCCGTGACCTCGGTGTAGCGTCGGCATCGTGCACTTCGTCATCATGGGCTGCGGCCGCGTCGGTGCGGCCCTCGCCCGGGCCATCGAGCACGCGGGTCACGAGGTCGCCGTCATCGACCAGGACGAGGCGTCGTTCCGTCGCCTCGGCACCACCTTCGAGGGGCGCACCATCACGGGCGTCGGCTTCGACCGCGACACGTTGCGGGCCGCGGGCATCGACCACGCCTACGCCTTCGCGGCCGTCTCGAGTGGCGACAACTCCAACATCCTCGCGGCGCGCGTCGCGCGCGAGAAGTACGGAGTCGAGCATGTCGTGGCGCGCATCTACGACCCGGGCCGCGCCGAGATCTACCAGCGCCTCGGCATCCCCACCGTCGCCACCGTGAAGTGGACCAGCGACCAGATGCTGCGCCGGCTGCTCCCGCAGGGTCACGTGCCCGAGTTCACCGATCCGTCCGGCAAGGTCGTCATCGCCGAGATGCCGGTCTCACCGGGCTGGATCGGTCGACGGATGGCCGACCTCGAGGCGGCCACCGGTGGACGGCTCGCCTACCTCACCAGACTGGGCGACGGGATGATCCACGGGCCCGAGACGGTCTACCAGGAGGGCGACCTCATCCACCTCGCGCTCAAGCGCGAGGACCTCGCCGTCGCGGAGCGCGTGCTCGACGCGCCGCCGCCGGCGCACTGACTGCGAAAGGCCATCCCCCATGCGCGTCGTCATCGCCGGAGCCGGCAGTGTCGGGCGGTCCATCGCCCGCGAGCTGCTGCGCAACGGACACCACGTGCTGCTCATCGACCGCGACGCCAACGGCGAGCGGGTGCAGAAGGTGCCCGACGCGAGCTGGTTGCAGGCCGACGCCTGTGAGATCGAGGCGCTCTCCGAGGCCGGGCTGGCTGAGTGCGACGTGGTCGTCGCGGCCACCGGCGACGACAAGGTGAACCTGGTGCTGTCGCTCCTGGCGAAGACCGAGTTCGGGGTTCCGCGCACCGTGGCCCGGGTGAACAATCCGAAGAACGAGTGGATGTTCGACGAGGCGTGGGGCGTCGACGTCGCCGTCTCGACGCCGCGGCTGATGACGGCGCTGGTCGAGGAGGCCGTGAGCGTCGGCGACCTGGTGCGTATCTTCGAGTTCCAGCAGGGCAAGGCGATGATGGTCGAGATGACGCTGCCGGTCGGCAGCCCGTATGCCGGGTCGCGCGTCGGTGACGTGCCCTGGCCGGGCAACACGGTGCTCACCGGCATCATCCGTGAGGGTCACCCCATCGCGCCGAGCCGCGACGACGCCCTCGAGCCGCTCGACGAGCTGCTGTTCATCACCACGCCCGAGGTCGAGGCCGAGTTGGAGTCGCTGCTGAGCCCCGGTCAACGGCACAAGCGCGACACCGACAACGCTGACGACGACGACAGCTGACGACGATCCGGTCGGCGCCTGAGAACGATCGGTACGGCGCCTGACGGCGCTCGCGTCGTCATCGGCGTTAGTGTCTACGCACGGGGCCGCCCAGGCCCCCCACGCTGGGAGCAGCTCATGGCCGACAAGTCACCCCGACAGAGCATGTCGAAGAAGCCGAGCAAGTCGATCAAGGAGAAGCGGGCCGAGAAGCACGCCAAGGCCACGGCGAAGAACCACATCGACCTCGGCAACAAGTAGCGCTACTCGGGCGCCGACACCAGGCTGGACGCCACCCGTAGTCTTGTGCCATGACGGACGCAGCGCGGTCGACCTACGTGCTCATCGACGGCGAGAACATCGACGCCACCTTGGGCACCTCGATCCTCGGCCGGCGCCCCCGCCCCGAGGAACGGCCGCGGTGGGAGCGCCTGCTGCAGTTCGCGCGGGAGCGTTGGGACCAGCCGGCGCAGGGCCTGTTCTTCCTCGCGGCGAACAGCGAGCTGCCGATGACGTTCGTGCAGGCGTTGCTGGCGATCGGCTACCGGCCGATCCCCCTGTCGGGTGGGCCCGGCGAGAAGGTCGTCGACATCGCGATCCAGCGCACCCTGGTGGAGCTGCGTCGCCGTGCGGCCGACGTCATGCTGGTCAGCAACGACGGTGACTTCGTCGAGCAGGTCGGTGATCTCCTCGACGGCCGACGCGTGGGCGTGCTCGGCTTCGTCGAGTTCCGGAACAGCGCCTTCGTGCCGCTGACCGAGCGGGGGTTGGAGTCGTTCGACCTGGAGTACGACGTGCAGGCCTTCAACGAGCGGCTGCCGCGCGTGCGGATCATCCCGATCGCCGAGTTCGACCCGGCGCAGTTCCTCTAGGACAGCGACGACAGGCTTTCGACCGCCGCCACGAGGTCGGACATGTCGTCGACCACCTCGTCGGCGGAGTAGATCCGCCCCTCGAACAGGGGGCGAAGATTGGTCGTGCCGAGCGTCAGCCGCATCCGCTCGTGGCTTCCCGACGACGCCACAAGCGGCCTGACCGTCACGCGGCCCGCGTCCCGCGGCCTCATGCGGCCGCGTGGTCGCCGGCCCCGACGCTGGTGAGGTAGGCCTGCTGCCAGGCGCGGTATTCGGGGTCGTCGTCGTCGACGGCGGTCTGAACCTGGTGCTCCCACTCGTGCCAGGCGTCGCCGAGCTGGTCGAGGTCGTGCTGGGCCAGGCGCCGGTCGGCCTCGGCATCGTGGGTGACCGCGGCCACGAGCTCGAGCAGTCGCTGTTGGGTCAG